>JAILLJ010000099.1 GCA_024693205.1 Clostridiales bacterium | reverse complement strand
CGACGAGGCGGCGTCGAGAGTAAGGCTCCGCGCATTCACCGCTCCGGACAACGTCAAAGAGCTTGAAAGCAAGCTGAAGCAGCTCGGCGACGAAAAGGCTGCGGCAGTCAATTCACAGGACTTTGAGCGCGCCGCCAAACTGCGCGACGAGGAAAAAGAGGTCAAAAAGCAGCTTGACGAACAGAAACAGAGCTGGCAGGAACGCAACAAAAACAGCACCGGCGAGGTAACTCCGGACGAAATAGCGCAGATAGTTTCATCCTGGACCGGCATTCCCGTCGTACAGCTTACACAGGAGGAAAGCGAGAGGCTTCTTCACATGGAGGAGGAGCTTCATAAGAGGATCGTCGGCCAGGACGAGGCCGTGGCGGCAGTCGCAAAGGCGATAAGGCGCGGCAGAGTCGGTCTTAAGGACCCGAAGCGTCCGACAGGCTCGTTTATATTCCTCGGCCCGACGGGCGTCGGCAAGACGGAGCTTTGCAAGACTCTCGCCGAGTCGATGTTCGGAAACGAGAGCGCGATGATAAGGCTCGATATGTCGGAATTCATGGAGAAGCACACAGTGTCGAAGCTTGTCGGCTCGCCGCCCGGATACGTCGGCTACGACGAAGGCGGTCAGCTTACCGAAAAGGTACGCAGGCATCCCTACTCCGTCATCCTTTTCGACGAGATAGAAAAAGCGCATCCCGACGTTTTCAATATCCTTCTTCAGATACTTGACGACGGAATGCTGACGGATTCGCAGGGCAGACATGTCGACTTCAAAAACTGCATTATCATAATGACCTCGAACCTCGGCGCAAAGCTCATCACGAACCAGAGCGGCGCTCTCGGCTTCAGCGCCGACAGCGGCGAAACCATGAGTCAGGAAAAGATACGCGACGCCGTCATGGGCGAACTCAAGAGAACTCTCCGTCCCGAATTTCTCAACAGGGTCGACGACATAATCGTATTCCGTCAGCTTACGAAGGAAAACATCAAAGAGATAACAAGGCGTATGCTGAAAACGCTCTCAAAGAGGATAGCCGATATAGATATAACGGTGAGCTTCACGGACGAGACGGTCGACAAGATCTCGGACGCCGGCTTCGATCCCGTCTACGGCGCAAGACCGCTCAGAAGAGCCATCCAGTCGAAGATCGAAGACAAGCTCTCCGAGCTTATGCTCGACGGAACCGTAAAGCCGAACAGATCGTATGTCTGCTCCGTCAAGGACGGAACGTATGAATTTACAGAGGTCGCGGAAAACGACGAAGAGCCGGAAAACGACGAAGACAACGACGGCGAATAATAATTTTTTGCTCTCATTCGGTTCAGCCCGATAAATAACAAAACAGCTTCCTTCCCGGGATAATCCTCGGATAGGAAGCTGTTATTTTTATTTGTTTTTATTTAGTCGATCCCGTTATTTCTTCCGCTTAGCGTTTTTGTCGGCGTTTACTACGTTACTTATGTCTTTTTTGACGGTGCCGCTCCTTGAAAAAGCGCTCTTGACTCCCCTTACGATCCACATGAACGGGATCAGGAACGGGACCTTTCTCAGCCACGGATAGCTTTTTTCCATAACAGAAAGACCGGGGAACATCAGCTTTAAAATATAAAGGAACTTGTTTACGGCTGTGACCTTACCGCTTTCATTGCTTATCGTGCTCTTTATGTAGTTTCTCGCCGCGGTCTCCTTATTTCCGTAAACCGCGCTTTCGAGGATCTCCGGCTCCAGCTCCGCAGCTCTTTCGGTAAGCTCTCCGTCCCCGAACCAATACATGCAAAGCTCTCTCACGGCTCCGTCAAAATCGGCGATCCCGCTGTCGGTCAGCTTTTTGTTAATGTATTCGTTATCGAGAGAATCCTTATAGTGTTTAAGATAGACGTAGATGTCGAGTATCGAGCGTATGCCCGTTCCGCTTCCGACGAAATGCTTCCAAAGATGGGCTATCATGAAAATATAGAAGTCCTCGTTCGTCATTGCGTACGAATGTGAAAAGCCCTTTACCGGCAAAACTCTTTCCCACGTCGTATCGAAATGATCCGTCTTGTCGCGGATAAGAGCGTTATGGACCTCGATGTTCATTATCGGCGCTTTAAGGTATATGTCGGGATTTGTGCCGTATTTTACGGAGGTATAACCGAGAGCGTCCATTATCCCCTTGACTGTCTCGCTGTCCTTCTTTTTTATAAGGATATCTATATCGCACATCGAACGCATCGCGGGCTGGGGATAAAGCTTTTTCATTATCCAGCCCTTGAGCATAATAAAATCGACGCCGTTTTTCTCAAGCTGTGAAAAGATCCTGACTCCCTCGGAATGTTGGAGATATTCTCTTACTATACCCTTTTTATACTTTTCGGCAAACACGTCAAGTACAGCTTCGGGCACTCCCTCGGAATTGAGAAGCCCCATATATGCCGTACCCTCGACGCCGTGTTCCTCGGCATATTTTGTAAGATGATCGAAGTCAATGTCATTCGGGCATGCGGCCGCCTGACCGCCGTTGATGGCGGCCTTCAGAAGGTCGATCAGATATTTTTGTTCTTTTAATCTTTTTTCCATATTCAAGAACACTGCCCCAAATAGCATATCATGATTATTTTACATTATCACACACACGTTTGTCAACTTTAAATTTGTATTTTTTCTTAAAATTTCCGACATGCGTTAAAAATCTGTTTCTTACAGGATCTTGCTTGACATTTCAGATAAAAACATTTATCATTTAAAGGATTTCATTGTATGGATCGTCAAACTATATCAATATAAAGGCGGCGTAGGATAAAATGGAAACATTCAAGCTTTGGGAAAATACTCCGGGTATGTGCGTGGAGGAGCCGGTCATAACATATTATAAGCCCGAAAAAAAGACAAAGGAGTATTCCGTCGTCATACTGCCGGGCGGAGGTTACGCCTGCCGCGCCGACCATGAAGGCGTCGGTTACGCCGAGTTTTTAAACAGCTACGGCATAACAGCCTTCGTCGTCGACTACCGCGTTTCGCCCCACCGCTTTCCCCTGCCGCTCCTCGACGCGAGAAGGGCGATGCGCTTTGTCAGGAAAAACGCGGAAAAATTCGACGTCGATCCCGGGAAAACAGCTATAATGGGCTCGTCGGCGGGCGGTCATCTCGCGGCGATGCTGTCGACATATACGGACGGTATCGAATTTGAAGGCGCGGACGACACGGACGGTTTTCCGTTCGTCCCCAACGCCCAGATACTCTGTTATCCCGTTATATGCCCTCCGTCCGCCGGAGACATTTCGCATTTCGGAAGCTATGAAAACCTTCTCGGAAAAGATAACCTCTCGTTTGCCGGAAACGTTTCTCCGTGCGCCAACGTCACGAACGACACTCCGAAGGCGTTCATCTGGCACACCGCAAACGACGAATGCGTAAACGTACTCAACAGCATATATTACGCCGAAGCGCTTAAAAAGCACGACGTTCCGTTTGAGATGCACATTTTCCCGAACGGACATCACGGTCTCGGCGTCGCCGCCTCCGATCCGCATGTAGCGCAGTGGACAAAGCTTCTTGTGAACTGGCTGAGTTAAACTCCACAAAGGGTGAAGCGGAAATGAAAAGGTCTTATTTTTCTGCGGCGGCAGTTTTGCTTATATTCCTGCTTGCCTTCCACGCGTTTGCCGAAGGGCACGCGTACAGAAACGACGCCCACTGGCACGACGTCTCCGCCGACGCGATAAACTTAAAATATCAAAACGGCGATAAATTTATCGTAATGTACTACAGCGACTCCGTTTCCGATTGCGATGAGATCGGGAACGAAGTCGTTTTGCCTTGGATGACGACGTTTGACGCCGACATTTTCGGCGTGGACTGTGAAAAATACGACGTCCCCGACTGGATATATTCATCTCTCGCGGCGGAAAAAATATATCTTCCCGTCGTCTCGTTCGTCGAAAACGGCGCAGCATACCGTACATATATGAGCAACACATATACCGTGCAGAAGGCGCTCAACGGGATCTTCACCGACTTTATGGATATCGTGCACGTCGAGGGGATATCGCTCGACTATGAAACGCTTTACATCTACGCGGGCGGCACGACGACGGTCACGGCGACGGTCTATCCCGAAAACGCCGCAAATAAAACGGTCATATGGTCGTCCGACAATACGGATATCGCTTCCGTATCAACAAGCGGTGAAATAACGGGCGTTTCCGAGGGCTCCGCCGTCATAACGGCAACAACTCTCGACGGAGACTTAAAAGCCGAATGTACCGTCTTTGTAAGATCTCCCTTTGTCCGTGTTTCAAAGGTCACCGTTTCTCCGGAAGCTCTTACTCTCAAAAAGGGTGAAACAAAATATCTCACCGCAAACGTCTTTCCTCCGAACGCCACGGACAAGACAGTCAAATGGTCGTCGTCGGACAACTCCGTCGCCGCCGTCTCGGATAAAGGCGCGGTAACGGGCGTAAACGACGGCACGGCGATCATAAGCGCTCTTTCATCCGACGGAAAACACAGCGGTTCATGCGCCGTCACCGTCAGCCGGCCGTATGTCGGCGTGACCGACGTTAAGCTGTCAAGGACGGAACTGACTTTAAACGAGGGAGATGAGGTATCGCTTACCGCCATTGTCTCTCCCCCTGACGCGACGAATAAAGCTGTAAAATGGTCGTCCTCGGACAGCTACGTCGCTACAGTCTCCTCCGGCGGATCGGTAAAGGGACTTCACGCCGGGACCGCCGTCATAACCGCGTCGTCGAGCGACGGCAAGAAAAGCGATCACTGCGCCGTCACGGTAAAAGCCTCCGATCCCGTCATAGACGCTTACTCCGTCCTCGTTTCACCTTCATCGCTCAGCCTTAAAATAAACGAAACGGCGACGCTGACCGCCGAGGTGATCCCTTTTAACGCTTCGGACAAGACCGTGACATGGTATTCGGGCGATCCGTCCGTCGTTACCGTCACTGATAAGGGAACGGTAAGGGCATGCGCCGCAGGTACCGCTCTTGTTTTCGCGCGCCTGTCGTCGGGAAAAGAAGCGTCATGCGCCGTAACGGTAACAGCCGATACGTCGCCGGAGATACCGAAGCATATAAGCGTCTGTCTCTCCGAAACCTCGCTCATATACAGGTCGTCTTCGACGGCGTCTGTTTCGGAATCGATTCCGAAGGGCTTCGGCGTAAGATATTATTCATCCGACGAAAACGTCGTTTCGGTAAACGCCGAAAGCGGAAAGATATTCGCCGCCGGCAAGGGTACGGCGGAGATAACCGCCGTCGTCGTCGACGGATCGGGCAAAACGGTAACGGACGAAAACGGCGACCCCGTGACAGACAGCGTAACAGTCACCGTCGGCTACTCACGGCGGCAATTGATAATCATAATCTTCTTTTTCGGCTGGCTTTGGTATATATAAATTGGCCTGCGGTCACCTAAATTCGCCTACGGCGAGCTAAATTGGCCTGCGGCCAGCTAAATTCGCCTACGGCGAGCTAAATTTGCTTCGCAAGCTGTATGGCGAATTTAATTTAGCTGAAGCCATAAGGCTTCAATTTAGCTGTGAGCGTAAGCGAACAATTTAGCTGCAAGCGTAAGCGAGCAATTTAGCTGCAAGCGTAAGCGAGCAATTTAGCCGCAAGCGTAAGCGAGCAATTTAGCTGCGAGCGCAAGCGAACAATTCAGCTCATTAAAGCATATAACCCACTATAACACTTTCATCGTTTGAAAACTGCTATAGTGGGTTATTTTGACGCTATGTATAAAGCTGCCTTATCAGGTCTTGCCTTTTCCGCAGCCCCTTTTATTATAGGTCAAATCAGAATATTTTTATCTCTATGTCGCTCTTGGGATAAGTGCAGCACGGATGGATATATCCGAGGCGCTTGTCGGCGGCGCGTCTTCCGTCGCTGTCTTCGGGGATCAAAACGTCGCCGGAAACGAGCTTTGAACGGCAATAGCCGCATTCGCCGCATCTGCACTTTGACGGAGCCTTTATGCCTGCGCGCTCGAGCGCCACAAGTATCGGCTCTCCGCCGCTGCACTTGATCGAAACCTTTTCGCCGCGCTTTACTACGACGCAGTCAAATTCCTTATCTGCCGCTTCCTTGGGCTTTGCGATAGCCTGCATCTCGAAGCGGATATTCTTTTTGGGAAGATCGAGCTTTTTAAGCTCCTTTGATACGAAGCCGTACATCGCCGACGGTCCGCAGACAAAGACGCTGTATTTATCGGGAGCGTATTTACCGATAAGCTTGGCGTCGACAAAGCCGTGGGCATAGCCCTTTGCCTTTGAATCGCTTAAAACGTATACGACGGTGATGTTTTCGCACGTCTCCGCGAGCTTGTCAAATTCAGCTTTAAAGATGATATCGTTTTCCGTCCTGCAGCCGTAGAGAAGGACGAGCTTGGCTTTTTCAGTCCCGTCGGCTATCGCCTTTGCGAGCGAGAGGAAGGGAGTGATACCGCTGCCGCCCGCTATTCCGACGACCGTTTCAGCGTCGCGGAGAGGCTCGTAATAAAACGTTCCGTCCGGCGCGGAGACGTCGACATTTGTTCCGACTGCCCAGTTATCGAGGATATATGCGGACGCAAAGCCGTCCTGCGCTCTTTTGACGGTTATCGTGTAGATGCCGCCGAGAGCCTCCTCGGGCGAGGACGAGAGCGAATAGGGACGCGTTAAAACGGAGTCGCCGATTTTAAGCGAAACGCTGACGTACTGACCGGCGCGGAAGAACGCGAGCGACTTGTTTTCACATGATTCGAGAACATAGGTTTTTACGTCGGCGCACTCGTCTCTGACTTCCTTTACCACCATTTTCTGAACCTCGGGGTGAAGCTTTTCCGCGGTGTCGTTTACGGCGTATGTCGAGGGAAGCGGCGTTGCGGGCGCTTTCTTGAATCTTGCGGTACGCGCGGGAATAAGCGATGCGAATTTTGCGATATCTTTGGCGTTTGAGTTAATTATCACTTTATCCTTCATTGCTTCAATCCTCCATATCCTTCAATGTTTTGACAGCGGCATTTCTGCCCGACGTTATCGCCGAGGAATAGCCTAAAAGCTGTGTGCCGAAGCCTCCCGCGAAGCGAAGACCGGGTATCTTTTCGTCGGTGGCTTCCATCATTATTCTTGCTACTATGCCGTCCCAATCGTTTGCGCGGTAGCCGTAGATACAGCCCTGAAGAGCGCCCGTATAGCGCGCATATGTCATCGGAGTGGCTATCTCGATCTCTTCGATGGCGTCTCTTATCTTTGCGCCCGTGCATTTTTCAAAGTTGTCTATAAGTTTTTCCGCCACAAGGCGTTTCATCTCAAAATATCTCTTCGGCGAGACCGAAGCCCAGCAGTTATCGTTATAAAGTGTCGTAAAATACATCAGCGTGGTGCCCTCGGGGCTGCAGGTCCTGTCGGCGTAGTTGAGACAGACCGTGACCTGGGTGTTGTTTGTTTCGATCTTTTTCATCAGATCGTACTGCTTCACCGTGTCCATGGTATCGTAAATGAAGTAGGAGTGATCCGTAATGCCGAGCTCCTCGGGGCTCTTGTTGAGGCCGAGGAACATCGAAAAGCCTCTGCCCGCGAATTCTCTCGCGTTTGCCTTCTTGACCTCGGATACCGGTATGTCCTTTTTGTCGAGCATCGTCGAGAAGACCTTATGCGGCGCGCAGTTTGCGATTATATGGTCGGCATAGACCGATGTGCCGTCGGAAAGGACGACGCCCTTTGCCGCTCCGTTGTACATGATTATCTTTTCAACGCGGCTGTTATACCATATCTCTCCGCCGAGCTCCTCTATCCTTTCGGCGATGACGGCGCTCATGCCGTGGCTTCTTTCCTTCGGAACGACCGCTCCGAGACTCAGATAAGAATTCACCATGGAGATATAATGGATAAATCCGATCTTGTCGGTGCGCTCGCCGAGATATGACCAATATGTTTTAAGAACCTTTTGAGCCTTTTCGGGGATCTCGAGAGCGTTGAAGACCTCGTCGACGGAATATCCCGCCACTCTCACGAAGTTTAAGTGCTTGTTGATGATTTCTTTTACCGTGTCGACTCCGAAGGAATCGAGGTCGCCCATAAATTCCGTCGTGCGCCTGATCTCATCGGCGAGCTTAAACAGCCTTTCGACGGACGGACGCGAGCCGGGAACGTAATCCTCGAGCTTGTCGATAAACGCATCTACGCCGAACGGCATGGAAACGTCGATGTTGTCGCTGTCGCTCATCGTGATAACGCGGAAGGCCGCAGGAACGTCGCACATCTCGATCTTATCCTCGACGCCTATCTTGCCGAAGATATCGCGTACCTCGCCGAGACCTGTGGTTTTGCCGTATCCGCAAAGCTCGTGGAGCGACGCCTCGAACTCAAAGCGTCCTCTCTTGAAGCTCGTCGCGAATCCGCCGGGGATATTGTGCTGTTCGAGTACGACGACTTTTTTGCCCTCTTTTGCGAGCCACGCCGCCGCGGTAAGTCCTCCGTTGCCGGAGCCGATTATCACAGCATCGTATTTTTTCATTTATACATTCGCCTCCGTTTTGATTTTTCAAATTGATTATTCAAAAAGATATACTCTTGTTTCGTACGGTTTTGTAAGGAAAATACTGCTTCCGGAAATATCCTTGTAATTTTGGAAAACAAGTTTTCCGTTTTGAAGGTTAAAGCCTTTCGGCGGGATAAACCTTACGGGCTTGTCGGTAAACGAGCAGATGACGAGAAGGCGCTTGCCCTCGTAGTTTCTCTCGTAGACGTAAAGCTGTCTGCTCTCTTTATAATGCTCCTTGTAGTCGCCGTAGATGACAAGCTCGTTTTCTTTTCTGAATTTCAGAAGCTTTCTATAGAAGTTCAGGATCGAATTCTCGTCCTTATCCGCCTTTTCGACGTTGATCTCGGTATAATTCGGGTTTACCGAGAACCACGGCGTGCCCGTCGTAAATCCGGCGTTTTCCTCGGCGCTCCACTGCATCGGAGTCCTCGAATTTTCTCTCGAACACTTGTTCGTGTGATTTAAAATGAACTTCTCGGAGAAGCCCAATTTTTTAAATACCTTGTAGTTGTTGAACGTCACGACGTCCTTGAACTTCGTTATATCGTCAAGCTCGTTGTTCACCATGCCGATCTCCTGACCCTGATATACGAACGGCGTGCCGCTCTGGCAGATATACATGGCGGCGAGCATCTTTCCGCTTTCGACCCTGTAATTCACGTCGCCGTAGCGGTTGATTATACGCGGATGGTCGTGGTTTTCGAGGTAAAGCGCGTTCCACGCGTTTCCGTACATCCCCTTTTGCCAGCGTGAAAACGCTTTTTTCATCTTACGGAGCTTGAACGGGATCGTTATCCAGTCGGTAAGGAAGCAGTCAGCCTCCATATGCTGGAAATGGAACATCAGGTCAAGGACCTTGTTGTCGCCCTCCTGAATGAACTTCTTTGCGAGCTTCGGCGTCATCATCGGCGCTTCGCCGACGGTAAAGCAGTCGTATTTGTCGAGGACGTCGCGCTTGAACTCGGCGAGATAGTCGTGTACCTTAGGGCCGTTTGTATAATGCTCAAGACCCGTTCCGACAGGCAACGGGAATCCGTTCGGAAGTCCCGGACGCTTTGAAATATATGTTATAACGTCCTCCCTGAAGCCGTTTACGCCGAGGTCGAGCCAAAAGCGCATAACGCTTTTTACTTCCTCGCGCACCGCGGGATTGTCCATGTTGAGGTCGGGCTGTTTTTTCGCAAAAACGTGAAGATAATATTCGTCGAGATCGCCGTCGTATTCCCACGCGCCGCCCTCAAAGACGGATTTCCAATTGTTTGGCGGGCGTTTGCCCTTGCCCTTTCTCCAGAAATAATAGTTGTGGTACGGGCTGTTTTTGTCCTCGCGTCCTTTTTTGAACCACTCGTGCTCGTCGGACGTATGGTTGATGACGAGATCCATGATGATCTTTATGTCGCGCTTGTGCGCCTCGTCAACGACCTTTTTGAAAAGCTCGAGCGTACCGTAATCCTCGGAAATGTTTTTGTAATCGGAGATGTCGTATCCGTAGTCGGCGTTCGGCGAGGGATAAAGCGGGGAAAACCATATCGCGTCGACGTTGAGGCTCTTAATATAGTCGAGCTTTGAAAGCACGCCCTCAAGATCGCCTATGCCGTCGCCGTTTCCGTCGCAAAAGCTTCGCGGCCAAATCTGATATACCGACATCTCCTTGTACCAGGTCTTTTTAATGTTCGCTTCTCCTTTTTCCATAAGATACCTCCAAATAAAGCTAACATTATAATAATACACCAAATAAAAAGACAAATCAAGAATTATTTGTCATTTTGTACTGATTTACTGTTTGCAGGTTGAAACACATTGTGATATAATGGGGAAAAAGGCGGCACGGAGGTAAATCATGAAGGAACTTATAAAAAGCATGAAGCTCGGCGCGCTGATTTCGGCGATAGTCTCGATAGCCTTAGGCATCGTTATGATCGTCTTTCCCGAGATCAGCGGCAAGGTCATATGTTACATCTTCGGCGCGATACTGCTGCTGATAGGTATCGTCCGTATAGTTCGCCACGTCGAAAACAGGGAGGCGTATCTCCTTTCTCGCTCCGACCTTATAACCGGACTGATTTTTTTCGGGCTCGGGCTGTTTACGCTTTTAAAGGTCGATTCTGTCATAGCCTTCCTCTTTTACATCTTCGGCTTTTTCATCATGGTTACGGGCATAATATCCATTCAGAACTCCTTAGACCTCAAACGCCTCGGACACATGAGATGGATCGTCCTTTTCATCATGTCGGTGCTTGACACGGCGCTCGGACTCGTAGTCCTCCTCAATCCCTTCAAGGCAGCGGCGGCAACGATGATATTTGTTGCGATAAGCCTTCTCTACTACGGTGTCGTCTGTCTCTGGACTCTCTTCTGTCTTATCAGGCTGCCGCGTAACGCCAAAGTAACGGAGGTCGAATATGAGATGATCGAGGACAGCGATAACGGCGACGATTCCGTAAACCCCGAATAAGAAATCGAAAATCGGGGAAATATCGAATGATCGCCGGTGACCCGCGGTAAAGCAGTTCGTATCTTACTCCTATTAAATAAAAAACCGGGAGCCTTCCGAACGGAAAGCCCCTGGCTTTTTTCTTATCTTACTCTTAATAGTTCTCTTTTCTTACCTCGAAGAAGCTCTGGGGATGATTGCAGACGGGGCAGATGGCGGGAGCCTTTTTGCCCATTACGAGATGTCCGCAGTTGCGGCATTCCCACATCGTCTCTTCGCCCTTTTCAAACACCTTTTGCATCTCGATATTATTAAGAAGCGCGCGATAACGCTCCTCGTGAGCCTTCTCGATCTTTGCGACCGCTCTGAACTGCGCCGCAAGCTCTCTGAAGCCCTCTTCCTCGGCGTCCTTCGCAAAGCCTTCGTACATGTCTGTCCACTCGTAGTTTTCGCCCGCTGCCGCCGCGGCAAGGTTTTCGGCTGTCTTTCCGAGCTCTCCGAGAGCCTTGAACCAAAGCTTCGCATGTTCTTTTTCGTTGTTTGCCGTCGCCTCGAAGATGGCCGCTATCTGCTCATAGCCCTCTTTTTTAGCCACGGATGCAAAATAAGTGTACTTGTTGCGCGCCTGTGATTCACCGGCGAAAGCTGCTGCGAGGTTTTTCTCTGTCTTTGTTCCTTTGATATCCATTGTTGTCTCTCCTTTTTTATTTTCATTTTCATCTTCGATCTTTATAAATTCAGCCGCCCCGTGCTTGCAGAGGGGACAGACAAAATCTTCGGGAAGCTCGTCGCCTTCGTAAATGTATCCGCAGATCGGACAGCGCCAGCCCTTCTTGGGCTTTATCACGGGCTTCGGCTTTGTGTAGGCCTGATAATAGCTGTATGTGATGCTTTCGGCGTCGGAAAGCTTTTTCGCGTCCGTTATCTCGGCTCTGAAAAGCGAATGGGTGCCGTAATCTTCGACGCCGAGGACCTTAAAGGACATATAGGCGTTCGTATATGACGGAAGATACAGTATCCCGTTTTCGGCGCGAGCAGCGTTTTCGTAGCCGGCGAATTTGTCGACCGTCTTGCCGGACCGGAAGCCGAAATGCTTAAAGATATCGAACGGCGCGGCAGTCGTCAGCATCGAAATATTGAACTCGCCTGTCTTCATTATCATGTCGTGGGTATGGTTCTGTTTATTGACGCCTATAACGGCGACAAGGGGATTTGAGGTCACCTGCATAAGCGTATTGATTATGCAGCCGTTGTCCTTTTCGCCGTCGCGCGAGGTAAGGACGTAAAGACCGTAACCGATTTTAAAAAGAGCAGTATTGTCCATTTGGTTCTCCTTCCGTTTTATTATCCCTTACGTATTATTTTAACATATTGAATAAATTTGTAAAGGGGATTTTATCAAAAGATTAAAACCTTTTTACTCTCTGTGCCACTTTACACCCATCGGCGTGTCCTCAAGGATTATCCCTCTCGCCTTAAGGTCGTCTCTTATTTTGTCGGCGGCGGCGAAATCTCTCGCCTTTCTCGCCGCGGTGCGCCTTTCGATAAGCTCCTCTATCTCGCTGTCGAGCGACTTTCTCTTCCTGTTGTAGACAAGTCCCAATACGCCCGTCAACTCGTCAAATATCGAGATCGCCGCTTCGACAAGCTTCTTTGAGGGATTTTTGCCTATCACGCTCGTATTTATATCGCGGACAAGCTCGAATATCGCGGCGATGGCGTCCGCCGTGTTGAGGTCGTCGTCCATGGCTTCGATGAACTTATCGCGGCGCGACGAGAACGTCTTTTCCGTTTCACTAAAGTCGTCGTCTCTCTCCTCCGCGTTCTGAAGCTCAAAATCGAGGCTGTCGCGGCAGGTATAGAGGCGAACGAGCGACGCCTTGCACTGCTCGATTATATCTACGCTGTAATTTATCGGGCTGCGGTACTGCGACGAAATCATGAGATATCTTATCGGCTCGTAGCCGTATTTTTCGGCGACGTCGCGGACGGTGAAAAAGTTTCCGAGCGACTTTGACATCTTTACGTTATCTACATTTATATAGCCGTTGTGCATCCAGTAATTTGCGAACGGAGCACCGTTGCAGCATTCGCTCTGGGCGATCTCGTTTTCATGATGGGGGAAAATGAGATCCTGGCCGCCGCAGTGGATATCTATCGTCTTTCCGAGGTAGCGGCGCACCATGGCGGAGCATTCGATATGCCAGCCCGGTCTGCCCTTGCCCCAGGGCGATTCCCAATACGGCTCTCCCGGCTTCGCCGATTTCCAGAGCGCGAAGTCCATCGGCTCCTTTTTGACTTCGCCCACCATTATCCTCGCGCCCGCTTCGAGATCCTCGAGCGGCTGATGCGAAAGCTTTCCGTACTCCGGAAATTTTGACGGGCTGAAATATACGTCGCCGTCTACCTCGTATGCGTAGCCTTTTTCGACGAGCGTCGATATTATATTGATTATTTCGCCGATGTTTTCCGTCGCCTTGGGATGGACCGTAGCCTCGCGTATATTCATCCCCTTAGCGTCCGTCCAGAATTCCTTGATGTATTTTTCGGATATATCTTTAAATGTGACGCCCTCTTCGTTGGCGCGCTTAATTATTTTATCGTCGATGTCGGTGAAGTTCTGAACAAAATCCACCTTAAGTCCGCGATATTCCATATAGCGGCGCATAACGTCGAATACGCAGAGCGGACGGGCGTTGCCGATATGGATAAAGTTATAGACGGTCGGGCCGCAGGCGTAAACCTTGACTTCGCCCTCCTTTATTGTCCGAAGCTCCTCCTTGCCGCGCGTCATGGTATTATAGATCTTCATTTAAAAGCTCCCTTCTGCCGATGCTTTTTTATTCTCTGTATTATTCTTTTTCCTCAAGCTTTTTTTCAAGCTCGCTTATCCTCTCTTTAAGCGCGTTTATCTCCAACGCGACGGGATTCGGGATATGTACCTGATCGAGATCGGTCACACGCACTCCGAATCTCTTTACGACTGATGCCGGCACTCCGACGGCCGTCGAATTGGACGGTATCTCGTCAAGCACGACGGCTCCGGCGGCGATAAGGCAGTCGTCGCCTATTTTAAAGGGGCCGAGCACCTTGGCCCCCGCGCCTATCATGACGCGGTTTCCGATAGTCGGATGTCTTTTTCCCGTGTCCTTGCCCGTTCCTCCGAGCGTCACGCCCTGATAAAGCGTCACGTCGTCGCCGATGACCGTAGTCTCGCCGATAACTACGCCGCATCCGTGGTCGATGAAGAACCTCCGCCCTATCGTTGCGGCGGGATGTATCTCTATCCCCGTTTTATGGACGGCTTTCTGTGATATCCAGCGGGCGATAAAAAAGCATTTATGACGATAAAACCAGTTTGCGCGCCTGTGCATCCTTATGGCTTTAAGACCGGGATAAAGCATCATTATCTCAAAAGCCGAACGCGCCGCCGGATCCCGCTCCTTGAAGCAGCGGATATCTTCCCTTAACCTGTCAAACATATCGTTATCAATCTCCTAAGGTGACCCTAAATAAAAAAACCTCCGAGGCCGAAAGGCTTCGGAGGCGTTAAATTACGCGGTCCCACTCCGTTTTATAACTTTAAAGCAGACTTTGCTGCCGGCGATAACGGCGCCTGCCGCGTGAGGATACTTTATTCCCCCCACGTGCTCGCGGATGCATTTCGCCGGTCTCCCGTAAGAAGCCTTTTCAGCTTTGGGCTTCCTCTCTTTTACGGCAGATATCGGTTACTTCTTCCGGTCAAAGCATTTAAAAGATATCTATATCATTATATTAACAATCAGCGAAAAAGTCAATGATTTTTTACGAGACTGCGCGTCCGAGAAGATCGTAGTCCCTGACTTCCTCGATCAAAACGTCGACAAAGTCGCCCGGCTCAAGATCCTTTTCGGACGTAAAATAGATAACTCCGTCTATCTCCGGCGCGTCGGCGTAAGAACGTCCCGTATAGCTGTCGGAATAACCGTCGTATGATTCGGTCAGAACGCGGCATACGCTCCCCACGCGGCTGAGATTTTTTTCCTGCATGATGGCAAACTGATCGTTCATTATTATTTCGGCGCGGCGACTCTTTGTTTCGTCGTCAACAGCGCCTTCCATCGTCGCGGCGGGCGTGTTTTCCTGGGGCGAAAACTCAAAGCAGCCGAGGCGGTCAAATTCAAGCTCGTTAATCAGCACGGCAAGGTTTTCAAATTCTTCCTCGCCCTCTCCCGGGAAACCGACCATGACCGTAGTTCTTATGACGATATCGGGTATCCTCTCGCGAAGTTTATTTACAAGAGCGCGGATATCGTCGGAATTTCCGTGCCTGTTCATCGCCTTTAAGATCTTGTCGTCGCCGTGCTGAACGGGAAGGTCGATATAATGTAATACCTTTTCCTGAGCGGCGATAACGTCGATCAGCTCATCCGTCATTTTATCGGGATAGCAGTAAAGAAGCCTTATCCACTCTATCCCGTCTATCTCGCAAAGCGAGTTCAGAAGCTCGGGCAGACGGTACTCCCCGTAAAGATCCTTGCCGTAATATGTCGTATCCTGCGCAATAAGGACAAGCTCCTTTACGCCCGTTTCGGCAAGCTGTTTCGCTTCGTCGATTATATTCTCGAGCTTTCTGCTCCTGTAATCGCCGCGTATACTCGGGATAAGGCAGTAGGAGCATCTGTTTGAACAGCCGTCGGCTATGCGGAGATATGCCCAGTATTCCGGCGTCGTCAGCGACCTTTGGCCGTCAAGCGGCATCTCGCACGAGGGCGGACAGTAATAAACGCTGTCCCTCTCGAACACCTCGTCGACAATAGAAACGATATTGCCCAATGCGCCGAGCCCCACGACGGCGTCGACCTCGGGGATCTCTTTAAATATCTCTTTCCTGAATTTCTCCACCATACAGCCGGTGACGATTATTTTTCGGATAACGCCCTCGTTTTTCAGTTCTACCATATCGAGCACGTTTTCAATGGCTTCCCTGACGGCGTCGTCGATAAAGCCGCAGGTATTGATTATTACCGCATCGGCTCCTTCGGTCGTATCGACTATTTCATGTCCCGCGTCAAGAAGCGACGCTATCATCATTTCGGCGCTGACCTGATTTTTCGGACATCCGAGAGATATTATCCCGATCCTCAAAAGAATCATTCCTTTCGGCTGTTATGGCAACGCCGCATTTGTGCGGTGTTGCCTTATTGTTCTTCATCCGCCGCATACCGCATGGCGTCTTTGATCTCTCCGACGCCGTAGCCCATCCTTAAAAGAGTATTGAACGTCCTTTTTATACCCTTTTCGTCGGACAGCGAATGCGCAAATTTTGTTTCAAGTAATTCAATAATACACCTTTCGCCGTCAATGTCAAGTCCGGAAACGGCTTCCTCGGCTGTTTCGCGGTCGATACCGCGCCTCTGAAGCTCCTGCATTATCCTTTTAGGCGCGAATTTTTTTCGCCTCATAAGCTCGTCGGCAAGGTTTTCGGCAAACTTTTTATCGTCGATATAGCCTATCTCCTCGAGCTTTTCGACGGCGGCCTCGGCGTCGTCCGGATCAAAATCCTTTTTAAGCTTGTCGAGAAGCTCCCTTCTGCCGTGATCCCTTATTGAGATAAGGCTCAGCGCCTTGTTATAGGCGCGCCTTACGGCGATCACGGATAAAAGAGAAGAAAGCTCCCCCTCGTCTATTTCGTCTCCGTCCCCGTAGCCGCACGAATACCAGAACGCCTGATCGACCGTGGCGCGGTATTCGCCGTCGAGGGATATATGTATTTTATTGCCCTTGCCCTGTTTTGTCTCGATCCTCATTATTCGTCGTCATCCACAACTATGTCGAGCTTTGCCTTTGCCGCGGCTCTTGTCGTCGGTGCGGGAGCGGGAGAAGAAACGGGCGCCTCGGGCGCGCTGTCCTTATCGTCGTCGCTCTTTGCAGCCTTTCCCTTGCCCCTCTTATCGAAGTACGGTATCTTATCGAGATTGGTCCTCACCTTTGCTTCGATCTCTTCCTTCAGCTCGGGATTTTGACCTATATAATCCCTTACGTTGTCGCGTCCCTGTCCGAGGCGCATCTCGCCGTATGAGAACCACGCGCCGCTCTTGTGGACGATATCGAGTTTTACGGCGAGGTCGAGGATCTCCCCGTCCTTCGAGATGCCCTTGCCGTAGAGGATATCGAATTCAGCCTCCTTGAACGGAGGAGCTACCTTGTTCTTGACGAGCTTCGCTCTCGTCCTCGCTCCGACGAATTCGTTTCCGGGTCCCTTGATCTGCTCAATGCGGCGGACGTCGATACGAATGGTCGACCAATATTTGAGCGCCTTTCCGCCGGTAGTCGTCTCGCTGCTGCCGTAGATGACACCGACCTTGTCGCGGAGCTGATTTATAAATATAAGTATGGCGTTTGACTTTGACACAGCGCCCGCGAGCTTGCGCAGAGCCTGCGACATGAGGCGAGCCTGACGTCCGACCTGGGAATCGCCCATATCTCCCTCGATCTCCGCCTTGGGAACGAGGGCGGCGACAGAGTCGATGACAACGACGTCGAGCGCTCCGGAACGGACGAGCTTCTCCGCTATTTCGAGCGCCTGCTCACCGTCGTCCGGCTGAGAGATCAGAAGTGAATCGACGTCGACGCCGAGATTGCCGGCGTAAACGGGATCGAGCGCGTGCTCCGCGTCGATGAACGCGGCGACTCCGCCTTTTTTCTGCGCTTCGGCTACGACATGGAGGGCGAGCGTAGTTTTGCCCGACGATTCGGGTCCGTAAATCTCGACTATCCTTCCTCTCGGAAGTCCGCCGATGCCCGTGGCGGCGTCAAGCGAGATGGAGCCCGTCGAGATCGCCTCGACGTTCATCGCGCTGTTTTGGCCGAGACGCATTATCGATCCTTTGCCGTATGCCTTTTCGATCTGTGAGAGCGCTGTTTCGAGAGCTTTTTTCTTATCTTCTGTCATATGTCATCATCCTTTCGGAAAAATTTACGTTTTTCAGGCGCCGTTTCGGCGCTTGCAGATGCAATTTATTAGCACAAATGTTCGATTGACTGTATTATACACTATGATTTTCAAAAAAACAAGTGTTTTTTTCAAAAAATACTATTAAAAAAACAGAAAAAACACTTGCATTTTGTGAAATAATCTGTTAAGATACTTTTTGCTATCTTTTTAAGGAGGTGCCGAATATGGCTAAATGCGAGTTCTGCGGAAAGAACGTTACTTTCGGTATCAAGGTTTCACATTCACACAGACGTTCAAACAGAGTATGGAAGCCCAATGTAAAGCGCGTTAAAGCAATCGTTGACGGTTCACCGAAGCGTGTATATGCTTGTACCCGCTGCCTTCGCTCGGGAAAGGTTACACGTGCGATCTGACCTTTGATATCAGGTAAAAAACCGCTTAAAGGCGGTTTTTTTGCTTTTTATCAATAAGAGAGTGTGTAAAATAACAACAGAGCGTGTGTAAAATAACAGCCGAATTTTGCCTGTCTGTAAAGCACAGTAGCTTTACTTTCGGGCGTTTTTCGGCGGTTTTTTTCGATTTTTACGGTGATTTTAAGATTTTTATGTCATTTTTTAAATAAACGCCGTATAAACAGCGCTCTTTTGGTCCGTTTCGACAAAACATTTGTTTTTCTTAAAAACCGCTTGACACGGTATGATTTTTTGTGTATAATACGGGAGATGTAAAGATAAAGTACTTTACATCGCGCTTTTTTTGAGGCCTTTTCGGTCTACTTTCGGCGCTTGTCTACTATACTGAAAGAAGGGATATTCGTGGCAAAGAACCTTGAGGTTGCGCTTTTGCTTGACTATTACGGCGAAATGCTGACGGACAAGCAAAAGGATTTCCTTGAATACTACTACAACGACGATCTGTCGCTCTCCGAGATCGCAGCCAACGAGGGGATCACGCGCCAGGGCGTCCGCGACGCCATAAAGCGCGCCGAGGCACAGCTCTACGAAATGGAAGAAAAGCTCGGCCTCGCGAGGAGATACGAAGATATCCGCAAGGGTCTCGACGAGATAATCGAGTATACCGGCCTTATCAACGAATACAATCTCCGCCACAGCCTTTCGAGAGAGATAAACGAATATACCGTTAAAATTAAAGCCATCGCGCAGACTCTGGTCGAGTAAACAATAATTTGATCCTTAATTTCATTTTCGGGAAGTGATTTTGTGGCATTTGAAGGTCTTTCGGAAAAGCTTGAAAACGCGTTCAAGCGTCTTCGCAGCAAGGGAAGCCTTACCGAAGCGGACGTCCGCGACGCTATGCGCGAGGTGCGTCTCGCTCTCCTTGAAGCCGACGTAAACTATAAGGTCGCCAAGGATTTTACAAATAAGGTCACCGAAAGAGCCATAGGCGCTCAGGTAATGGAGAGCCTGACTCCCGCTCAGATGGTCATAAAAATCGTCAACGAAGAGCTTATCGACCTTATGGGCGGAACGAGGACAAGGCTCAACACCGCTCCCCATCCCCCGACCATTATAATGATGTGCGGTCTTCAGGGCTCCGGTAAAACGACCCACAGCGCGAAGCTCGCGCTGATGCTTAAAAATCAGGGCAACCGTCCGCTCCTTACGGCGTGCGACATCTACCGTCCCGCCGCCATTAAACAGCTCCAGGTCGTCGGCGAAAAGGCAGGCGTACCCGTCTTCGAGATGGGGACCGAAAATCCCGTGACGATCGCAAAGGAAGCCGTTAAATACGCCAAGGATCAGGGCATGAATTACGTCATCCTCGATACGGCAGGACGTCTTCATGTCGACGAAGCGCTCATGGATGAGCTTAAAAACATCAAGGCGGAGGTACATCCCCACGAGATCATGCTCGTCGTCGACGCCATGACCGGACAGGACGCCGTAAACGTCGCGACAGCGTTCAACGACGCGCTCGGCATAGACGGCCTTCTTCTCACCAAGCTCGACGGCGACACGAGAGGCGGCGCGGCGCTTTCCGCAAGAGCCGTCACCGGCAAGCCTATTAAATTCGTCGGCGTCGGCGAAAAGCTCTCCGACCTCGATATCTTCCATCCCGACAGAATGGCGTCGAGGATCCTCGGCATGGGCGATATGCTTTCGCTTATCGAAAAGGCGGAGCAGAAGCTCGACGAGAAAAAGGCTCTCGAAATGGAAGAGAGACTTCGCAAAAACAAGTTCGACCTTAACGACCTGAGCGATCAGATAGACCAGCTCAAAAGGCTCGGAAGCGTCAAGGATCTTTTAGGCATGATCCCCGGAGTTTCAAAGGAGATCAAAAACGCCGAGATCGACGAATCGCAGTTCACGGTCCTCCAGGTCATGATCCGCTCGATGACTCCCGCCGAAAGAGCCAATCCCGATATCATAAATCCTTCGAGAAAACGCAGGATCGCCGCGGGAAGCGGAAGACAGGTCGAGGACGTAAACCGCTTACTGTCTCAGTTCAGACAGCTCCAGAAGCTGTTTAAACAGATGAAC
>JAILLJ010000086.1 GCA_024693205.1 Clostridiales bacterium | reverse complement strand
CCGGTAGAATAGCCGGCCACGCTGCCGGCGTAAAGACAACTTCCTATTGTGGAGATAACAGCATTGTCAAGGGTGAGATTTTTGATATCGCCTGTCACATAGCCGAACAGACCGGCGTATTCGGTTTTTATGGAAGATATTTGCATTCCGGTAATTGTATGGCCGTTGCCGTCAAACGTACCGGTAAAGGGTATCGTGCTGTTTTCGCCGATCGGCGCCCAGCCGCAGCCGTTGTCCCAATCGCCGCCGGGAGCCGTGTCCTCGGTCAGGTCGAGGTCGTTCATAAGGATATAGTTTTTGTCGAGCGCATAGCGGATCGCATACAAGTCCTCGATAGTGTACACGCCCGTGTACCCCTCCGGTACTTCATCCGCCGCCGTTGCGACCGGAAAGCAGCCGCACAAAAGCAGCACTGACATCAGAACGCAGAGAAAATGTTTACATAGCTTGTTCATCATTTTTCCTCCCTTGAGTTTAAGATACGCGTTTTTTATAACACACTTTTGCGCCAAAAACAGAAAGAAGGTACGAACGCAGCCGAATGCGGCACGAACGCTGTTTGACAATAAAAAAGTGTGCAGCCTCAACCGAAGCTACACACCGAAAAACGCACAGCTCCGATTGCTGCCACACAACCACATACCAAGCCTATATATAAGCCCACAGCATGTGAAAACAGAGCCTGCATTTTTGCCGAGAGACAAAAATACACGCTGTGGGTCTACACTTGGTAAATATTCGGTTGTGTGGCAAAGTCATTATAGCATACAAGGGAGCAAAAAACAATAAATTTTTCGAGCTTTTCACGGAATATCCAAAATAACGCTGAATCAAGGCAGAAGAGAGATTTTGTTTGTCAGCAGCACCGGACGGGAACAAGGTGTAGGGAACAGGGTGTAGGGAACAGGGTGTAGGGAACACGGCCCTCCGTGTTCCTCCCGAATGTCATATCACGGTTAGGCAATGGAACGCCGAGGGCGGCGTTCCCTACAAGCGAAAACAGAGAAAGCGATGTAGAAAGAAAAAAATGAGCAGACAGCGTAAATTTACGTTGTCTGCTCTGGCTTTTTATGGGGTTTTATACCGGTCGCCTACCAGTCGGGCGGGTAACATATTGATTACATCGCTCTGCCTGCCCGAATTGGGTGCGGGTACTACCCGCCCGGTCGGGCATGTGGCTTAATTGTAATATCGCTCTGTCTGCCCGACTTGCGTGCAGGACGATTATATCTTTCCGTTTATCGCCAATATCACGAGGATGCTCGAGATTATGATAACAGCCGCGACGAGGACGGTTATAACGGTCGTGTTCTTTTTCAGCTCGGAGCCTTTTGCGGCGGGGGGCATGAGCTTTGACAGCCTCATAGCCTTTACGAGCGGCTTATAGATGACGAGCGTGAACGCCATATTGAGAGCGCCCTTTATGAGGTTAAACGGCATGAAAGCGGGGAGGAGCAGCTTTGCGACCTCTTCTCTCGGCCAGCCCATATAGATGGGCGTCAAAAGGTAGTTCCAAAGAAGCATGACGCCCGTCATGAGTATGACGCCCGAGACGAGTCCCGCGACTGCCGCGGGGAACGTTCTCCTTTTTGAATAAATAACTGCGGGAGGTATTACAAACGCCCATGTAGCGAGTATGTTCATAAGCGCGCCTATCCAGCCTGTCGAGCTTATCGTTACCATCTCGATGAACGAAACGACGACGGACATCAGCATGGCGGGGACGACTCCGAAGATCAGGCCGCCTATGGCGATTATTATGTCCTTCGGGTCATATTTCAGCCACGGCGCCGCAGGGATCATGGCGGGCATGACATAGTGTGATATGATCGTAAAAACAAACGCTATCGCGCTGAGCATACTGCATGCCGCCAAGGTTTTCGGAGACATCCTTTTTCTTTCCGATGACATTTTTAACACCTCTTTTTGTATTTTTTATATTTATTTAAACTGACGCGTCGGAGTTTTCGCAGGAAGTATCTTCTGGTATCTCTTCCTTTTCGGCGGTTGTTTCCGCGATACCGGCTCCTATCGGCTTTTTGCCATTTGTTTTTATAAATCCTACTATGAGCACGGCGGCGCATATAACGACGAGTATTGCCGATAAAAGCTGGGACACGCGGATGCTTCCCATATAGAGGCTGTCTGTGCGAAGTCCCTCGACGACCGCTCTTTCGAGCCCGTACCAAACGCCGTAGCAGAGTATCATCTGACCCTTGAATTTTCTGAATTTACGTCCGATGAAATAGAGTACGAGAACGCCGAGAAGGCACCACAGCGACTCATAGAGGAATGTCGGATGAACGAAGCCGTCCGGGTCCATATTTATCCCGCGGGACACGAGCTCGAATTTATGGGAGATTATATATTCCCTTGTAAGCGCGCTCTTCATTCCCCAGGGGAGGTTAGTGTTAGTTCCGAACGCTTCCTGGTTTGCGAAGTTGCCCCAGCGGCCTATTCCCTGACCTATCATCAGCGTCATGCCGATACAGTCGAGCAGGTTGAAAAAATCAAGCTTTCTGACGCGGCAGGTTATAACGGCGGCCAAAAGTCCGCCGATTATGCCGCCGTATATGGCGAGTCCGCCGTTCCAGATCTTTATAATATCGAGCGGGTGGCTTCCGTAGTAGCTCCATTCAAAGATGCAGTAATAGAGCCTTGCGCCGATTATGCCGCCGAACGTGCCGTAGATCAATACGTCGACCATCTTTTCGAGGCTCATTTTCCATGTATAGGCGATCCTTCCGCCGTAAAGCGCGGATAAAATAAATCCGAACGCTATTATGGCGCCGTACCAGCGGATAGTAAATTCGTGGCCGAAAAGCGAAAATTCCGCGAGCACCTGACGGACATGAAAAACATGCTCGAGACCTTTGAAATATACTTCAACAGCTTCCATTTTTATTCCCCTTTGACAGGTATTATCACCGAGAGAGCGGAGTATTCGTCGACAAGTATATTTTGCAGTCTTTCGTTGACATCGTCAACAGTCAGCGACCTGCAGATCCCGATCTCGTCAAACAGTCCGGTGTTGTCCATATATGAATCAATGAGGTTTTGAGTGATCGCTTCGACGTCGTTAAATTCCATAACGAGGCCGCCGTACATCTTTTTTCTCACTCGCTCGAATGACGCGGCGTCGATGCCCTCCTTTTTAACGCGGGCAATTTCTTTTCTTATTTCGTCGGCGGCCCTCTGAGGATCCTTCGACTCTCCTCCGAACATGCAGCAGGCATAGCCGAAGCCGGAGAAAAATTCGTCGGAGAAGCCGTTGTTTATAAGCTCTTCTTCAAGCATACGCTTGTAGAGCGGAGACGATCTGCCCATGATAACGTCGTGGATAAGAACGGTACAGAGCGACTCCTTGAGGCTTCTTTCCGGCGTCTTGATGTCCTCCTTGAAGCCGAGGAGAAATTGCGGGACCGCGACGGGGAGCTTTTCTTCGACGTATTTTTTTATCGGTACGGGCGATTCCTTTACGAACACTCTCTTTGCCGGCGCGCCGCCGGAGGGTTTAAGCTCCTTGTCGGCGACGTCGAGGACATCCTCGAGAGTGACGTTGCCCGCAACGGCGAGGACCATGTTGTTGAGATTATAAAAATTGTTGTAGCAGTCGTAAAGGATATCGGCTGTTATCCGTGAGATTGATTCCTCCGTGCCGGCGATATCTATTTTGACGGGATGCTCATAGAAGAGCGCGGAGAGAAGATTGAACATGATCTCCCAATCCGGGATGTCCTTATACATGCGTATCTCCTGGCCGATTATTCCCTGTTCCTTACGGACGGTCTGTTCGGTGAAATAAGGGGACTGTACGAAGTTAAGGAGGATCTTGAGGTTTTCCTTGAAATTCGCCGAGCAGTTAAACAGATAAGTCGTGCGGTCAAAGCTCGTGAAAGCGTTTGAATATGCGCCCGTTTTTGCAAAAAGCTCAAAGGCGTCAAGATCCTCGCTTTCAAAAAGCTTGTGTTCGAGGTAATGCGCCGTACCTTCGGGGATCTTTCGTATATCGCCGTTTTTGTCGACGATGGCCGTGTCTATCGAGCCGTATTTCGCGGAGAACATGGCGCTTGTGCCTGCGTAGCCGGGCTTTGTCAGGACAAGGATCGTAAGTCCGGACGGATGGTTAATTTTATAATATTTTTCGCCGAGCAGTTCGTTTTTTATCGTATCAATCGTCATCTGTCTCATCCCCCGTTCCCGCAAGCATGAATATCGTATCGAGTGTAATATTGTTTGCCGCCCTTACGACGTCGTCTCTCGTTATCGTCGCAGTCTTTGCCATGCGTTCCTCGGGCGTTTCAAAGGTGTCGAGAAGAAGCTGGTTTGAGTACCACGAGCAAAGTACGTCGGGCGAGTCGTTGAAGCTCCGGAGACTCTCGTTCGCGGCGAGGATCGATGAGCGGAAATCGTCGTCGGAGAAATTGCCCTTTTTCATTTCCTCAAGCTGGTCGAGGATGGCGGCTTTTGCCTTTTCCTCGTTGGCTGTTTCGATGCCGCTCTGGACGAACATCAGACCCTTGTATCTGTCGAGACGCGCGCTGCAGTAATAGCAAAGGCTCATCTTTTCGCGGACGACGGAAAACAGCTTTGAATATGTGCCGCCGCCGAAGATATCCGCCATGACGGTCATTCCGGGATAGTAGTCGTCCCGGTCGGTCATTCCGGCTCTGAAGCCAAGAACGAGCTTGCCCTGCTTTACTTCCTGGGTCTCGGTCATATATTTCAAATCGCCTGCCGAGGGCAGGAATGCTGTAACCGGCTTTTCCGGACAGCGTTTTATACCGTCGAATCTTTCGTTTAAAACGGAGCAGATATCGTCCTTATTCCCGCTTCCGACGGCGGTAACTCTTATGATCGATGACTTCAGGACTCTTTGCCATGCCGCGTAAACTCTTTCGGGCGTAAGCGATTTTATCTCGTCGTCGGCGCCGAATCGGCTTTTGCCGAACGATTCGTTTTCGCACATTATCTCACAGCACCTTTTAAGGGCGTATGCGCGTTTGTCGTCGTTTTCGGTTATTTTTCTTTCGAGGAGAAGACGCTTTTCGATCTCGACGTCTTCCTTGCAGAACATCCCGTTTTCGAGCTTCGGATCGAATATCATATCAAAAAGAAGCTCAGCGGCGTCTTTCGAGACGCTTTCGCCGTCAAGTGAAAATCTGTCGTCTATCGAAACTATCGCCATACGTATTATATGCGCTTCGCCGAGCTTTTCGACGCTCGTCTCGGTGACGGCGCCGTAAAGATAGTCAAGTCGGCGTGAGAGCGCCGTAAAGTCGGGATATTTCCTGCATGAGCGGCGGAGGATAAACGGGAGCACTGCCTGCGCCGCGATATCTCCGTCGAGCGGAAGAGCTATTACCACGCTTATTTTTCCCGTTTTAAATCTGTCTGCCTTGATAAAACAGAGGTCGATGCCGTCGGATATTTTTATTCTTTCGGGTTTACCCATAATATAAGGCACGAAATGCCGCGCCGTCTGTCCACCTTTCCGAAAATTAAGTCATTCTTTATTATACCCTGACGGCTGGTGAATTTCAAGAAAAAGTTGTTTACGGATAGTAAAACATAATAATAAACGGGCTGTCGCATTTAGATGAAGACGCCGTTTTCTTCGCCCGATAGGCGTATAAAGATACGTCGAGGGCGAAAAAACGGCGAGAAAAGGATCATAATTCAAAACCCATTTTTCTATATTAAAACGAAACAGGGCTGTTTTCCGAATTTCTCCGGATAAACAGTCCCTGTTTTTATTTATT
>JAILLJ010000082.1 GCA_024693205.1 Clostridiales bacterium | reverse complement strand
AAAGGCGGCGCAGATAAGCGCCCTGTGGATATCCGATTTTGAGGATATCGCGTCAATTTCGCCTGAAAGAACAGTCGGCGTAATTTTAATATCCATAGTTTATTCTCCGCGTCCGAGTTTAAGTATTTCGGGGATCTTCTCTGCCGAAACCGTTTTAAGAACGCATTTTCCTATCTTTTCAGGGACGACAAACGTTATGCTGTCGCCCTTTCTCTTTTTATCCGATCTCATATATCCCGAAAGCTCCTCGTCGGAAAAAGCACATTCGCGCGGAAGGGAATATTTTTCGAGCACGGCGCAGAGCCTGTCGTAACATTTTTCGCTTATGCCGGCGTTTTCCGCCGCCCTGCTTATGACAGCCATTCCTGCGGCGACGGCGTGACCGTGTGTCATCTTAAGAGAACTCGCCTTTTCTATTGCGTGACCTATGGTATGGCCGAAATTCAAAAGCTGTCTTTCGCCGTTGTCGAATTCGTCGCGCGAGACGATGTCGCTCTTTATCTTAACGCATCTCGCGATACATTCCTCGGTCTTCTCGAAGAACTCCCCGCTTTCCATCATTTCAAAAAGCTCTTCGTCACATATCATCCCGTATTTTATCATCTCGGATATGCCGTCCGACATGATAAGGTCCGTAAGCGTTTTAAGGGTGTCGACGTCGCATATGACGACCTCGGGCTGATAAAACGCGCCTACAAGATTTTTGCCCGCGTCGAGGTTTACTCCCGTCTTGCCGCCTACCGAGGAATCGACGTCCGCCAGGAGCGTCGTCGGTATCTGAACGAATTTAACACAGCGAAGATATGTAGCCGCCGCAAAACCCGTCATGTCTCCCGTAACTCCGCCGCCGAGAGCTATAAGGATATCGCTTCTCGTTATTCCCGCCTCGGCGCAGCTTTCGAGAAGCTCTCCGTAAACGGAAAGATTTTTTGACTCCTCGCCGTTTTTAAAAACAAAACTGCTTACCGAAAAGCCCTCTTTTATGAGCGAAGCCTCCAGCCTTTTTCCGTAAAGCGGGTACACGGCGTCGTCCGACACTATCATGGCGCGGCACGTCCTTCCGAGAGCCGACATAATAAGCTTACCCGCTCCGTCCAAAAGGCCGCTGCCGATAAGAACGTCATAGCATTTTTCTTTTGTTTTTACGGTGACCTTTTCCATATCAATCACTTCCGTTTTCAGTCGAGACTTATTTTTACCTCTCTGCCTTGCCTCAGCAGCTCGCAAAGCCCGTCCCTGTCGTCATTTTTCAGCGCGTCGCTGTACTCTTTAAGTCTTTCTATCATGCCGTCTATCTCGTTTATGAGATTTTCCTTGTTGTCAAAGAAAAGCTCCGTCCACATCTTTTCATTGAGCCTTGCGACCCTTGTCATATCCTTGAAGCTTCCCGCGGAGAAGCCCTTGTACATCGGCGCCGTAGGGCTTTTGACATACGCGCTCGAGACGACGTGGGCAAGCTGTGACGTCACGGCGATGACCTTGTCGTGCTTGTCGGCGTCCGTTATCTCGAAATGGGAAAAGCCTATCTTTGTAAAGAGCTGTTTTACCTCGCGCATCTCGTCTATCGTTATATACGGAGTCGGGACGATTATCATTGAAGCGTCCTCAAAGAGGGTGTTGCGAGACGCGTCAAAGCCCGAAAACTCTATTCCCGCCATCGGATGAGCGCCTATGAACGTAAACCCGTTTTCCTTCGCGACCTCAAAAAGCGGCTCGCAGACGCATTTTTTGACGCCGCATGTGTCGAGGACGATACAGCCCTTTTTGAATTTATCTTTATTTCTCGTGACGAACGACACAGTGTCCTCGGGATAGAGCGCGATGATGACCATGTCGCATGTCGGCAGTATCTCGGGCGTAAGCTCCGCGTCAATGGCCTTGAACACCTGCGCCTTTAAAACGACCGAATCCTTTTTATCGTATCCGTAAACCTTGTTGTCCGTGCTTTGGCGGATCGACCTCGCAAGCGAGCCGCCTATAAGTCCGAGACCTACTATGCCTATATTCATTTTGTTTCCCCTCAGCTTTCTCTCCCGTATTTTATTGCGTACGGCTCGATGGCTCTTACGCGCTTCACAAGATCGTCGAACTCGTCGGGAGTGAGCGACTGGACGCCGTCGCAAAGCGCGTGCGGCGGATCGTTATGGACCTCGATAATAAGTCCGTCGGCTCCCGCGGCGGCGGCTGCGAGCGCCATGGGCTTTACGTATCTCGCGACGCCCGTCGAATGGCTGGGATCAATGATTATCGGGAGGTGCGAACGCTCCTTCAAAACCGGTATGCATGAAAGATCGAGCGTGTTTCTCGTCGCCGTCTCAAACGTCCTTATGCCGCGCTCACAGAGTATGACCTTGCTGTTTCCGCCGGACATAATGTATTCCGCGCTCATAAGCAGCTCGTCTATCGTGCTGGAAAGTCCTCTCTTTAAAAGGATCGGCTTGTCCGTCTTTCCGAGCGCCTTTAAAAGCTCAAAGTTCTGCATATTTCTCGCGCCGACCTGGATTATATCGACGTCGTCGAAAAGCGGGAGCTGTGAAAGGTCCATTATCTCGGTAACTATCGGAAGCCCCGTAAGCTTCTTCGCCTCAAGCAAAAGCTCTATTCCGTCGGCTCTCATCCCCTGGAAGGAATACGGCGACGTGCGCGGCTTGAACGCTCCGCCGCGAAGGAGCGTCGCTCCCGACTTTTTGACGCTCTCTGCTATTAAGCAGAGCTGCTGACGCGACTCCACGGAGCACGGCCCCGCTATGATATTGAACTTACCGCCGCCTATTTTGACGCCGTCGACGTCGACCACGGTATCTTTAGGATGGAATTTCCTGTTTGCTTTTTTATACGGCTCCTGGACTCTCTTTACGTCCTCGACGATATCGAGCGCCTTTATAAGGTCCTCGTCGATCCCCGACGTGTCGCCGACAAGCCCCAAAACCGTCTGGTGGAAGCCGTTTGAGATCTGCATACTGAGATTCATGCTCTTCAACCATTTTTCGAGGCTGTTCAGTTGTTCCTTGTCATAGTTTTCTTTTAATATTACTATCATTGTTTTACACTCCTTTTATTTTTTAAAATCGTCACAGCGGTAAAAAATAAGCTTCGCGGTATGCATTCACCGCGAAGCCTGTCGTTTTTAAAAACCCCTTGACTTACGAACAAACCCTTTTTGCAGCAAACGCGTTATCGGCCATGTCAAAATAATAGCTGACAAAGCTGAAAAAGTAAAAGTATTCTGCTGCAAATAAGTTGTTTTTCATGATCTTCTCCGTATAATTACCGCCATGTTTTGACGTATTATATCACGTTAAAGCGGTAAAGTCAAGTATTTTTTTGACCGTTTGAAAAATTTTCTGACAGAAAATTATCGTTCTTCTCTGAAATACGAAAGGCCGAGGCTCATCGGAGGCTGTTGTTCCCTCTTTTTCCTGAGGCTCGTTATTATCAGAACTATGATGGTAACAACGTACGGGAGCATCTTGAATATCTCCTGAGAGCTTCTCGTGAGGTTCGGGATATAGAAATACATCCAGTAAAGAACTCCGAAAAGATATGCGCCCCAAATGACGTTTTTCGGCTTCCATGTTGCAAAGATGACGAGAGCAACGGCGAGCCATCCGAGCGTCTCGATGCTCGCGTCGTTCGCCCAAGTGCCCTTTGTGTAGTCCATGACGTAAAACAGACCGCCGAGACCCGAGATGGCGGCGCCGGCGCATGTCGCGATATATTTCGTGGCAATAACGCTTATTCCGGCGGCGTCGGCCGTTCCGGGATTTTCGCCGACGGCGCGGAGGTTGAGTCCCTTATGGGTGTTTGTCAAAAAGATCTGGGTTATTACGGCGGCGACTATCGCGAGATAGGCCAAAAAACCGTATGACAAAAACAGCTTTCCGAACACGCCGAGATTTACGGAATCGGCTATCGAATACCTGAACGCCGAGGACGTCGCCTCGACTGAGATCTGTCCGACGCCTCCGGCAAGCTTGTTGAGCGAGCCGCCGAAAAAGTTGGCGACGCCCGAGCCGAAGATAGAGAGAGTAAGTCCGGTGACGTTTTGGTTGGCGCGAAGCGTTATCGTAAGAAAGCTGTAGATAAGGCCGCCCAAAGCCGACGCCGCGACGGCGCAAAGAAGCGCGATAAGCACACAGACGACTCTCTTGGGGCTGTCGGTACTGTTTTCGTAAAAGAACGCTCCCGCAAGGCTCGCTATTCCGCCGAGATACATTATCCCGGGAACGCCGAGGTTAAGGTTTCCGGATTTTTCCGTTACCGTTTCGCCGACCGCGCCGAACATGATGACCGTTCCGAACACGATGGCGGCCTGGATCAATGATATAATTCCGGTCATGCCTTATCGCCTCCTCTCTCGGCGGAGCGGAAGATCACCCTGTAGTTGATGAAAAACTCGCTTCCGAGAATAAAAAACAGTATTATTCCCGTTATCATGCTTGACGCGTAGTCGTTTAAATTGTACTGCGTCGCTATTTCCACGGCTCCCTTTTCGAGAAAAACGATTAGGAGAGATATCGCTATCATCGTAAACGTGTTGAATTTCGCGAGCCATGCGACGATTATCGCCGTAAAGCCGCGTCCGCCGGCTGTGCTCGTCGAGATCGTATGTCCCGCTCCGCTGACGGCGATAAGTCCGGAGATACCGCAGATCGCGCCCGACAGGAGCATCGTCCTGATTATGACCTTATGGACGTTAATTCCTGCGTAACGCGCCGTATTGACGCTTTCGCCGACGACGGCTATCTCGTAACCGTGCTTGCTGTATTTAAGGTAGCAGAACATAAAGACCGTAAGCGCCATGACAATAACGACGTTGAGCAGGTAATCCTTGCCGAGAAGCGCGGGGAACCAGCCGACCTTGGTCGTCCTGTTGATGATACCCACCGAGTTGGAGCCGAACGGGTTTTCCCATTTGGCGACAAAAAACGAGGTCAGCTGTATGGCGACATAGTTCATCATAAGAGTGAAGAGCGTTTCATTAGTGTTCCATTTCGCCTTGAACAGCGCCGGTATGACTCCCCATACGGCGCCCGCGATACAGCTCGAGACGAACATCACCAAAAACAGCAGAGCTGTCGGAAGAGTTTTAAGATAGATCATGCACGCCGCCGTGGCTATTCCGCCGACAAGTATCTGTCCCTCGGCGCCGATGTTCCAGAATTTCATCTTGAACGCCGGAGCGAGTCCGACGCCTATACAAAGGAGCATCACCGTGTCGCGGAGCGTTATCCATGTACGCCTTTGTGTGCCGAACGCGCCCTCGAACATCGACACATAGACCTTGAACGGGTTATGTCCCGTTATCGAATAAATGATTATCGCGCAGATGACAAGCGCGACAAGAAGCGACAGACCGCGTATCAGCATGGCGGCAGCCTTATTCATCGACTGGCGCTTTGCGATCCTTATAAGAGGTTCCTTTGTCTGAACAAGCTCAGCCATTTATTTGTCGCCTCCTTTTTCTTTAAAGCTCGTCATAAGACGTCCTATCTCATTTTTATCGGTACTGCGCGCGTCGACAATGCCGCTGACCGCGCCCTCGCAGAGAACGAGTATCCTGTCGCAAAGCTCGATCAGAACGTCAAGATCCTCTCCGACATATATAACGGCTACGCCCTTTCTCTTTTGTTCGTCCAGGAGGTTATATATGGTATATGAAGTATTGATATCGAGTCCCCTCACGGCGTAAGCCGTCATCATAACGGTCGGGGAAGAAGCTATCTCGCGCCCGACAAGCACCTTTTGGACGTTGCCTCCGGAAAGCTGTCTCACGGGAGTTTCGATATCGGGAGTTACTATGTCGAGCTCCTCTTTCAGCCTTCTGGCAAGCTCGCGCGGCTTCTTCTTTTGAGTAAAAACGGAACGACCGTCGCTGTAATTTTTAAGTATCATATTTTCCGTCATGCCCATACTGCCGACAAGTCCCATACCGAGCCTGTCCTCCGGCACGAACGAGAGGGAGATACCGTACTCGCGTATCTTTTTAGGATTTTTTCCGACGAGCTGTTTAGGCGCTCTTTCGTCGGGCGGAAAGAATACTATACTGCTGCCGTCTTTTACGACCTGAAGTCCTGCGATGGATTCGAGAAGCTCCTTCTGACCGCAGCCGGAAATGCCCGCTATTCCGAGGATCTCTCCGCTGTAGGCGGTAAACGAAACGTTTTTAAGAACGTCTAC
>JAILLJ010000022.1 GCA_024693205.1 Clostridiales bacterium | reverse complement strand
CGGAGACGACCGTTATGTCCATATCACGTCGCCCAACGGCGCAGTATGCGTAAATCAAGTCTGTCCGTCGGATGAGGCGTTTCGCCGCTTTGCCGCGGACTACGCCGCAGAGATCGCCGCCCTCGCTCCCGACATGATCCTCTATGACGACGACTACCGCTACGGTTTTCAGGATTGCGGCCTGGGCTGCGCCTGCGAAAACCATAAACGTCTCTGGTCAAAATGGACGGGCGACGAGCCGCTCCCGGAAGACCTCGGTAAAACGATATTCGGCGGAGGCCCCGATCCGTTCCGCTCGGCATTTTTGAAGGCGAACGGACACTTCATGAAGCTGTTCGCGCGCGAGATGCGCGCAGCTGTTGACCGCGTCGATCCGAATATACGCATCGGTCTGTGCGCCTGTATGGACGTTTGGGACTTCTGCGGCGTTTCCGCTGATGAGATCAGCGTTTTGCTCGCGGGCAAGACTAAGCCGTTTCTGAGGCTGATCGGCGCGCCTTACTGGAGCCCGAACAAAACCTTCAACTGCCGTTTGCAGGACGTGATCGAATCGGAGCGAATGGAAAGCGCATGGTGCCGCGAGGGGCTTGAGATCGTCTCGGAGGGCGACTGTTATCCGAGGCCGCGTTTCGCCTGCTCCTCAAGCAGACTGGAATGCTTTGATATCGCTTTGAGAGCTGCGGGCGGGACAGACGGAATACTTAAATATATGTTGGACTATTCGTCCGGACCTTACTATGAGAAGGGATACGCGGACAGACATATCAAAAACCGTCCGCTGTACGAAAAGACAGACACCGCGTTCGCGGGAAAAACAGCGGTCGGCGTTCGTGTGTACGAATTTAAAAACAAGTTTGAGACGATGACGGTGACGGGGCGCTACGACGGAACGGACGACGTACAAAATACATTCTTCTCCGCCGCCGCAAAGCTCCTGACTGCCTGCTCGATCCCGACGGTCTATAAGGGCACGGGCGTTGCGGGCGTCGCATTCGGTGAGAACGCGCGATACCTGACGGATGAAGAGATCGGCGGCGGACTGATCCTGGACGTACGCGCCGCCGAGATCCTGCAGTCGCGCGGCGTGGACGTCGGGCTGGACGCCGTAGGAGAATGCGCTCACGCCGAAGAAGAGTACTTTATTCAAAGCCGCGAATACGTCAACATGAACGGCTCGGAGTTTTTTGATATAAAGGTCAAAGACGCCGCGGCGATCGAGAGCTTTGCCGTAACGAACGGAGAGAAAACCGTCGCGTCATACCGTTATGAAAACGACTGCGGACAGCGTTTCCTGGTGTTTGCGTTCGACGGGTACTACGCGGGCGATCACGCGTTAAAACAGTACGCGAGAGCAAGTCAGATCGAAAATGCCGTGCGGTATTTCGGCAAAGAGCTGCCTGCGTTTCTTTTCGGCTGTCCCGACGCCTATCTGCTTTGTCGGGAAAGCGCCGACGAAAGGTCTGTACTGATCGGCAACTTCTTTGACGACCAGATCGAAAACGCCGAAGTTTTTGTCGGCAAGGGCTTTGCCTCCGCGGAATTCATCAACTGCAAGGGACGGCTTGACGGCGACAGCGTCGTGATAGAATATATCGCGCCGTATTCATGCGCGGCGATAACGGTAAAAGCGAAATGACAGAAAAAGTTCCTATCATAAATGAATACTGAAAACTTAAAACTTAAATACGAATAATTTCGGGGCCTGCGGCCGGCAATTAAAAATGGGTACAGGCGGAACCTGTCCGCAACATTTTGCGAAGCAAAACATATCGCATCCCGAAGGGGATCTCACCATCATAGATGATCTCACTCTCGGGCGCTGCCCGACAAATTCCGTGCAGAAATTACTTATATAAAATTTATAAACGAGGTGCTTAAAATGAAAAAAGTATTATCCTTCGTTCTCTGTCTGTCCCTTGTCGCGGTATGCTGCCTTGTCTTTGCGGCCTGCGGCGACCGAAACAAAAAGGATGAAACCGAGATCACAAGCAACGTCGAAAGCGGCGACGAGATTGTCGGCGGCCGGACAAACTCGGATTCGCCTGTCATAACCGACGATTTTAAAAAGGTTTTTGACAAAGCGGTTTCTGAGCTTGACAGCGATTATACGCCCGTCGCATATCTCGGCAATCAGATCGTTGCGGGCAAGAATCACCGCGTATTATGCAAAACGCCGGCAACATATTCGATCCTTTATATTTACGAAGATCTTTCGGGGAACGCGGTGGTGACCGATATCGTTCCGAGCGGCGCCGACGCGAAGAGCGCCGAAAGCGGCTTTGTCGGCGGATGGGCCGAACCCGAATCCCCCGAAATGACGGACGACGCAAAAACGGCGCTTGAAAAGGCTTGTGAAACGCTCACGGGCGCTGAATATACGCCGATCGCGCTTCTTGCGACGCAGGTCGTTGCGGGCAAAAATTACCGCATCATCTGCGAATCAAAACCGTCTGTCCCCTCTTCGGAAAGCGGATATGTTATCGTTACCGTGTATGCAGATCTTATGGGGAACGCAGAAATAACCGACACGGTCGAATTTCAAAACAAAGATAATAACAGTCCCGAAGCGAGCGAAACATCAAACGCCGCAGGAAAAGTCGTCGACGGCAATATGAAAACATATTACGAAATGAACGACGGAACATGGATGTGCAACGACGTCGTATATAAATATCGGCTTGAGATCAGCGGAAGGATGCCGAATGCGGCGGTCGATTCCACGTTCGTATATTTGAGCAACATCGAGGAGATACCGTTTGACCGCGCCTACAAGGCGGCGGGGGTCAGCAGCGACGCAAACGACTATTTCTCCCCGGGAGAAGCGGTACTGGTCGAAATGAAATAACAGGCAAATCGGATATTATCGGAGGTGCTTTTATGCTTCAAAAAACAACAAGTATATTTACCGCGATCCTCGTATTCTTGGTTTCACTGTCACAGACGATATTCGCACCCCATGTTATCAGAATAGATTTTGACAGCATTGTTGATGAGATCAGACCTGTTCATAATATCGGAAGAATGCCCGAATATGTGACGGACAGCGAAGTCAACAGTTATTTTACCGAGGCAAATATGACCTCGTGCAGGACGCATGACATAAACGTCACGGATATTCACAATATTTTCCCCGATTTTTCAAAGGACGTAAATGATGAACGATCCTATGACTTTACGGAATGCGATAAGGTATTGGAGTCTATAGTCGATACGGGCATGGAGCCTTTCTTCCGTCTCGGCATCAGCTACAGCGATCCTGTTTCCGCCCATGACTTTCTTGTGCCTCCCGCCGACTACACGAAATGGTCTCAGATCTGCGAGCATATCATTCTCCACTACAACGAAGGCTGGGCAGACGGAGCTCATTACAACATTAAGTACTGGGAAATATGGAACGAGCCGGAAAACAGCGACGACGTATCGGACAACCACTTCTGGATCGGCACGGATGAGGAATTCTTCCGCCTTTACGATACGGCCGCAAAGTACCTGAAAGACAAATTCCCCTCCCTTAAGATCGGCGGTTACGGCTCCTGCGGCTTTTATGCGCTGACGAAAACCAATGCCGTAAATACAGGCGCAAGCCCCCGAAATCAATATTTTGTGACTTACTTCAATAATTTCCTCGATTATATCCGTGAACATCATTCTCCCATGGACTTTTTCTCATGGCACAGCTACACCACCACCGAGAAGAATGCGCGTTATATAAAATACGTGAGAGACAGTCTTAAAAAGGCGGGCTACGGCGACACGGAGATCATCGTCGACGAATGGAACTACAACCCGACGGAGAACGACAAGATCGACCGCCGCTACGGAGCCAATCAGACGTCGATGCTGATAATGTTCCAGAACGAAGGCGTCGATATGGCGCATTACTATGACGGCGACGACGACGGACAGCTGTGGGCAGGTCTGTTTGTCAAGGGACGTCAGCCTTCATCCGCATATTACGGCTTTTGGGCTTTCGGACAGTTATATAAGCTCGGCAGTCAGGCAAAGATCAAAAATCTTTGGCTGTCCCGTGATCTGTACGCTCTCGCCGCGACGGGCAAGGACGGACATGCTCTCCTTATCTCGAACGTCTCCGAAAAAAGAGACAGAAAGCTAAAGCTTGACGCAGGCGCTTATACCGTCGATAAATGCATGACGGTGAATGAAAATTGCGAATGGGTCGAGATCCCGCTTCCCGACAAGATCGAGCGCGGATTAATGCTGTATATCACATTTAAAACGTAATTTATTGAACTCGATGCTCGATGAATTGCGAAATGAATACTGGATACTTAAAACTTAAAAACGAATAATTTCGGGGCCTGCGGCCGGCAATTTAAAATGGGCGTGGGCGAAGCCCACCATTCATTATTAATTTTTCAATTTTCATTCTTCAGTTAGGAATTTGTCTTCGACAAATTTCGCCTCGTTCCGCTTTAATGGATTATTAGAAAAAAGTTCGTTGTTTCTCTTGACTTCTATCGCGGAATATGCTATAAAGGAATTGAATGATAGGATATTGACTTTAATGTGAGACAGTGGCTTTAATTTGAGAAAGGAGAATGATCATGCAGACCGCAAAACGTATTTTCAGTTTGTTCCTTGCGCTTCTGATGGCGACCGGAACGCTGTGTCTTTGCGCGACCGCGGCCGAAAAGTATCCCGAAGAGTTCTATTGGGACAAAGCGGGCGATGACGCCGACAACGGCTACAAAGCCTTTATGGTCGAGTACGGCAGCGCGCTGATGATACCGGATGATCCGAAGCGTGAGGGAAGCGTGTTCCTCGGCTGGAAGGACTGGAACACGGACGCCTTTGTCGATCTCGCTCAGGAGACGATGAACGCCAAGGGCAGACGCTTCTACGCAGCATGGAAGCTCAAAACGGTACCGTCGTATTTCTATGTGTTCGGCACGCTTTTGTGTACAGTTGAAAACATCCCCGGCGAAGCATTCATCCACCCGCGTTGCCCGGAGGCGGAGGGTTATACGTTCTCCGGATGGTCGCCGAAAATTCCCGACACAGCGCCCTATGAATCCATGACGTTCTACGCTGTGTTCACGGCGAACACCTACATCGCAACGCTGATCGTAGACGGTAAGGTCTACAAAGAGATCGAATACACCTACGGACAAAAATCCATCGACCTGCCGGAAGTACCGAAAAAGGACGGCTATACAGGCGCTTGGGAGTCATACACGCTTCCGATAGGCGGCGTGACGATCAACGCGATCTATACGCCCAACACTTATATCGCAACGCTGATGGTTGACGGCGAAGTGTTCAAAGAGATCGAATACACCTACGGACAGAAGTCCATTCAGCTTCCGGACGTTCCGGAAAAGGACGGCTATACAGGCGCTTGGGAATCGTACACGCTTCCGATAGGCGGCGTGACGATCAACGCGATCTATACGCCCAACACTTATATCGCAACGCTGATCGTTGACGGTAAAGTGTTCAAGGAGATCGAGTACACCTACGGACAGAAGTCCATCGACCTGCCGGACGTTCCGAAGAAAGAGGGCTATACCGGCACTTGGGCGCCGTATACTCTGCCGGTCGGCGGCGTAAAGATCCGCGCGATCTATACGCCTGTTGACAGAACGGTCAAAACGATCGCGGGCGACGCGGACGGCGACAGCGAAATAACTCTTCGTGACGTAGTAGTTATACAGCGCAGTCTTGCCGGAGGCTTTGACACAGACGAGACCTGCCCCGCCAATATGGACGTAAACGCCGACGGCGTAACGAACCTGAAGGACGTCGTGCTTGTACGTCGCTATCTTGCCGGCGGCTGGAACGTCGAACTGAGATAAGATAAGATAAGATAAAATTACGGAGCGAGGCGTGAAAGCTTCGCTCCGGTTTTTATCAGAACGCCGTAAAATGCCCGTACCCGTGACCGAAAAAGAGCCAAAGCAACTCTGCGAAACATTTTAGACATAAATACGGGGATCGCGGCTTATGCTGCGATCCCCGTACTAAACACTCCTACATTATCAATAACCTACCGCCGTTACGCCGTAGACAGCTTGTTCGTGTGTGAAACCTTCATATTCCAACTGTTCAATCAAACCGTCTCTGGAAAACGAGGAAAAATCCAAATATGACTGCGCTTTCTTTGCGGCTTGCTCATTCCAATCTGCGCCGCAGTTCTCTACGCCGTAAGTCGCCTCGTCTGACGAATACCCCTCATATTCCAACTGTTCTTTTAGACCTTTGTATGAAAAAGCCATAAACCCTAAATATCTCTTGGCGGACGCCAGAGCATTCTGTTTCCCAATAGGAACGGTCGATTTTGTCGTCGTTTCTTTTTGCTTTTGCGTAGTAGTTGTCACAGCTGACGTAACTATTTTGGGCGCCGCTTTTGTTGTCGTTTCTTTTTTCTTTTGTGTGATAGTTGTCACAGCTGACGTAGCTTTTTCGGACGCCGCTTTTTTGCTCGTGATCTCCGTTTCATCGACCACCACCGCTTGAGCCGCTGATGTGGCGCTTGTATCTTCCGGCAAGTCGGACGTTTCGGGATCCGACGACAACGCGCCCGAGATGATGATAAGTATCCAAAATGCTGCAATAATCGCCAGCCTTATTTTCTTATCGAGATTGACGCGCTCGGTTTTATAAAACCAGATGCAAATCGAAAACGGCCAGAACAGGATCGCTAAAATCCAAAACCATATGCTTCTCTTTTTCCGATCTCCTGTGCCGCCTACGTTCCATGTGTTGCCGCAGTCCTGACAAACACCTACGGTTCGATGCAACACCCGATCTTTTTTCCTGTTTTTCTCGGATCCGACTTCTTCACGCTTAAACTGAATACGATTACTGCCGCATTGCGGACAAACGCTCTTGGTTTCTTCATTGTTCGGCATACCGCCATAGTAGTTGTTAGTGATCGTGGTTTGCGGTTGCGTTTTTTCTTCTTTGATGATTTCACAGTCACAATAAGGACATTTCTGCAATTCACTGCTGATCTCTGCGCCGCAGTTGTTACACTTCATTTTACAACACCCCTTCGTTTTTTTGCCTGTCCAATCCACAGGGTAATTGTATTATAGTAAATATATTTACTAAAGTCAATAGTAAATATATTTACTTGATATACTAATAACATGAGGTATATCAAACGAATGCGCGATTTGCGCGAAGACCATGACAAAACACAACAGGAAATTGCCGAACTACTCGGCACGTCGCAGACGATGTATGCGCGGTACGAAAGGGGTGCCAACGAATTGCCGCTTCGTCATTTGATCCGACTGTGCGACTATTACGGCGTGTCGGCAGATTATTTTCTGGGCAGAACCGATACTTAAAACTCGTCATCTGATGATACAGACGGCGAGTTTTTTTGTTGTCTCAATATTTTGATAAAGAATCACATGCGGAACGCCGAGGGCGGCGTTCCCTACGATCGAAAACACAACACATCCGCGTTAATAATAAAGGAACTGCATCAGCGTCAGCAAGACATACAGCAGGATCATTCCGCCGAGGACGAGCGCCTGCTTGCCCTTGTGCGCCGTAAGAAGTCCCGCAAATTCCCGCACGCCTGCGTTCGGCCAGAAATACCACTTTGTCGGCGCGCCGATACCGAGCGCACGCATTTTGACGCGCCGCGCCTTCAAGCCGCTTCGGAAGACATGGTAGTTGGTCGTTGAAAACAGCACCTTGCCGTTCGGGTCCGCCGCTTCTATCTTTTCTTTTGAATAGCGCATATTTTCCAGCGTATTCGCGGAACGGTCTTCTTCGATGATACGCGCTTCCGGCACGCCCTGCTCCATCAGATACCGCTTCATGGATGCGCTCTCCGAGATCGCCTCGTCCGCGCCCTGACCGCCGGATGTGACAAAGATCACATCCTTGCCGGTCGCCGCCTTCTGCTTTTCCGCAAAGGCGATCGCGCGATCGATCCTGCCGCGCAGCAGAGGCGTCGGCGTACCGTCTGCGCGCAGTCCGCACCCCAGAATAATTATAAAATCCCTGTCCGGCTCCGGCTCATGCCCGGCGACGATCAGATCTGCGATCACGGTACCGAACAGCATACATTCAAAGTACAGATAGAGCGTCGCAAAAAAACTGATTATCAGCTCATGGATCATCACATAAAGCATACTCCCGCTGACATAATAATCGGCAAAAAAGAGAAAGACGTCTCCTCCGAGCATCAAAAACGACAACAGTATCCCCAGCGCGTTGACCGGACTGAAGCCCTCATGTCGGATAAGCGCGATATTTGAAATGCAAAGTCCTAATGAAAACACAAGGACAAAGGGAAAAGACAGCAGCATGTACAGCTTAGCCGAATTCTGCAAATACCCGAGGATCGTTAAAAGATTTATCGCCTGTACGCCGCGGATCATGCGAACGGTACCGAAAACGGTCGTTATCAAAACCGAAAGCACGACCAACGCAAAGCCGATATAATAGATCGTATTATAGGAATACGGATTATACTGCATCTGACGGAAAAACGCCGTAAGCAGCATGGCCAGCACACACAGAAGACAAGCATCGATCAAAACACAGACCGCGATCGCAAACCGCTGCGCGTCAATAGAAAGCAGGATACCGACCGCGGCAGCCGTTATCATGCCGCAGATCAAAATGTTGTATACCTTCGGTTTTTTGTCTCTTGTATCAAATTTCAGCATCATGTAACGTCCTTTGCATGTGGGTAATGATGTTTGCGCCGGCGGCGCAAGTCTCGTGGATAATAGCGAGATCTTTTGCCTTGCGGCAAAAGGTGAAATCGAATGCTGCGCATTCGGTGAAATGAGATCCGTCCCTCACCACGCGAAGCGGGGTCTCACCCCAAAGGGATTTCACCGCCGCAGGTGATTTCGCCCGTCCGCAAGGACGGATTTCGTTGTTTTTGACAGATGGATCCGAACACACAGGAGTTCTAAATGAAGACGTGCTTACGCGCGGATGAAGTCACCGCCGCAGGCATTTAATGAAGACGGCGGCGTTGCCGCCTAATGAAGCGAAGTCGCCTGCTATAACGATCAGCTCCGGGGGAGCGTCTTCATTAGCGAAACGTCTTCATTTCTTCATTAGCCCCGTAGGGGCGACTTCATTGAAAAAAGCAGCCTTACGGCTGCTTTTTTCATGGTGGACCTGAAGGGATTCGAACCCACGACCTCTCGGATGCGAACCGAACGCTCTCCCAACTGAGCTACAGGCCCATATACGGCTGACCTCTCGATCAGCTTTATTGTAGGAAGATTGTAAAACTTTTTTACCGATTTGTCAAGTCCTTTTAAAAATAATTTCTCAGCCGCGCGCGCGCAAACGGTCATATCGCCGGTTTTGCGGATAATTTTATTGATATAGGCTCCGGTTTTCGCCGGTGTTTGTTGATTTTTGTCGGATAACGTGTTATTATTTTATATGTTATCTAAGCGGCTCGCCGGTTTGGGCGTTTATTATGTTTTGGAACACTCCGACGTATGTCGTGGATATATATTTATCCTCGTGCATCGAGCCGAAAAACCATCTCTTGAATTTACAGTACGACGATATCTCCTCAAAAAATGTGTTGAGTCCCGTCACGCGCACTATTTCGGTATTTTCTTTAAGCTGTAAAAATCCCTTTATTTTAAGGGGCGGCTCATGGGTTATAATAATATCCACTATGCCGTTGGCGTCGTTGATATTCTGTGCCGCGTCGATAAGCTCCTGTCTCGTCGGTATCTCCGCCTTTGACCATGTGTTGCTTTCGACTCTTATGTCGTAATCGGGGCTCTCCCCTCCGCCCATCGTAAAGACGGACAGTCCGTCGATATTGAATATCTGTCCGCGGCAGAGATGATAGACGTTTCCGGAGATCTGCTGCGCCTTGCCGCCGTTCCAGTCGATCACCTTGTATTTTTTAAGCAGATCGAAATTTTCGTGAGTGCCGTCGATAAAGCAGATATTATATTTCTTTTTGCCGAGCTTTCTCAATATTTTTTCCTCGGCCTCGCTCCCGTTCCATACAAACCCGAAATCGCCGCATATAATAAGGGTATCGCCCTTTTTGAGCTGTTTAAGCCTCGGATTTGAAAATCGGCTGTAATCTCCGTGAGTGTCTCCGGTTACATAAATCATATTTTCGCCTTCCCGTTTTTTAAATGCACATATATATAATACATCAAGAGGTAGTGGATTGTCTATGAAAAAAACAATTATTTTTTTGATTTCCGCCGTTATTATCGTTATTTCGGCGCCTTTTCCGCGCGCAAATGCCTCTTATAATAAATTTTTAAAGGATATGACGCTCTATGCCGATATTTTTCTGCTCGAAAGTATCGAGGACGGAACGATAATTTTTGAAAAAAATACCCGCGAAAAAACCGCCCCCGCATCCCTGACAAAAATCACGACAGCCATCGTAACGCTTGAAAACTGCGGCGATCTCAACAAAACGGTGACCGTCCCGGAATACGTCATAAGGATGTTCGACGGAACGGGCAGCTCAAACGTCGGGATGAAGCCGGGCGAACAGATGTCGGTCTTAAACCTTCTTTACTGTATGCTCGTCCCGAGCGCCAACGAGGCGGCCGCCGCGCTCGCCGATCACATCGGAGGCGGCTCGATAGACGCATTTGTCGGTATGATGAACGACTTCGTTAAAAAGATAGGCTGTACCGGAACGCATTTCGTAAATCCGCACGGCCTTGACGCGGACGAGCAGTACACCACGGCCGCGGACATCGCCAAGATCACAAAATACGCGCTGACGTTCGATCACAGCGACCTCTTTGAAAAAATAACGACGACCAGAGAATACACTGTCCCCTCCACCAATCTCAGCGCCGAAAGAAAGATCGTCAGCACAAATTTCATGATGAGCTCCGGATACGCGGAATATTACTGCAAATACGTTTCGGGCATCAAGACCGGTTCTACGGAAAACGCCGGTAAATGCGTCGTCGCAAAGGCCGCCGGCGACGGATATTCCTATCTCGCCGTCGTCATGAAGGGCTCTTTCGACGACGTCGACAGAGACGGTTACAGGGAAAACGGCGCGTTCATGACAGCGAAAGCGCTCATTGACTGGACTTTTTCAAATATCAGCTTCGAGACTATACTGCCCGCCTCGCGGATAATCGCCGAAATGCCGGTCAGACTTTCGTCAAAATCGGATTATGTCGGGCTTTGCGCGATCGAGGACGTCAGCACGTTCGTGCCCAAGGGCGCGGAGGAAAACAGCGTCCTTGTTTTGCCCGATGATTCGGTGACGCCCGAAAGCGTCGACGCTCCCGTGAAAAAGGGTCAGAAGCTCGGTCAGGCGGTCATATATTACGGCGGCGAAGAGATCGCGAGGACAGACATAGCAGCGGTACAGGACGTCGACAGAAATCTCTTTTTGTATGTCGGGTCGCTCATCGGAAAGCTGTTTTCGATATTCGCGTTCAGGATGATCTTTTTCGCGCTGGTCGCTGTACTTGTAATATATATTTTCCTTAAATTCCGCAATATGAAAAAGCGAAGGGATCATGGGCGAGATATGCATATCGTCGATTTCAGGAGCTACAAATAGGTCGGCAGTGCCGACAGACAATTCGAGCAGGCAGAGCGTGCGATGCTTTACGTTTTTAAGCCCGGAAGGTAAGATAACAGTATAAAAAATTCAGAGCAGACAACGTGTTTTTTCGCGTTGTCTGCTCGTTTTTTAATCTCTTTACGAATTTTACGGGATAACATTTTTCCCCGACGAAATGGATTTATAAAGTCGTAAACTCCGTCGTGAGGGGCTTTTCGCCTAACGTCATGAAAAATCCCGTGGGATATATCTCGGCGATATAATCCGTCTTTCCGTCGAGGTCGCCTATCTCCTGAGAAAGCTTTGACGGCATGTCATAGAGATAATATTTCGAGAATATCTCAAGCTGTTTCTTTATTATGCCGCTCTTTTTGTCCCTTATCATTATCCTGTAGGCGTCCACATAGTCGTCCGCGGGGGCGGGCTTTGCCTGTGTGAACGTAAGGACGACGCTGCTGTCCGTGATATCATTTGCGAAGCACTCGGCGCTGTCGTCGAAATACGGCGCCTCGGTCGCCTTGTATCTCTTGTCGGTATAGATAAAGGTCGAGGGATCGGACGGCACATCGATCTTCCATACCTGCGGGAAAAACTGTCCGGTAAGAACGTCGAACGGATATACGCGGACTCTGTTTTCGGCGTCGGCTTCGACTATAAGGAACTGCGCCGCCTGATCGGCGTCCTCGGGCACCGTTCCCGATATCTTATCGTATTCATCAAGCTCAAAGTAGCTGAGAGTGCCCGTGCCGAAGGATGAGAAATGCTTCTGATGGACGGAGCGGGGATCGTTTATCGGCGCATGGGAGTGTCCGGAAAAATCAATTATCTGGGGATAATCCATCAAAAGATATGTAATGTCCTTCTCGCCCCAGTCGATGCTTCCGTAGACGGTATTTGTCAGATGGGGATGCTGGCAGAAGAATATAGGCTTTTTGCCGTCGTCCGCTGCTGCCTTTTTAAGCTCGGTCTTGATGAACTCCTTCTGAGGATCGTCGAAGCGGCAGCCTCTCGTGGTCGTAACGGCAACAAAATGAAATCCGTTTATGACCTTGTGGGTGTCGAGCGGTAAATTGAAGATGCGCTTGAATCTCTCCTTCGCTTCCTCTTCGCCTCCGTATCTCGTATTGAATTCGTGGCTCGCCAGCGTCATTATAAGCTCCGTGCCGTCTTTAAGCTCGGCGTCAAGCGTCTTCTTGACCTTTGTCATTTCGATCTCGGAGCCGCTGTTTGCAAAGTCGCCTATTACGCAGACGGCGTCAAGCTTTTTGTAGCTTTCGGAGGAATCGGCGATCTTGTACGCGTATCTCAACGCTTCGGTGAAACGCTCGTCCTCGACGGTGTCGTCGTTTTTGATGTGGATATCGCTCACCGCCATGAATCTTATTACAGGCTTAAAGTTTTTATCAAGTCCCACAATAACACTTCCTTTTTTATATCTTAAGTTTCGGCAGTATATTTTTTTAATACTACCTCCCTTAAAAAATTGGCTGTTTTAGGCGCGGCTTTGATGACGGAATGATACGCCTTAACGTAAAACGGCTTTTTCGTTAAGCATCTGTTCCTGTCCATAAATACCGCATGAAGCTCCGCCGCAAGCTCCTTTCCGTTTTCATCCTCGCGGATCACCGCGCCGGCGGTGTCAAACATCAGCTTCTTTATGTCTTCGTATTCGGGCGGCGTCGGAGACCAGTCGATCTCGCTTGCCTTGTCCAAGGTATAAAGCGGAATGAATTTATCTATCCACTCGTACCTGTCGTCAAAATATTTCCTGAAAAGTATGACCGGTATGCCCATAGCGACGCAGGGACTCGCGACGTGCAGACGCGAGGTGACGACGAGGGAAGCACGTTCTTTTAAGATGCTCAGCTGTTTCCTTGTGGCGCGCTCGACTTTTTCATAGCTTTCGTCAACGGTCATACCCTTCATATCAAAGGACTGCGACAGTTTCTCGGTCTTTTTAAGCAGCTCCTTCGGCATGACGTCCTTTGTTTCCGCCGGCGCGTCGACCAAAAACACGGTGTCGCCCTCGTTTTCACGTCTCGGAAACGTCGCCGTAAGACAGCCCGTCAGATATACGTTTTTTTTGCAATCCCTCAGATAACGCCATACATGCTCGTCGCGGCATCCTATGACCTTGTTTTCCGGCATTTCCGAGATATATTTTTTATCCTTGCGCGTTGAGCTGCAAAATCCGAAATATTCGGGGACTATGTTTTCGGATACCGGAAAAATCGGAGCGCCATTAGTATTTATAAAGCATCCCTGAAACGGAAGCACGACCTTTTCACCCGAATATGATGAAAGCTCCGTTCTCCTTACATTCAGGACGTCGCCTTCGGGAATGCCCATATATCGGTAGAGCCCGTCGACGGCAAATGTCTGGATCGCGTCTCCGAGATTTGCTTTCTGATGCTTCCCCTCTGTCGGGTTATAGCCGTAAATAATACGCCCGAATTTCATATGCCCGTTCCCTTCAATCATCTACGCCCTACAGTATAGCATTATAGCCCGTCTTTTTCAAGCTATTCTTTTCAAGCCGTATTGTATTTTTTTCTCCGATATGTTATTATATATGCTGTCTTAATTTTGATGAAGGGAGTTTTGACCTTAATATGAATATTTATTTTAAAAATATAGAATTTATAGCCTCAGACAACGGTATTTTTACCGTGAAAAAGGGAGATATCTTTGTATCCGGAAATAAGATCGTCTCCGTCGGGAACAAGCCCTGCTGTTTTTTGCCCGATAAAACGATCGACGGCAAAGACAAGCTTCTTATCCCGGGACTTATCAACGCCCACACCCACGTTTATATGTCGCTTTTCCGCAACTGTGCGGACGATCTTCTTTTTAACGACTGGCTGTTCGGAAGGATCTTTCCGATGGAGGATAAGCTGACGGAGGAGGATCAGTACTGGGGCACTCTTCTGGGACTTTGCGAAATGATACGCACCGGCACAACGTCGTATCTCGACATGTGCATCGTGAAAAATGCCGCTTCGAGAGCCGCGGCCGAAAGCGGGATCAGAGCCGTGATCTCGCGCGGACTTCAGGGTGAGTCTCCCGACGACGAGGGAGGTTTGCGCCGCCTTAACGAAGCGAAGGAAGATATAGAAGCGTTTTCAAGCGGATATAACGGCAGGATAACTTTTATGCTGGCTCCGCACGCGCCGTATACCTGCGCTCCGTCATACGTCGAAAAGGTCGTGGAGGAAGCAAAAAAACTGAATATCGGGATACACACCCACCTTGCCGAAAGCAAGACGGAGATAAGAGATATAAAAGAAAAATACGGCATAACGCCGGTCGAGCTTTATGAAAAAGCCGGGATGTTTTCCGTCCACACCGCCGCCGCGCACTGTGTAAATCTTACGGACGGCGATATTGATATTTTACGAAAATACAACGTCAGCGTTCTGACAAATCCGCGAAGCAACATGAAGCTCGGCAACGGCTTCGCGCCTGTCAAAAAGCTCATGGATAAAGGCGTGAACGTCGCTCTCGGAACAGACAGCGCCGCCAGCAACAACAACCTCAACATGTTCAAGGAGCTTGGCTATCTTACGCTGATCCATAAAGGAACAGCCGAAGACGCCGTGACCGTTACGGCTCAGGAGGGCTTTAAGGCGGCGACGGTGAACGGCGCCGAGGCGCTCGGATATAAGGACGTCGGAGAGATACGCGAGGGAATGAAGGCCGATCTCGCGGTGCTCGATCTGACGTGTCCCCAGATGAATCCGAGATCCAATCTTTTGGCCGCCCTCTCGTATTCGGCTTACGGCACGGAGGTCGAAACGCTCATCGTCGACGGCAGGATCCTTATGGAAAACAGAGAGCTTAAAACCATCGACGAGGAAAGAGTCATCTTTGAAACAAACAAAATTTATAACAGAATAAAATGAAACGGAGAAAGCTATGTACGACATAAAAGATATTACCCTCGCGCCCTCGGGAGCCGATAAAATAAATTGGGTAAAGCGCAACATGCCGCTTTTAAGGAGCCTTGAAAAAGAATTTTCCGAGACGAAGCCCTTCGCGGGGCTTAAGCTCGCGCTCTCCATCCACCTTGAAGCAAAGACGGCATATCTCTGTCTTGTCCTTGCGGCGGGCGGCGCTGAAATGTACGTCACCGGCAGCAATCCCCTTTCGACTCAGGACGACGTCGCGGCCGAGCTTGCAAGGCTCGGAATAAATGTTTTCGCGCGCTACAATGTGACGAATGACGAATACAGGGAGCATTTGAAAAGGGTCATAGAGATATCGCCGAACATAATAATCGACGACGGCGGCGATCTCGTAAACCTGATACATAACGAATATCCCGATTTGATCAAAAATGTCATCGGCGGCTGTGAGGAGACGACGACCGGCATAATAAGGCTCGTTTCGATGGAAAAGGCGGGAAAACTGCGTTTTCCGATGGTCGCCGTAAACAACGCCGACTGCAAACATCTTTTTGACAACAGATACGGCACGGGACAGTCCGTCTGGGACGGCATCAACAGGACGACAAATCTTATCGTCGCCGGTAAAACAGTCGTCGTCGCCGGCTACGGCTGGTGCGGCAAGGGCGTTTCGATGCGCGCAAAGGGACTCGGCGCTTCGGTCGTCGTCTGCGAAGTCGATCCCGTAAAGGCGCTCGAAGCGTATATGGACGGCTTTACCGTGATGCCAATGACCGAGGCGGCGAAGATCGGAGACTTCTTCGTGACCGTCACCGGATGCCGCGATGTCATAACCAAGCGGCATTTCCGCGTCATGAAAGACGGAGCGATACTCAGTAACGCCGGTCACTTCAACGTCGAGATAAACGTAAGCGAGCTTGAAAATATGGCAGTCAACAAAAAGATCCAAAGAAAAAATATCATGGGCTATACCATGGCGGACGGAAGACAGCTTAACCTTTTAGCCGAGGGAAGGCTCGTAAACCTTGCCGCGGGCGACGGACACCCCGCTGAAATAATGGATATGAGCTTTGCAATACAGGCTCTTTCCGCAAAGTATCTCGTCGATCACAGGAACGACGGGCTTAAGCCCGAGGTCATTCCCGTCCCGAGAGAGACAGATCTCGAGGTGGCTGAAAGAAAGCTCTCATTCAGCGGCATATATATCGACAAGCTGACCGATGAACAGAAAAAATATATCGGCAGCTACAACCTTTAAAAGGGGCGATTGATATGATAAAAATATCTCCTTCCGTACTCGCAAGTGATTTTTCCATCCTCGGCGCGGAGGCAAAAAGGATGGGCGAATGCGGAGCCGACATGCTTCATCTCGACGTCATGGACGGATGCTTTGTGCCAAACATCTCGTTCGGCGCGCCCGTCATAAAGGCGATAAGAAAATGCACGCCGATATTGTTCGACGTGCATCTGATGATAAAAGATCCGCTGTTTTATATCGACTCGTTCGCCGAGGCGGGAGCCGATATAATAACCTTCCATGTCGAGGCGGACTCGCCCGTTTCCGAAACGATTGATAAGATAATATCTCTCGGCAAAACGCCCTCGCTCAGCGTAAGGCCCTCGACCGATATTTCATCGGTTTATCCTTACCTCGATAAGGTCGGGATGGTGCTTGTTATGACTGTCGAGCCGGGCTTCGGCGGACAGAGATTCATGCCCGACATGATGTCAAAGGTACGCGCTCTCCGCGAGGAATGTAAAAAAAGAAAGCTCGATATCGACGTCGAGGTCGACGGCGGCATAAATCCCCAAACAGCGGAAATAGCCGCGAGAAACGGCGCGAACGTCTTTGTCGCGGGAAGCTCCGTCTTTAAAAGCGAAGACGCGTCAAAAGCCATAGCCGAGATACGCTCGGCGACGTTGCCTTAATTATATAATATTCCGCTTTTTCGGATGTTTCAATGATAAAATGTTGGCAGTAAATCGGAGGTGTTTTTTTGGCGGAAGATAGTTCTCTCAAATATGCCGACAAAAGAGAATACGCATTTTACCGCGATCTGCTTTTGATGCTTATACCGCCCGCGGTCATGGCGTTTTATTACCGCGGCGCGTCCGCGCTGCGGCTCATTGCCATATGTATGCTTACGGGCGTGGTATGTGAGCTCGTCGGCTCGTTTTTAATGAGGTGTCCCCGTAATTTAAAGGACTGCAGCGCCCTCTTTATAGGCGCGGCGACGGCTATGATGCTCCCGTCCGATATACATCCCTGGATAGCGATCTGCGGCACGGCGTTCGGCGTCCTTGCAGTAAAGCTTCCGCTCGGCGGCACGTTTTCCGTTCCGTTCGTACCCGTCGCTGCGGGCTTCTCGTTCATGGCGCTCTGCTGGCCCGACAAGGTTTTTAATTATACCATGATAGGCTCCGACGGCGTGTCGGGCACCTCGCTCGCAGGTATGCTCTCGATCAACACGTCGATAAGACCAAACACAGTAAACGTATTTGACGTCCTTATCGGAAATGTCCCGGGGCCAATGGGCGCGTCATGCGTGATAGTTCTTCTCGGCTGCGCCGCATATATGGCGTTGCGGCACCCGAAGAGTCTTTTGAACTCGCTCGGCTTTCTTGCCGCCTCAGCGGCGATGGCCGTCGCTTTCCCGAGGATATATGTCGAAAACAAGCGGCTGATATCTCTCCTTTTAGAGCTTTGCTCCGGATTTACCGTCTTTGCCGCGCTGTTCTTTGTCACCGATACCGCGACGTCTCCGAAAAGGAATATCTACAGATTTTTCTACGGACTTTTTACGGGCGTCATCTGTATGCTCTTAAGATATTACGGAACGTTTGAGGACGGCGTATGCTTCGCCGTGCTCATCGCAAACGCCGTTTGGCCTGCCATCGAGGAAAAAGCGGAGAAGCGGCGTAAAAAACGTCTTAAAAAATCAAAGACAAAAGGCGAAACGCGATCTCCTTCAAGGGAGGAGGTGACCGAGGTTGGCTGAAAAAACAAGAAAAAGCATCCCCGCTTCAAGGATATTCCTCTACGGGATAATCGTTAAAAATCCGATCCTCGTACAGGTCGTCGGGCTTTGCCCCGCCGTCGCGGCGTCGTCTTCCCTCAGGGTCGCCGCGCTTCTCGCCTCGGTACAGCTTATGATATTCGTCGTCTGTGAGATACTCGCTTCGACGATTTTAAAGATCGTTCCGCGTCGGATAAGGGTCGCCGTCTATATGGCGGTCGGCGCGGGAATAACCTTCGCGTCGATGTATTACCTCGAAAAACAGAGCTACGGTCAGGATCTTCTTGTGAGCGCGGGAATATATCTTCCCCTTATGGCGGCAAACGCCTCGGTAGCCCTCCGCTGTGAAAAATTCGCCGTAAAAAAAGGCCTTTGGAACAGCATCTGCGACGCCTTCGCGACAGGACTCGGCGCCGCGATCGTCCTCATTATATCGGGACTTATAAGAGAGCTTCTCGGCGCGGGAACGATATCCGGAAACGTGATCTTTTCCGATCCGCCCGTGCCCGCCATGCAGATGCCCTTCGGCGGATTTATAATCCTCGGTTTCCTCGCGGCGTTCCTCAAGTGGTGCATTTCGATATTCCTTCCCGCCTACAATCACGAGATGGCGTTCAAAATTAAAAGGACGAAGAGAAGAAGAGCGCCGGAACGCGAGCCCGTCAAGGAAACGAAAGCTGCCGCGGTAAATAACGAGAAGCCTCAAACTCCTCCCGCCGAAAAAAAGGAGGAAGGCTTTAAGATATCGGAAGAGGCTTTACGATCCGACAACAAAAGACCGGAAAGAAAAGAAAAGCGTACGAAGCCGAAGCCTGCGCCCACACCGAAAAAAAACGAAAAGGAAGAGCGTAAGGAAGAGCATAAAAGAGAGGGCTTCGGATTTGTCAAAAACATGTCCTACGACGACCTGTTTGACGATACGCCTTTTGAATTCTCTCTGCCCGACGTTGAGCTCGGCGACATGTCCGCCGACGACGCCCTCAAAAAGATAATTAACGAGGAGTTTTCACAGGATACGATAAATAAGCTCAACATAACGGGATCGGATAAGGAGGGAGACAAGCAATGATATGGTTTTTCAGTATGCTTCGCGCGGCTCTTTATACGATATTTATCCAAAACCTTGTTTTTAACGGCGGCTACGGCTCGAGCGAGGCCATAAGGATGTCGGCAAAGCCCCAACGCTTTTTGCCGTTCTCCATGATGATCGCATTCTTCTCGACGGTGACCGCTCTCGTTTGCAGGACGCTTGACAATTTCAAGGAGATAAAACAGTCGGGCTCTGCCGTCCATGCCGCTCTTTACTGCGCCGTACTTATCTCCATATATCTTTTTGTCGCGCTTATCTTAAAGCTCGTTCTCGATCCCGACAAAAAGTTTTTCAGCACTCTCGGTATCGCGGCGCTCAACACACTCGTTTTCGCGGTGCCTCTTATCAACCGAAACGCCGGCTATTCATATACCGAAAGCATCGGGGTAGGCGTCGGCAGCGGAATAGCTTTTATTTTAGCGCTGCTTCTCATCAACGTCGGACTTAAACGGCTCGAAGCCAACAACGATATCCCCCCGCTTTTCAGGGGAACGCCCGCGATGTTCCTCTATGTCGCGATGCTGTCTCTCGCCTTCAACGGCTTTTCCGGCAGCTCCTTATTTACCTAAGCGGGCGGACAGTGTCCGCTGACAAGTCGAGCAGACAGAGCGTGAACACCGCTACGTTTGTTGCCCGGCGGGTAGTACCCGCTGACAAGTCGAGCAGGCAGAGCGCGAACACCTTTACGTTTACTTCCCGAAAAGCAGGTAATGTCCGCCGACAAACCCTTTTATATTTTATGATCTCCGGAGGCATTATGAAATTTTTTAAAGCTACCGATGAAGACGGCTTCAGGCGTTATTATTACGACAACCGCCTTACATACAAGGAAAAGGTGCGCCGTAAAAAGATTTTTAAAACGATATTCGTCATACTCGGCGCGATCATCCTTATCGTCGCGGGGTACTTCGTTATGCGTCTTATGCTCGATATCTCGTATCTGCCGCCCGACATTTCAACTACCGTTTGATATACGCAAAATCCCGAAAGGATATCCTTAAACATGTTTTATATTCCCTTTAATTCGCGTAAAGATTACCACAGATACCCGTTCGGAGCAGTCGTCTCCGGTACCGAAGTCGTTTTCCGCGTCGTCCTTCCGCGCGAGCTGTGCTGTCGCGGCGTAAGGCTTATCATAAGGCGCGACGGCGAAGATCAAAAGAGCATCCCGTTTTTTTGGGAACGCATGGAGGGCATGGGCGAAGAATGGTGGAAGCTGATCTGTTTAGCTCCCTCTCCCGGCCTTTATTGGTACCGGTTTGAATATGACACCGACTGGGGATCCGTCAAAATAAACAACGTCGGAAACGGCGTCGGAAAAATTTCCGGCGACGGCGGAGAGTGGCAGCTAACAGTTTATTCTCCCGATTTCAAAACTCCCGACTTCATAAAGGGCGGGATAATGTACCAGATATTCCCCGACAGATTTTATTATTCGGGCGAAAAAAAGAATGACGTCCCCGACGACAGGCTTATTAGAAGCGACTGGGGAGAGTCTCCCATGTGGCAGCCCGACAGGGACGGAAAAATAACAAAATACGATTTCTTTTGCGGCGACCTCAAGGGGATCGAAAAAAAGCTCGACTACCTCGCCTCTCTCGGAGTCAGCTGTATTTATTTAAATCCTATATTCGAGGCACATTCAAACCACCGCTACGACACCGCCGATTACATGAAGCTCGATCCGCTTTTGGGAAGTGAGAGCGACCTTAAAAGCCTCTGTGAAAGCGCCGACAAACGCGGGATAAAGATCATCCTCGACGGCGTTTTCAACCACACGGGCGCGGACAGCCTTTATTTCAATAAATTCGGACGTTACGGCGACGGCGGAGCCTACAACTCAAAGGAGTCCCCGTATTACGGCTGGTTTAAATTCACATCCTGGCCCGACAAATACGCCTCCTGGTGGGGCGTCGACATCCTTCCCGAAACAAACGACGGCGATATTTCGTTCAGAAACTTCATCACCGGCGAAAACGGCGTTATCGAAAAGTGGATGAAATGCGGCATTTCGGGCTGGCGGCTCGACGTCGCGGACGAACTGTCGGATGAATTCATCTCTGACATAAGAAGAACTGTAAAGGCGCAAAATAAAGACGCTTTCCTTTTAGGCGAAGTCTGGGAGGACGCGTCAAACAAGATCAGCTACGGCCACAGGAAAAAATATCTTCTCGGAAACGAGCTTGATTCCGTTATGAATTATCCCTTTGCCGAAGCAATTCTGAGCTTCGTAAAAAGCGGGAACGCCGAGGTGTTCACCGATAAGATACTGAACGTGCTCGAAAACTATCCGAAGCCGGCCGTCGACGCTCTTATGAACCATATCGGAACTCACGATACCGTAAGAGCGATAAATTATCTCGCAGGCACAGGGCCTCTCGAAAGAAGTAAATGGCGCGGAAAAAGCTCCATGCTTTCGATAAAAAAGCGGAAGCACGGAATAGCTCTCATGAAGCTCGCGTCGGTCATCCAGTTCACTCTCCCCGGAATACCGTGCGTCTATTACGGCGACGAAGCGGGACTTGAGGGCGGACAGGATCCGTTCAACAGAGCGTGTTTCCCCTGGGGGCATGAAAACGCCGAGCTTTTGGAGCATTACAAAGTCCTCGGCAGCATAAGGCGCTGTAACCCCTGCTTCGCGGACGGCGCATTCATACCGGTATCGTCCGCCATGGGCTGCGTCGCGTATATAAGAAAAACCGATATGAATGAAGCGCTCATTATAGCCAACAGAAACGAACATGCAATAGATTATTATATGCCCTACGGCTGGTCGGACGCGGCGCTTCTCTTGGGCGAAAAAATTATCGGCGACGCCGTAAGGATAGCGGGCACGTCCGCCGCGATTCTCGTAAAATAAAAGAAACCTCTGAATAATTATTAACGATCGGGTGATTAGATTGGCAAGAAGAAACAGATATACCTTCCGCACCGAAAAAGAAAGGCAAAGGCTGAGAACAAAAAAATTTCTCATAGTTTTCTTTTCCTTTCTCCTTGTTTTCGGCTGCCTGTCCGTATTATATCTGCTTATAAATTACGACTTTGATCTTTCAAATATCAAAAAGCGCGGTGACGATCCGTCGTCCGACGCCGAGGAACAGGCGGATCACGAATTGCAGGACGTCTCCGGCAGTAAATATATCCTCTTTTTCTGTACGAACGACACAAAGACCGACATACGTTTCGTCTCCGTACTCAAAACAGATTTTGACGAGAAGATGTTCACGATCTGTACAGAGTCCAAGACCGAAAGCATAAACACGGGCGGAGTCTTCACGTCGTTTTTAGGCCACTACAGGCGCGGAGGCGCAAAGGAGCTTGTCGCGGCGGTAGAAAAATTCAACGGCATTAAAATAAGCAAATACGTTTCGTCCGACGACATCGGATTCGCAAAGGCCATTAACCGCATGGGGCAACTGAAGCTTGATCTCGAACGCTCGATAAATTATCACTCGTCCGACTTTTCGCTCGTTCTGATGAAGGGCGAACAGAAGCTTCGCGGAGACGACGTCCTTAAATATATGCACTTTTGCAGTCTCATCGGCGACGAGGGACTTGAGAGACAATCTCGCCTTATTGAGACTATGCTCAGGCAGTATCTCACAAAGGAAAATGTCGACAACGGCGACAGGCTCTTTTCCTCGATCATCAACGCCGTCGACAGCGATATAACGGTCATGGATTTCAAAAACATGCGCGGAATGCTTGAAACGATCTGCGCGAACGATTTCTCGTACGACGTTACGACCTATTTTAAAGATACGGTGGGATAAAGGATCATTTATGTTGTTTAATTCGTACATTTTCATCCTGGCATTTTTGCCCGTAACTCTCACGGGGTATTTCCTCTTGAACCGTTACGGGAAAACGTCGGCGTCAAAGCTTTGGCTTTGCGGGATGTCGCTTGTCTTTTACGGATATTTCAACATAAAATATTTGCCCGTCATCATTTTCAGTATCCTATTAAATTTTTTCTTCAGCCGTTTTTTGATCTCCTCCGAAAAAGAAAATCTGAGAAAAGCCGTTTTGTGCTTTTCGGTTTTTCTGAACGTCGGCGTACTTTTCTTTTTTAAATATCTTGACTTCTTTATCGAAAACGTCAACGCCGTTTTTAAAGCGGAGCTTCCTCTTCTTAAGATCGCGCTCCCGCTCGGCATAAGCTTTTTTACCTTTCAGCAGCTTTCGTTCATCATCGACTCATATAAACGAAAGGTACCCCGCTACGCCTTTCTTGATTACGCGCTGTTCGTGTCGTTCTTTCCTCAGCTCATCGCGGGTCCTATAGTCCTCCACAGCGAGATGCTCCCGCAGTTCGCGGACAAAAACAACAAGCGCCTTAACGCCGAAAATTTTTCAAAGGGACTGTTCGCTTTTTCGCTCGGACTTGCAAAAAAGGTCCTGATCGCCGACGCGCTTTCCGGCGCCGTCGACGCGGGCTATATCGAGACCGATTTTTTTCTCAACACAACAAACGGGCTGATAATAATGCTCGCGTACACGCTCCAGATATACTTTGATTTCAGCGGTTACTGCGATATGTCGATAGGGCTCGGATATATGTTCAACATAAAGCTCCCGATAAACTTTAACTCTCCCTACAGAGCTCTTGACATGTCCGATTTCTGGAGGCGCTGGCACATCACTCTCACTCGATTTTTTACCGAATACCTCTACATCCCGCTCGGCGGAAACAGAAAAGGAAAGAAAAGGACATACCTCAACATCTTTATTGTGATGCTCGTCAGCGGGATATGGCACGGCGCGAACCACACGTTCTTCCTTTGGGGCGCCTTGCACGGTTTATCGCTCGTTATAACGAGGATGTTAAAAGAAAAGCTGAGAAAAATACCGAAGGCCGTCACATGGCTTTTTACGTTCTCCTTTGTAAACGTCACATGGATAATTTTCAGATCGTCGTCAGTAAGAGAAGCGCTGTTTATAATACATAGGCTCGTTATGATGAAGTTTTCAGCGCCCGACATTAAGCTCGCCGAAAAGATCATCGGCTCCGATCTGACTTTTGTTTTCGGCGGCCTGCCCGCAGTGGAATATGTCGCCGCGTTCTCATTGATCGCTTTTGCGCTTTTCGCGTCCGTAAAAATGAAAAACACGTCCGAAAGGCTCGAAACATTCAAGCCGTCAAAAATGAACGCAGCGGCGACGGTCATCCTGCTGACGCTCAGCATTATTTCTCTTTCGGGGGTCAGCGCGTTCCTGTATTTTGATTTTTAAGGAGAGGCTCGACAGGTGAAGAAACGACCGGCTTCAAGCTTTATTATTAAAGTCATATCGCTGACGCTCGCGGCGCTTGT
>JAILLJ010000080.1 GCA_024693205.1 Clostridiales bacterium | reverse complement strand
CCCTCCTTGACGATGACGACCGCCATGATCTCTTCGCCGTACTGCTCATCGGGAACGCCGATGACCTGGACGTCGGAGACCTTCGGATGGGTAAGTATAAATTCCTCGATCTCCTTCGGATATATGTTTTCACCGCCGCGGATTATCATGTCCTTCAGTCTGCCCGTTATGCGGTAATATCCGTTCGGCAGACGGCATGCGAGGTCGCCCGTATGGAGCCATCCGTCGCTGTCGATGGCGGCCTTCGTCGCCTGAGGCATTTTATAGTAGCCCTTCATCAGGTTGTATCCGCGCGCGACGAATTCGCCGTTTTCACCGTCGGGGAGCTCCTCGTTTGTGTTCGGATCGACTATCTTGCATTCGACGCCGTAAAACGCGCGTCCGACAGTACCTGTGCGGAGATCTATCGAGTCCTCCCAGTCGCTCATCGTACATCCGGGCGAGGCCTCGGTCTGGCCGTAAACGCTCGTTATACCGACCATATGCATTTTTTCTGCGGCAAGACGCATAAGAGATTCGGGGCAGGTGCTGCCCGCCATGATGCCTGTACGCATATATGAAAAATCAGTCTTCGGGAAATCCTCATGCTCCATCATGGCTATAAACATCGTCGGTACGCCGTGGAAGGCGGTTATCCTCTCCTGGTTTATACATGCGAGGGAGGATTTTGCGGAAAAGTAGGGGATGGGGCATATCGTGGCGCCGTGTGTCATCGAGGCGGTCATGGCAAGGACCATGCCGAAACAATGGAACATCGGTACCTGTATCATCATCCTGTCGGCTGTCGAAAGCTCCATCCTGTCGCCGATGAGCTTGCCGTTGTTTACGACGTTATTGTGAGTAAGCATAACGCCCTTCGGGAAGCCCGTCGTGCCGGAGGTGTACTGCATGTTGCAGACGTCGTGGATATCGACTGCGGCGGCGCGGCGGTAGACCTCCTCAATAGGCACCTTGTTTGCGAGCGCCAGAGCGTCGTCCCATGTGAGACAGCCGTCCTGTCTCGAATCTACCGTTATCACGTTGCGGAGGAACGGGAGCCTGCGGCAGTGGAGCGGCTGACCGGGCACGGAATTTTTAAGCTCCGGACAAAGCTCGTTGATTATCGCCACATAGTCCGAGTCGAGCGCGCCGTCTATCATTATAAGGGTATGCGTGTCGGACTGGCGGAGCAGATATTCCGCTTCGTGTATCTTATAAGCCGTATTGACCGTTACGAGGACTGCGCCTATCTTGGCCGCAGACCAGAACGCAAGGTACCACTGCGGCACATTCGTCGCCCATACGGCGACATGATCGCCGGGCTTTACGCCGAGGGCTATCAGCGAGCGACAGAATGTGTCGACGTCGTCGCGGAATTCGGAATAAGTCCTCGTGTAGTCGAGCGTCGTGTATTTAAAGGCGTACTGATCGGGAAATTCCTCGACCATCTTGTCAAGCACCTGTGAAAAGGTGTATCTGATTATTTTTTCCTTGGGCCAGACGTATTTGCCGTCGCCCGCCTTGTTTGTATAAAGCGTGTCGTGAGTGCCGGAGTTTTCGTCGAAGCGGCTCATGTAATTTATGAAATGGGGGAAAACTATACCGCTGTCGCTGAGAGCCTCTATCCATGAGGGTATCCACTCAAACGAGATGAATCCGTCGTAATTTACGGAACGGAGAGCGAACAGCATTTCGTCTATAGGTAAGGTGCCCTCGCCCATAAGGCAGTAGCGCGTCTCGCCGTCTACCGTTTCGGAATCCTTGACATGGACATGCTTTATATATGCTCCGAGGTTCTGTACCGTCTTTTCGGCGCTTTCGTCAAAGAACCTGTAGGGATGGTGAAGATCCCAGAGAGCGCCTAAATAATCGGACGCGAATAAATTAAGGACGTCGCAAAGGCGCGTTGTGTCGGCGTAAATTCCTACCGTCTCGATAAGAAGAGTAACTCCCGCGTCGATCGCGACCGGAAGCATCTTTTTAAGATGTTCCTCAACTGCGGCGTCCTCCTCCTCGCTCGTCTTTCCGTCCTGCTTTGAGGCGTAAATACGGATATAGGGCGAACCGAGAGCGACTGCCGCCTCGATGTTTTCTTCTATTTCAACACAGTTTTCGGTGAGCTTCGACATGTCGGCTATATCACAGACCGTATCTATACACGGTATCTTGAGATCGAGCTCGCGCATTTTCCGCGCCGTTTCGGCTAAAAATGCGTCGCTGAACGGATTTTCTCTTCCGCCGAAAACGTCGCTGCCGACATTGTGGATCTCTATGCCGTCAAAGCCGAGATCCTTGGCTAAGGAATAAAATTCACGCCAGCTGAATTCGTTCCAGCCGTTTGTTGAGAATGAAAGCTTCATCTTTTTTCTCCCTTCGGATGATCTGTAAGGTAGTAGTGAGCGATTATTCTTCGTATACTATCTTATTGAGGGCGTTGACGTAGGCTCTTATGCTCGCGCCGATGATGTCCGTCGAAATGCCCTTGCCGGAATAGAGTACGCCGTCGGAGCGGAGCCTTATCAGAGCGTCGCCCATGGCCTCTCGTCCCTCTGTCACTGCCTGTATCTGGAAGTCGTCGAGCTCGTAGTGGTGACCGGTTATCTGTTCTATCGCGAGGAATGAGGCGTCGATGGGGCCGTCGCCGGTGCTGAGACCCTTTAATATCTCGCCATTCTTTTCGAGAGTTATCATTGCCGTCGGGGAGATGATGTTGCCGCTGTTTATGACGTAATTTATGAGCTTATATGTCGGCGGCACCTGTAACGCGGAGCTTGCGATGATCGCCTCAAGCTCTTTTCCGCCGACATGCTGTTTCTTGTTGGCGACGCGCATGAACGCCTCGTATATCTTGGCGTTGTCGTCCTCGGAGAAAGAATATCCGAGCTTTTTGACGGCTCTTATGATATCGCGGCGCGTCGCGGTGCTGTCGAATGAAATATCTTCGCTTCCGGCAAGCTCGTTTACGCCGTTGTCGAAGGGAGACGTTTCGCTGCGCTTTTCCTTCGCGTGGGAGATAAGCTGCTTCATGACGGAACTGAGCTCCGTCATTTTAAGCTTACATTTGATGCCGAGCGAGTCGCCTCTGACGTGAATGGTATGTCCTACGGCGTCGAGCGTCGGGGTCGAAGCGCCGCAAACGGTCGTCTTGATTATGTTTGCACCGCCGTCGACGGACGCGAAGGCGCAGGCAGCAGCCATTTTGATCTCGTTACTGCACTGCATACCGCAGTCAACTTCACAGAGAGCGGGGATCTCAGCTTTAAGCTCCTTTAAGAACTCCGCTGTTTCGGCGGGGAGCATCGTGCCGGTCGAGTCGCAGAAGGTGACTGTCTTGGCTCCCGATTCTATCGCGGCGTTCACCGCTTTTTTAAGGAAATCCCTGTCGGCTCTCGTCGCGTCGGCGGCGGAAAACTCAACGTCCGGGCAAAGAGACGCGCAGTGAGAGACGAGGGATGATATAAGCTCAAGCATTTTAGCGGGCTTTTTGTGGGTTATATATTCCATCTGTACTGCCGATACGGGGAGAATAACATGAAGTCTCGGCTTTTTCGCTCCGCAGACGGCACTGTACGCCTTGTCCGCATCCTTTTCGGAATATCCGACGGAGACGGAGAGGATGCTGTTTTTAAGAACGGAGGCGATGGATTTAATAAGCAGCTCGTCTGATTTTTCGCTCGTTGCTCCCGCCATCTCGATAACGTCGACGTTAAGCCTGTCGAGCTGTTTTGCCGTGTCGATCTTTTCGCGGAAGCTCAAAAGGATATCCGCTCCCTCTCTCAGCGTCATGTCGTAAATTTTGATCGTTTTCATGCTGTTTTCTCCTTTCGGGTAAAAAAAATAACGTTCCGAAGCAAAAACTTCGGGACGATATGAAAATACCGCGGTACCACCCGCATTGCCGCAAGAACGGCCTCTTTAAAGAGCTCGATAAAGCCCTCTGCCTTGGTAACGGGGCAAGCCGTGATCCCTTATACACGAAGCCGGACGGTCGCTTTAGGGGACCCTGCTCGGGAATGAGACTGCTTTTACGCCGCACACCGGCTCGCACCGACCGCCGGCTCTCTTGGGAAAAGCGGAAAAGCATAGTTCCGTCACTGCATTTGAAATTTTATTATGTGCTATGTATTCTATTATATGAAAATGCGTTTGTCAAGTGTTTTTTTAAAATATCTCGTGAAAGAAAGAAAAAGACGGGAACAAAAAATGAATTTTTAATAAATATTTGTTTATCCACTTGACAAACAGGGCAAATGTTAATATATTCATATTGTGCGTTTGATACGCTCGTAACTGTAAATATTATTTTTAAGGAGTTAATATTATGGTATTTGAAAAAGTAAGAGATATCATCTGCGAACAGTTTGACGTTGACGCCGACAGAGTGACGATGGACACCAGCCTTTCGTCCGATCTCCAGGCAGACAGCCTCGACGTTATCGACCTCGCCATGTCGATAGAGGACGAGTTCGATATGGAAGTACCCGATACCGAGATCGAAAAGATCAAGACGGTCGGCGATTTCGTAAGATTTATCGAGGATCGCTGATAGGCAACACCGCACAAGTCGCGGTGTACGTCTTGCTCGAATATTATTCCGTCATGTTGCACAAAAATCTCTTGACTTGCGACAGCAAACCTGCGTTCTTTTTGCACAACCTGACGAAAAATCTTGCTTCGCAATCCGCACACCCCGATCGTGCGGCGTTGCCTACAACCCCGAAAGGAAGAAACAGCTTTGGCAGAACAAAAGAAAATGGTTGAGGAGATCACCTCGATGGAGGTCGATTTTGCTCAATGGTATACCGATATAGTTAAAAAGGCCGATCTTATCGACTACTCGAGCGTCAAGGGATGTATGGTCATACGTCCCTACGGATTTGCCATATGGGAAAACATCAAAAACGACCTTGACGCGCGTTTTAAGGCGACGGGACATGAAAACGTCTATATGCCGATGTTCATCCCCGAAAGCCTGCTCGAAAAAGAAAAGGATCACGTCGAGGGCTTCGCTCCCGAGGTAGCATGGGTCACACACGGCGGCAGCGAGGAGTTACAGGAGCGTCTCTGCGTAAGGCCTACATCCGAGACGCTCTTCTGCGAGCATTACGCCAATATAGTTCATTCGTACAGGGATCTTCCCAAGCTTTACAATCAGTGGTGCTCCGTCGTTAGATGGGAAAAGACCACGCGTCCGTTCCTTCGTTCGAGAGAATTTCTCTGGCAGGAGGGACATACCGTCCACGCAACTGCCGAGGACGCGGTGGAGGAGACGGAGCGTATGCTGAACGTCTACGCCGATTTTTGCGAGGACGACCTCTGTATGCCCGTGATAAAGGGCAAAAAGACCGAGAGCGACAAGTTTGCCGGCGCTGTTTCGACATACGCCATCGAAGCGCTTATGCATGACGGCAAGGCGCTCCAGGCGGGAACGTCACATTATTTCGGCGACGGCTTCGCCAAGGCTTTCGGCATACAGTATTCCGATAAAAACAATACGCTCCAGTACGTTCATCAGACTTCGTGGGGCGTTACGACAAGGCTCATCGGCGCCATTATCATGTCCCACGGTGACAACAACGGACTTGTCCTGCCGCCCGCGGTGGCTCCCGTTCAGGTCGTCGTCATCCCCGTGGCTCAGCATAAGGCCGGCGTTCTCGAAAAGGCAAATGAGCTTACCGAAAGACTGAAAGAAAAATTCAGGGTAAAGATCGACGATTCCGACAATTCGCCCGGATGGAAATTCTCCGAATACGAGATGAAGGGCGTGCCGCTCCGCATTGAGATAGGGCCTAAGGATATCGAAAAGAACCAGTGCGTTTTAGTAAGGCGCGACAACAGGGAAAAGACCTTCGTCCCGCTTGATAATATCGAGTCTGAGATCGAAAGACTTTTGAAGGAGCTTGCGACTTCTATCTATAATAAGGCGCTCAAAAACCTCGAAAACAGGACTTACGCCTGCAAGACCGTCGACGAGATTAACGCTTCTCTTGCCGAAAACGGCGACGGATTCATAAAGGCCATGTGGTGCGGCGACGAGGCTTGCGAAGATAAGGTCAAGGAGCTGACCGGCGTCGGAACGCGCTGTATACCGCTTCAGCAGGAGCATATCTCCGACACGTGCGTATGCTGCGGAAAGCCCGCAAAGCATATGGTATATTGGGGAAAGGCGTATTGATCCCATGATAATCAAAAACGCTGCCGTAGTCTGCGGCGATTTTAAAAAAAGAAGGACAGCCCTTTTGATCGAAAAAGGGCTGATCTCCGAAATAAGCGAAACGATCGACGGTGACGACACCGTCGATTTTTCGGGCTGTACGGCGGTTCCCGGATTTATCGACGTCCATATCCACGGCTTCGGCGGCGGTGACGTCGACGACGCTTCGGAAAAGTCGCTCGAAAAGATGTCGTTCGAGCTTGCGAAGCGCGGAATAACCTCGTTTTGCCCGACGACGATGACGTCTCCGCATGACGCGCTTTTAAGTCAGCTCGGCGCCGTCAAAGCATATATCGGAAAAGAAAAGGGAGCATATATCCACGGAGTGAACATGGAAGGCCCCTATATCTCCTATGAAAAGAAGGGCGCGCAGGACGAAAGATTTATAAGGAAGCCCGACATAGGTGAGTTTTTGTCCCTCGCCTCGGTCTGCGATATTGTGCTTGTCGACGTCGCGCCCGAAGTTTCGGGGGCATGTGAATTTGCAAGGGAAGCGTCAAAGGTCTGTACCGTCTCCGCGGCTCATACCGCCGCCTCCTACGACGAGGCGGTAAAGGGCTTTGAGAGCGGATTTTCTCACGCGACGCATCTTTTCAACGCCATGACGCCCGTTTCACAGAGAGCGCCCGGCATAATACCCGCGGTGTTCGACTCAAAGACCGTGACGGCTGAATTTATCTGCGACGGATTTCACGTCCACCCTTCGCTTATAAGATCGTCGTTTAGGCTATTGGGCAGGGACAGAACGGTAGTCATAAGCGACGCCATGAAGGCGGCGGGATGTCCCGACGGGACATATACGCTCGGCGGAACGGAGGTCTTTGTCAAAAACGGCAGGGCGCTTCTTAAGGACGGCACGATAGCCGCGAGCACTTCAAACATATACGACGAATATAAAAACCTCATCTCATTCGGGATAGATGAGGAACAGGCGCTGAGATCCTGTACGATAAATCCTGCGAGAGTCATCGGAAAAGATAAGATAACGGGCAGCATCGAAAAGGGCAAAAGCGCAGATATCCTTTTCCTTGACGGCGAAAACAATATACGCGCCGTTATGATACGCGGAAAATTTTTCGACGCGTCAGGGGCATGACCGAATATTTTACGATAAGAAACAAACAATATCCGTATAATACATTTGATAAGGTGTTTATATGGATATTGTTTTTGATTTATTAAAGGCGTTTTTTGTCGGCGGCGAAAGAAAAACAAAAAGAAAAAAGACCGCTCTTTCGGAACGGTCTTTCATGAGGGATAATGAAATGGATTATTCCGCTTTTTCTTCCTCTGCCGCGGGAGCAGTTGCTTCGGGGGCTGCTTCTTCGTTGCACTCTTCGCAGTCACAGCACTCGCAGGGGACGAAATCCTCGCACGATTCGCATTCCTTGCGGGCGAGATACTTCTTGACGGCGTAATAAACAGCCGCAGCCGCGCCGCAGATAGCGATTATTGTGGCGATGACCTTGAGAAATTTTTTGAATCCTTTACACATATTGACAACCTCCATTGTTATTTACTGCGTCATCAGTCGTTCATGAGCTTGGCAAGAGCGGACTTCTTATGAGCCGCGTTGTTCTTATGGATAAGACCCTTAGCCTGAGCCTGATCGACCTTTTTGATCGCTGATTTGATAAGCTCCTCTTTATCCGCCGCATTTGTTTCCGCAGCCATATGAGCCTTTTTGATAGCGGTTTTAAGGGCGGAATTTCTGGACCTGTTGCGAGCTGCCTTGGACTTGTTGACAAGAACGCGCTTTTTTGCAGACTTGATATTGGGCATTGATGCCACCTCCTTTTCAGGTTTGGGGTAGGCGATCGCGAAAGCCCGGGTGAGATGGTGCTGTTATCGCCAAACGCCGTATACCTTAATTATTACGATAGTAACGTGCGGGTCAACGAGCGGCGTGGGGTACCGCTCCGGACTTTCGCAGTCGCCTACTATACAGATAGATAGTTTACCATATGTAAAAATGAATTGCAAGTGCTTTTTACAAGTTTTTTACTCTAAAAAGGTATCAAAGGAGAAATGTTATGAATTTCAGGACCGATCTTACCATTGAAAGCAGCGAAGCCTTTGAAAACGGGACGCCCGAGGGGATAAAACTCGAGGCGGAAGAAAAAAACGGGATAAGGATAACGCGGATAGAGGTGCTCGACGGGCGGGGCGAAAAAGCTATCGGGAAAACTTCTCGGAAGAGCGCTTTCGGAGCTGCTCAAAGAACATATAAAAACATGAAGGGACGGTCATTATATATGGAAAGAACATTGGCTTTTAAAATCGGACGTGCTTATCTTGCGGTCATGCTGATATGCCTTTGCGTGTCGGCGGCTGTGTGCGGGATAATCGCCGCGGGAGAAAATACGGAGCATATGACGACGGGCGAGGAGACGGCCGTCGTCGCCGGGATACAGAACGAAAAGAGCCTGACTCTTGATACGGGAAACAAAATAATAGACATAGAAAAGCCTCGGTTTCTCCCCGAAATATTGCGGCTTTTGCCTTCTCCGCTCGGAAATCTTATCTCCGTCATGTATTCTATATCGGATATTGCCGAAACAGCAAGTCAAAATGTGTAGATTTTACACAAACTTAAAGAAATACGGATGTATAAAATGCCGAAATATTAAACGATCTTAACAAAAAAATTAAAATTCTATTGCATTATTTGCCGATATGAGTTAAAATAATTCGTATCTGGGGAACTTTGCTTGAATTATTTTTGTAGGTTCTTCCGTGTAAATTTACAGTCAAGGAGAAATCACAATGAAAAAGCTTATTGCGGTTCTGCTCATTGTCATGCTTACTCTCGGCGCTCTTGCCGTCGGATCGTATGCCGACGACGCGTCGACGACGTATAAGTCACAGGACATTGTCAGGATCAAGGACACCGAGGAAGGCGACGTTACGATCCTTCAGCCGGGAGATACAGTTAAATTTAAAAACAAGTCCAAAAGGCTTACCGTAACGTACAAACCCGACGCTATCAACATCACCGGCGCGGGCGAGGTCACCAACCTCAAATGGAAAGCTTATATCGAGTCTCTCGGAAAGGACGTAACGCTTGCAGAGAGCGCGAGCAAGTATAAATCCTTCGTTTATTCGTTTGAATCGGAGGAATCCGTCGAGCTTGAAGCGACCGTTGCCTCGCTCAATTCCGCCGATTATGAATCGGAAGGCATCTCCGCATATGATATAACGGGTTATGACTGGGGAATAAAGCCGATAGATTTCGCCCTCAAGGACAGCGCCGGAAACGACGTCGAGTTCCTCGGCTGGGCAGTCGGAGCCCTTTCAAACAGCGGCTCGGGCACGACGCTTGAGCTTTACGCCTATTGGACGAGAGACGCTTCCTCTACCGAGGAAGAGGTCGAGACAGTTCCCGAGGCGGGCAGACCGGAGAGAAAATCCGATATCATCGTATTTATGGAATGGATCTTCAGCATGTTTGATTCTTCAAAAAATCCCTATGATACGAGCAACTGGAAATACTACATAACCTTCGTTCCGATACTTGTTACAACGGCGGCAAACGCGGTCGGCAAGCTCCTTTCGGACGGTTATCTTTCGGGCGTTCTTTATAAGTTCTTTAAAATAAACGTTGACTAAGGAGGAAACAACATGTTCAAAAAGGCTTTATCTGTATTTTTAGCTGCTCTTGTGATATGCAGCTTTGCCGCCATTGCGGTTTCCGCCGAGGCGACGAACTATAAGATGAGCGAAGTGGTCTCCGTTTTTAACAAGGGTAAAAAGGATGTTATCTTTGTTCCCGGCGATACTATCGAGCTTGACGACACAGCGAGCAGTCAGCTTATCATCACCTACACCTACGACGCCGATGACGGCGCAAAGGCCTACAGCGAAAACGGCTTCACGACCTTCTGCGATCTCGAACAGACGAGCGGTTACGCGATAAAGGGCATGGGCGATACAGTCACATATGCCGACACGATCGACAAGACCGACAGAGAGATCGACTTTGTCAGCGAAAAGGAATATGAGTTCAAGGGCTGGAAGGTCAAATACGTCTATTCCGAAAGCAATTACAACAAGTTAGTCGTCGTCGCCGTTTGGGATGTCCCGGAGGCAAAGGGCTGGGAAGGCTTCAAGTCCACATACTTAAAGCACTTCGTCGACCTTCTCTTAAAGTATATCGGCGAGTTCTTCCTCAGGATCGGCATGTGGTTCTGATGACGCGGCTGAAATAAGTATAACAGACGGCACGGCAAACGCCTGCCGGCATAAATAGGAGGATAATTTCTGATGAAAAAAATTATATCTGTTTTCCTCGCGGCACTTGTTGTACTCGGCTGCTTCGCCGTTTCGGCGGCGGCTGAGGAAGAGGTCCCGCAGCAGGTCGAAGTCGGACAGGAGATCCCTGTCGGCGGAACGATAGCGACGACGAAGAACGCCGCTATGTGCGTCGTTACATATACGATAGCCGAGGACGATATCCCCAACGTAACGAGCGAATTCGGCAACACCTACGCCCCCGATTATCCGATGACACAGTTCAGAGATCAGCTCTCGGGATTTTCAACAGGCGATAAAAAGGGCGTTTATACTGTTCTCGGACAGGGCAGCAAGGTCATGCTGATGCTGACGAACGAGGGCTTCCAGTCTGCGTCTGATCTTAAGACGAGCGAGGGCGAAAGCGCCGACGTCAGCGAGATCAATATCGACTACGATTACAACAGGACGACTTATTACCAGTATACGACGATAACGGGCTGGAAAGTAGCGGCCGTCAACACCGACGACGAAAAGACTCTCGACGTCACCTTAGAGGCCATCTGGACAACGCGTGAAATGACCAAAAAAGAAGCGGCGAGAGAAAAGCTCCACGCGGCATATGTAAGCTTCCGCACGAAGTACTATGATTTTATCGGCAATTCACTGCTGTTCTTCTTACCCAAGATCTTCAGCGTGTGGGCAAAGGTACTCAAGATATTCGACAAAAAATAATCTTTAAAGTGAAAGGAATGAATAATTGATATGTTAAAGAAACTGACAGCTGTGTTCCTTGCGCTTACGGTGATTTTGGGTATTGTGACCGTTGCCGGATTTGCCGCCGAGGATACGGAACAGCCTTACAACTACCGTATATGGGAAGACGACGATTTCACAACGCTTAATAAGATAAGCGCCGGAAACGAAGCGGCCACGGTTATAAAACCCGGAGACGTTATCTATATCTCTCAGCTTCTTAGCGTCACCGCCATCTATTATCCGGACGCCGACGTCAAGTCGAGCGATACCTGGACGGCGACCGACGTTAATACGCTCGCTTTCAGCCCCAAGGGCAACACCTCGTTCTCCGATAACACGAAGGAACCCACCCAGTATTATACGGTCGTTGACGTCACCAGCACGGTAAACGTCGGCACTCCTCTCGAAGCTACGATAGACTTCACGATACCCTTCCCCGAGGAAAACACCTTCGTCGGCTGGGTCGTGGATTCGTATTCGATAGGTGAAGGCGGTAAGACGATCATCACGTTCTACGGCCTTTGGAACAAGACCAAGTCCGACCCCGGCGTAGTCGACGACGTTGACGATCTCGACTATATCGCCGATAAAAATGTCGGATTCTTCCAGAAAATGATCACGCCCCTCATGAAGCTCATCAAAAAGATCGCTAACCTCCGTCTTGCCGCGTATCAGAAGATCCACGACAAGATACTGAAGACCGATCCTGTCGAAAACGACGAAATGGGCATCTACGGCGCAAACCTGAGGGTCAGAAAGCTTCGTATGGAGCTCTTCTTCAGATGGCTCGACACATGGCTTACGCCGATCCTCAGACTGTTCTGATCCCGATATTTTAATATTTGATCTGTTCATGGCCGTGACGTGTTTTGCGTCACGGTCTTTTTTATCCGACACTTGGATCTGCTTGTGTGTATTTTATAATTATTTTGTCTTATGTTTCCTAAAAAGAATATAAAAAAATAATATGTATGTTATAATTTGTTGATTATATTAAAAGGCGGTGACACCAGTGGCGTCTGAAATGATAAACAGAGTCCTTTCTGCCGAAAAGAGCGCCGAAAACGCTGTCAACAGGGCGAGAGAGGAAGCCGAAAAAATATTGTTTGAGACAAAAAAGCGTATTGCCGACGCTGACGCCGCGGCTGTTGATAAGGCGCTCGTAAAGGCTAAAGAGATCGTCGAAGCCGAGAGCGTCAAGGCGCGCGAGGCGGCGGCCGCCGCGGAAAAGTCGGCGGCGGAAAAGGGCATGGGCTTTAAGAAAAACGCGGAACAAAAACAGAGCGAAGTAACAAAAGCCGTCGCGCAAATACTTATCAACTGAAAAAGCTGAAATCCTAAATAAACGGAGCTTTCCGAAAAGGAGGGATCACTGTATGGCAAAGCTTAAGATGAAGCGAGTCGAGATCGTTTCATCTATCGAAGACAGTCAGGACCTCTTCGATTTTTTACAGCGCAAGGGTGTGCTTGAGCTTCACGAATTCGAGGACGTCGAAGGGATGTCGAGGCTGTCTGTCGGAGCGACAGTGTCGCAGCTCGATAAATATCTCGGGATAACGCTTGCGACGCAAAAGACGCTCGACAAATACGCGCCCGAAAAAAAGTCGCTGTTACGCTCTTTGAACGGAGCCGAGGAGCTGTCGGTTGAAAATTACGAAAAAAGAGCCTCCGACGCCGACGGGCTGCTTTCCGAGTGCATGAAGATCCTGTCGCTTTCAAAAAAGATCGACGAATACAGCGCGGAGATAGTGAGGCTGACGACTCTTGCAGAGGGACTGAAGCCGTGGCTTTCTCTCGACGTTCCGATGCAGTATAAGGGCACCGAAAAGACCAAGGCCTTTATCGGCTCGTTCCAGAGGGAGATGACTCTTGAACAGCTGCTTTCCGAGATAGCTGTCGCGGACGATTCGATCGAAACGGTTTCCGCCGATATAATAAGCTCATCCTCCGATCTTACATGCGTCTTCATCCTCTGTTCAAACGACGAGGAAAAGAAAACGGAGGCGGCTTTGAGAAGCATAGGCTTCGTCCGTCCGCCCGACCCGACAAGGCATGTCCCGTCCGTCCGCTACGGAAAATATCTCGATAAGATCAAGGAAGCGGAAAAAAACAGGGACGAATGCAAGAAAAAGCTCGGCGAATATAAGGACTTCCACCGCAAGGCGGAGTTCGCCGCCGATTATTTTACGATACGGCGAGACAGATACAAGGGGTTGTCGAATATCGCGATAGACGACAAGCTTATGGCGATGAGCGGATATGTCCCCGAGGTATACTGTGAAAAATTAAAGAAGCAGGTCGAACAAAAATATACGGCGGCGATGGAGATCTACGAGCCGGAGGAGGACGAGGACGTACCCGTGCTTCTTAAAAACAGGCGTTTCGGCGGCGCTATCGAGTCGGTTACCGAGATGTATTCGCTGCCCGGCAAAGACGACGTCGACCCGAATCCCGTGATGGCGATATTCTACTATGTGTTTTTCGGAATAATGCTTTCCGACGCAGGATACGGACTTCTCATGGTCATCGCCATGATAATAGCAAAGGCGAAGTTTAAATTGACCGCCAAAATGAAAAAGACTACCGACATGTTCCTTTACTGCGGTATCTCGACCGTATTCTGGGGCGCGATGTTCGGAAGCTGGTTCGGAGATATAGTCAAGGTCGTCGCGGTGAATTTCTTCGGCGTTGCGGAAGAGAGCTTCCCGAGCCTCGCTTTATGGTTCGAGCCGGTCGTCGATCCGATGCGGATGATGCTGTATTCGTTCCTGTTCGGTATAATCCATCTTTTCGCAGGTCTCGGAGTGAGGTTCTACATGCTCTGGAAGAGCGGAAAGAAGCTTGACGCCTTCTGCGACGTTTTGCCGGTCTACCTTCTCGTTACGGGCGTTGCGCCTATAGGAGCCAACGTGATAGATGCGACGATCATGCCGCCTATAGCGCTGACGGTAGGAAAATATCTCGCGCTCGCGGGAGCCGTGCTTGTCGTTCTGACGTCGGGGAGAAGCTCGAAAAACATCTTCGGAAAGCTGTTCGGAGGTCTTTACGGGCTTTATAACACGGGAGCCGGATATCTCGGCGACATCCTTTCCTATTCAAGGCTTCTCGCACTCGGACTTTCAACGGGCGTTATAGCGACGGTCATCAACATGCTCGCCACGATGCCTTCAAACAAGGCGGTAAAGCTTATAATGCTGATAGTCGTTTTCCCACTCGGTCACGGAGTGAACATAGCCGTCAATCTGATAGGTACATACGTACATACAAACAGGCTTCAGTACGTTGAATTCTTCTCTAAGTTTTATGAGGGCGGAGGAAGATCCTTTACCCCTTTAAAAATCAATACAAAATATTATTCAATCAAGGAGGACTAAAAAATGGGAGATTATTTAGGCACTGCATTAGCGGTATTGGGAGCGGTTTTAGCGGCTGCTCTGGCGGGCTGCGGCTCGGCGATAGGCGTAGGGATCGTCGGTCAGGCGGGAGCCGGACTTGTTTCGGAGGATCCCTCAAAGTTCGGTAAAGCTCTTATCCTTCAGATCCTTCCCGGTACTCAGGGACTTTACGGATTCCTTACGGCGTTCCTTCTTTTGACGAGGATCCATGTTATCGGCGGCGACTTCTCTCCGATCACGACCTCGACAGGCCTCATGTATTTCTTCGCGTGCCTTCCGATGGCGATCGCAGGCTTCGTTTCGGCTCTTTATCAGGCAAAGGCTGCCGCCGCGGGCGTAGGCATCATCGCCAAAAAGCCGGAAGAAAGCGGTAAAGCTATAACCTTCTCCGCCATGGTCGAAACATACGCCGTTCTCGCGCTTCTTATCTCCGTTCTCGCTATATTCAGCATCAGCGGTATCGTGGGATAATTTCCGAACAAATCATTAAATTAAAGTTTGGAGTGCCGATATATGACCGGACTTGATAAGATCATCGAAAAAATAGAAGCCGACGGCAGGGCGGAATGTGAAGCAATAATCAGTTCCGCAAAAGACAAGGCGAAGGAGCTTGACGCCTCTGCCGGGCCGTCACGCGAAAAGAAGGTAAACGATATAATCGAAAAGGCAAAGGCTCACGCCGATGAGATCAGGCAGCGCGGTGAGTCGGCGGCTCAGCAGATAGAGCGCCAGACGCTTCTGCGCTACAGGATCGAGGCGGTGAACGAGTCGCTCGACAGAGCGCTTTCCGAGCTTAAGAGGATGAGAAAGGACGAATACTTCAAGGTCCTTTCGTCCCTTGCTGTTTTCAATGCTCGAAAGGGGAGAGGGGTATTATACCTCTCCGAAAAGGACAGAAGCGCCATGCCGTCCGATTTTATCGGGAAAATAAATTTAAGTCTATCCGACGGATATTCCATAGAAGCCGGAGACAAGAGCGTCGACATCGACGGGGGATTTATCCTCTCTTACGGAGATATCGACATCAACTGCTCGTTCGATGCTTTGGCGGCGGATAAAAGAGACGAGCTTAAGGAAAAGATCTGTTCTATAATCTTTTAAGGACGGGAGAGCTTAAAAATGCTTGATACAAACTACGCGTTTGCCGTAGCAAAAATAAGATATAACGAGCTTTCGCTTCTTACGGAGCAGGAATTCGATCAGCTTGTTTCCGCCGACGGCGTCGATCAGGCTTTAAGGCTCCTTGCCGACAAGGGCTGGAACGTGCCCGAAAACGGAACGGACTGCTCCGCTATGCTTGAGGAGGAGGCCGACAAAGCGTGGACGCTCCTCAAGGAGGCGGCTCCCGATATCAAAATTTTCGACACGCTCATCTTGTCAAACGATTTTCATAACCTAAAGGCGTCGATAAAATGCCTTATACTCAATCAGAGTGCGGAGCCGTATTTTATTTCTCCGAGCGTCGCCGATCCTAAGAAGGTAGACGACGATATAAGAAATAAAAACTTTGAAAACATCCCTCCCTTTTTGCGCGACGCCGCAAGGGACGCGTACGAGGCGGCCGCCACAAATTCCGGCAGCGGTATGCTCGTCGACCTGATAGTCGACAGGTACTGCATGGAAAAGAGGACGGAATATGCGCGCATGACGAAGTCAAAGCTCCTTTACGAGATATCGGAGCTTAAATGCTTCAGTGCCGACATAAAGACCGCTCTGAGAAGCGCCGCCGCGGGCAAGGACGGAAAGTTCATGAGACGCGCCATGGCGGACAACAGCATTATCGAAGTCGGACGTATCATCGAAGCCGCCCTGAAGGGCAGGGACGAGATCGTTTCGCTTCTTGAAACGGCGGGACCATCGGGCGCCGCCGACGCCGTAAAGGAGGGCAATGCCGCTTTTGAAAAGTGGTGCGACGACGCGGTGACGTCAAAGATAGGCTCGGCGAGATCCTCTCCGTTCGGAGCGGAGCCGCTTATCGCATATTATCTCGCCAAGGACACCGAGATAAAAAACGTCAGGATAATTATTTCCGCGAAGCAAAACGGTCGTCCGGAAAGCGTAATAACCGAGAGAGTGAGGAAGGCTTATGCATAATATCGCGGTCGTCGGAGACAAAGACAGCATATACGGCTTTGCTTCGATAGGAATGAGCATTTTCCCGGAGGATGACGCGGCCGGCGCGTCGCGTACAATAAGAAAGCTTGCCGACAACGGATACGCCGTGATATTCGTGACGGAAGATCTGGCGTCTCAGCTCGGCGCGGAGACAGCGCATTACGCCGAATCGGTCATGCCCGCGATAATCCCCATTCCCGGCGTAAAAAACAATACGGGCATGGGAATGAAAAATGTCAGCAGGTTCGTCGAGCAGGCTGTCGGTTCGGACATTATTTCCGATCAGTAAATCACCGTCTTTTGAAAGGATTGGTTTAAAAATATGAGTACAGGTAAGATTTCAAAGATATCGGGTCCTCTTGTCGTGGCGTCCGGAATGCGCGACGCCGACATGTACGACGTCGTACGCGTCAGCAAGGAGAGACTCATAGGCGAAATAATTGAGATGCACGGAGACAGAGCGTCGATACAGGTTTACGAGGAGACGTCGGGACTCGGCACGGGCGAGCCGGTCGAATCCACAAACGCGCCCCTTAGCGTCGAGCTCGGCCCCGGACTTATCGGAAGCATTTTCGACGGTATTCAAAGACCGCTGGAAGAAATAAGAAAAAAAGCGGGCAACAACCTTTCAAGAGGCGTCGAGGTGCCGTCGCTCTCAAGAGATAAGATATGGCATTTTAAGCCCGAAGTCAAAAACGGCGATAAGCTTATCGGCGGCGATATATTGGGAACGGTACAGGAGACGGAGGTCGTGCTCCATAAGGTGCTTGTTCCGCCGATGATGAGCGGTACCGTTTCGGGCATAAAAGAGGGCGACTTCAAGGTCACCGACGCTGTATGCGTTCTTACCGACGAAAAGGGAAACAAAAACGACCTTTCGCTTATGCAGAAATGGCCTGTCAGAAAGGGCAGACCTTATTTCAAAAAGCTTTCGCCGAATGAGCCGCTTATAACGGGACAAAGAAACGTCGACGCCATATTCCCGATAGCCGAGGGCGGTACGGCGGCTATTCCCGGCCCGTTCGGAAGCGGAAAAACGATAACTCAGCATCAGCTCGCAAAATGGTCGGCAGCCGACATAGTCGTTTACATAGGCTGCGGCGAGCGCGGAAACGAAATGACCGACGTTCTCAACGAGTTTCCGGAGCTTATCGACCCCCATACGGGAAAATCGCTGATGGAGCGCACGGTGCTTATCGCCAACACGTCCGATATGCCCGTCGCCGCCCGTGAAGCTTCGATATATACAGGCATCACCATAGCGGAATATTTCAGAGATATGGGATATTCCGTAGCTCTCATGGCCGACTCGACGTCGCGCTGGGCCGAGGCTCTTCGTGAAATGTCGGGAAGACTTGAGGAGATGCCCGGTGAAGAGGGCTATCCCGCCTACCTCGGAAGCCGTCTTGCTCAGTTCTACGAAAGAGCGGGTAATATTACGGCGATAGGCAGCGACCACCGTCACGGCGCGCTGTCGGTCATCGGCGCCGTTTCGCCTCCCGGCGGAGATATTTCCGAGCCGGTATCTCAGGCGACTCTGCGTATCGTAAAGGTATTCTGGGGACTTGATTCATCGCTCGCGTATAAGCGCCATTTCCCCGCTATCAACTGGCTTACAAGCTATTCGCTCTACGCCGATTCTTTGGGCGAATGGTTCAATAAACACGTTAAACCCGATTGGACGGTGCTTCGCGGAAGGATATTGGCTCTTCTCTCCGACGAAGCCGCGCTCGACGAGATAGTCAAGCTCGTCGGTATGGACGCCCTCTCGGCTCCCGACAGGCTTAAAATGGAGACGGCGAGAAGCATCCGCGAGGACTTCCTTCAGCAGGACGCGTTCAACGACGTCGACACGTTTGCGTCGCTCAATAAGCAGTATCTTATGATGAAAGCCGTTTTGTCATATTACGATATGTGTTCAAAGGCTCTCGAAGCAGGCGCCGATATCGAGAAGCTTGCCGTGATACCCTCAAGAGAGGCGATAGGCCGCTTTAAATATGTAGAAGAAAAGAATGTCGACAGCGAGTTCAAGAGGATAATCGAAGCCGTCGACGACGATATCAACAGAGTTCTTGCACAGAAGGAGGAGTTTTAATGCCTAAGGAATACAGGACTATCCAGGAGATCTCGGGTCCTCTTATGCTTGTGCGCGACGTCGAAAACGTGACCTTCAACGAGCTCGGCGAAATAGAGCTTTCAAACGGCGAGAAACGCCGCTGCCGTGTGCTTGAGATCAACGGCTCCGACGCGCTCGTCCAGCTTTTTGAAAGCTCGACCGGTATAAATCTCGCCGAGAGCAAGGTGCGTTTTTCCGGAAGACAGATGGAGCTCGGCGTTTCCGAGGACATGCTCGGAAGAGTTTTTGACGGTCTCGGCCGTCCTATCGACGGCGGCCCCGAAATAATCCCCGATAAAAGAATGGACGTAAACGGAAGCCCCATGAATCCGGCGGCGAGAAGCTATCCGGAGGAGTTTATCCAGACGGGCGTTTCCGCGATAGACGGACTCAACACTCTCGTAAGAGGACAGAAGCTGCCTATTTTCTCGGCTTCCGGTCTTCCCCACGCCGACCTTGCCGCGCAGATAGCGAGACAGGCGAAGGTCCTCGGCACCTCGGAGCAGTTCGCCGTCGTGTTTGCCGCGATGGGCATAACCTTCGAGGAGTCCAACTTCTTTGTAGAGAGCTTTAAAAAGGCGGGAGCGCTCGACAGAACGGTCATGTTCTCAAATCTCGCCAACGACCCCGCTATCGAACGTATCGCAACGCCCAAGATGGCGCTGACCGCGGCTGAATATCTGGCTTTTGAAAAGGATATGCACGTCCTTGTCATCCTTACCGATATAACGAACTACGCCGACGCTCTCCGTGAGGTCTCGGCGGCAAGAAAAGAGGTTCCCGGCAGGCGCGGATATCCCGGTTACATGTATACGGACCTCGCCGCCATCTATGAGCGCGCGGGCAGACAGAGGGGCAAAAAGGGCAGTATCACGATGATACCGATACTTACGATGCCCGAGGACGACAAGACCCATCCTATCCCCGACCTTACGGGATATATTACTGAGGGACAGGTAATTTTAAGCCGCGACCTCCACAGAAAGAGCATCACGCCTCCCATCGACGTTCTGCCGTCGCTGTCGAGACTTAAGGACAAGGGAATAGGCGAAGGAAAGACGAGAAAAGATCATGCCAATACGATGAATCAGCTTTTCTCCGCGTATGCGAGAGGCAAGGACGCAAAGGAACTGATGGTCGTTTTGGGCGAGGCGGCGCTGACCGATATAGATAAGCTTTACGCCGAATTTGCCGACGAATTTGAAAAACGCTATGTTTCCCAGGGATTTTACACGAACCGCACGATCGAGGAGACGCTCGATCTCGGCTGGGAGCTTCTGAGGATCCTTCCGAGAAGCGAGCTTAAGCGTATCAAGGACGTCTATCTCGACGAATACTACGATAAAAAATAAAGCGGCAAAATATTCCGTGAAAGGCGGGTAATAAGGAATGGCTGTGCTCAACGTCAATCCCACGAGGATGGAGCTGACAAAGCTGAAAAAGAAGCTTCTCACCGCGCGCAGGGGACATAAGCTCCTCAAGGACAAGCGCGATGAGCTGATGCGCCGTTTCCTTGAGCTTGTAAGAGAAAACAAAAAGCTGAGGCGCAGCGTCGAGGCAGGCATAACGGAGGCCAATTCCCATATGTCGCTCGCGCGTTCCGTGATGAGCGACAAGGCGCTTGACGTCGCGTTGATGCTTCCGTCGCAGTCAGTTACGCTTGAAGTAAAAGAAAAGAACGTAATGAGCGTTATCATCCCGAATTACGAGATGAGCTTCAAGACCGCCGACGAAAACGATATCTATTCATACGGATTTGAGTCGACCTCAGCCGATCTCGACGTCGCGGTAAAGTCGCTTTCCGACATATTCCCGGCGATGATGCGGCTTGCCGAGATCGAAAAATCATGTATGCTCATGGCGGCTGAGATCGAAAAGACTCGCCGCAGGGTAAACGCGCTCGAGCATATAATGATCCCGCAGTATGAGGAAACGATAAAATATATCACGATGAAGCTCGACGAAAACGAAAGAAGCTCGACTACGCGCCTTATGAAGATAAAGGACAGCATGGTGCGCCAGAATATCGAAGCTCAGCGCGCCGCCGACGCAAAGGGACAGATAGCGGTCTGACGGAAGGCTCCGCTTTCGGGCTCTTCCCGAAACGGAGCTTATGAACTTTATCGGCGATAATGCGTTTGACAGGCCGGACGGAACATTTTAAGGAGCAAAGGGAGAAAGAGAAATGAAAAAAACACTTTTAAAAATATTCACCCTCGCGCTTTCCGTCTTGACCGTGTTATCGTTTGCCTCATGCGGCAAAGAGTCGGAAGCCGCTTCTTCGACCGAACCCGAAACCGTGACCGAGGCTAAAGTCGAAGACGAAAGGACGACGACCGAAAAAAAGGTCGAGGTACAGCCCGCCATGCCCGAAAAGGCGGCGGCAGCTTACTCCGCGTTTTTGGGACGGTTCGACGGCTTTGCGACGACGGGCGGCTCCGTATACGCGTCCGATATCAACGCTGACGGATATCCGGAAATAATCGCAAAAACAGCTTACCTCGACGAAGGCGAGCTTAGAGAAAGCCCGGAGCAGTTTTTTGTGACATATACCGATAAAGCCGGTCTATCCGTTATTTATCCGCATCCTCATTCGTCCGAGGGCGTTCATTTTCGTATTTCGGACGACAACTGCATTTACTACACGGACGACGGCCATGATAACGGGACGGCGGCGTTCCATTCCGGCTACGTTTACTGTGTGGATGAAAACGGATTTTTGCTGATGGGCAGCGCGTTCGGCGACGAATGGCCGGACAAAACAGATCATTCGGATGAAGCCGTTTTGGCTGAAACCGATAAAAAATATGACGGTATTTTTGAAAATAAAATAAAGTCGATAACCGGCGAAAGAGCTTTCGTCGACTGTATGAATACAGATATAAAGGAAAGTCCCGACAGCTATTTAAACGAAAAGCTCGGCATCGATCTCGAAAAAGCGAGAAAGACATATGAAGACGCGAAAGAGAGCTTTAAAAAGTCGGTGACAGATGAAGCGGGAAAGGAGCCGCAGGTTGTATTCGTTTCGGACTATGACCGAAACGGGACATATGAGGCGTTCGCTTTCGTCAAGGAAAGTGAAGATTACGACGGGACGGCGATCGGATCCGCGTGGTTCGCGCCGTCAAACGGAAAACCAAAGAAAATTCAAAAGGATGTTGTTTGTTCGGATGACCTTGACGTCATTTCCTCCACATATCACGACTATTTTCAGACGCCGCTCGTGTCAGGCTCGGCACTGCCGACAGGTATTTGGGAGGTCGTCGGCAACGACTGCCAAAAGGTCGGACTGTTCGATATTTCTGAGACAGGACTTGAGATATTGAACGCTTCAAGCAGTCCGTTTCTTCCTCCCGATACGCTTATAAGCACGCTCGGCGCGTTCGATTTTGCGTTTGCCGACGACTTAAAGGACAGCGAAACGGGAGAAAGCCTTGGAGTGGGACACACTCATAAGCCGTATTTCTTCCGCGATACTCCTGACGGGATAAAGGAGTACGGCGGGATCGAGGTCGGAAGGAGCGATATCGAAACGATCCCCGGCGGAAAAAAGCTTATTAAGCTTGCCGAAAAAGACGGAAGGAAGCTTGAAAGCATCTTTTACCGCGAAAACGGCATATTGAGCTGTTCGATGTCAAAGCGTCTTCGCGGCGAAACAGATTATTATTGTATGGACCTTCTTTACTTAAACGGACAGATCTATCCGCTGTTTGCGGACGGAGTCGAGGCGATATGGGATTGGCCGGAGGGCGACGAAAATCTTGACGAATACCTTATAGAGGGCTATTATATCGCCGCCGCAAGTCCCGATAACGCGACATATCCCGAAAAAATGGGCTGAGGACCAAAAGCTTGTCACGATAAAGTAAAATTCGTAAAATAAGAGGTGCTCCTTTGTTGAAAAAAAAGAGGACAGTATCGGCTGTTCTTGCCGTGATTATCTTTGCCGCGCTCGTGCTTTCATGTACGGGCTGCGTCAGCTTCGGAAAAAAACCGGATGCGCTGACGGTAACGGGCAAAATGACGGAGCATTTTTCGACCGTAACGGATAAGAGCATCCATCTTATTGACGAGAGCAGGCTCCAGGAGCCGATGGCCGGCTCGGGGCTCATGCGCCTTTACATCGACGACAACAGCTTCGGCGTAGCGCTTCTCGAAACGTCCAACAGAAAGCGCTGGTACGCGCTTCCGGCGGCGTCCAACGCGAATTATGACAACTCCGCCGCGACGGTGACTCTCGACGTCATAAAGGGCAAGGACATATACCACCTGAACTCCCAGGACGACAGCGTAAAATACAAAAACGTCGCCGTAGACGTTACGACGGAAAACAACGCCATAAACGGCTTTAATGTCAATTATATAATCACCGCCGACGCGACCGTCGCTTCAAAGGTAAACAAACAGGGTCTTGCGAACGGAAGCGACAAACTCGGATCGTTCTCGTCCTCCGATATCGCTTTTCTCGTGACCGTGAGCTACGCGCTCAGGGACGGAAACCTTTATGTCGGCGCAAATTGGAAAAACCTTTCGGACAACGATGAAATAAAGATAGAAAACCTCGGCCTGCTCGAATTTTTCGGAGCGAGCGACAGAGCGGAGGAGGGAGATTTCATCCTCGTTCCCGACGGCTGCGGAGCGGCGATAAAGACCGCCGTGATAGATAACAGCTTTAAGCCGCTCAGCTTTAAGGTCTACGGCGATCCCGACGACAGCGACGTTATGAGAGCCGTTTTTCCGGCATACGGCGCGAAGCAGGGCGAAGACGCCTTCGCCGTAATAATAGAATCGGGCGACGCGATCGCGACGATTAACGCCGACCGTGCGCGCGGCGGCAGCGGCTTCAACACCGTCGGAGCTAAGTTCAACGTGACCGAAAAGACGGTCAGGGACAACGTGACATATTTAAGCGGCGAAAGCTTCGACGATGAGATTCGTCTTTGTATAAGGCTCCTCGGAGGCGCCAGCGCAGACTATGACGGCATGGCGGCGGCGTGCAGAGAGCAGTTTATGAGAAGCAAGCTCATTTCGACCGACATGGTAAAAGAGACGGAGTACCTTCCGTTCAATCTCAGCATAATCGGCTCCGCTACGGGAAAATCAAAGCTCACCGACAGGCTCGAAGCGGTAAACGCTCTCACCACCTTTGAGGAAGCGCGGGACATGCTCTCGCGAATGAAGGCAAAGGGCATAAACAATATCAACGTGCGCTACGAGGGCGTCCTTGACGGAGGGATAAACCAAAACAAGAAGAACGGCGTTGATATCCAGAGAAAGCTCGGCGGAAAAAGCGGCTTTAAGGATCTTCTCGACTATTTGAGGATGCAGGGCACGGGATTTTTCCTCGATATCAGTATCATGTCGTGGAACAGCGACAGGCTTCTGCCGTTCGGCTGCGCGAAAGATCTTGCGGGTGAAAGCCGCGTTATCAAAAGACCGAACGCGATATACGGGATGATGGGTCCCGCATCCTATGAAAGGGATCTTTTGAAGCTTTCCCGTCTCGAAAGAAATGTAATATCATATCTGACGGACTCCGAAAAATATAAGATAGACGGCTATTGCGTAAACGACTCCGACCTGCTTTATTCCGACTCTTCAAAGGGATTTACAAACAGGCAGGACGCTTCAAAGATAATAGCCGAAAATATTTCCCCGCTTTCGACCGGACGCGGACTTATGATAAGAAACGGTAATTTCTATGCCATAAAGAACGCGGACGTTATTATCGACCTTCCCCTGTCGCCTGCGGCGGGCGAAAGAAGCGGCTGTTACGAGGCGGTGCCGTTCGTCCAGATGATACTTCACGGTACGGCCGATTATTCCGGAACTCCCGTCAATACCGCCGACGACGTCAAGCGCGCGATGCTGAGAAGCGTCGAGTACGGCGCGTGCCCGTCGTATGAATGGTATTATGAAAAGATAGGAGAGGGCGGAAAGTATTATTACGAAAACCAGCTCAACGACGCGGCGGACTTCTACACAAAGGCGAACGAGACGCTGTGCGAGCTGAGAGATATGAGGATCACCGGCAACTACGAAACTCAGACGAGCGGAGTTTTCTGTACGGAATACGAAAACGGCTCTGTGATATACGTAAACTATAACGGTGAAGAAAAGATGGTAAGCGGTATCACGGTAGAACCGAACAGCTTTATCAAAATAGACTGACGATTTTTTCTCATGGGAGGGGTAAAAATGTCAAATAAAACACTGACAAAGGTATTAAGCTTCGTTTTGGCTGTGCTGCTGCTTGCTACGGCGCTTTTGCTGCCGTCATACGCAAGGACTAAGAAAAACGAGCGCGTACCGCTGGTAGTTGTGACGGGCTTTGGGCTTAATCTCCTTTATTATAATTACGGCGAGGCGGATCAGAAGACCGTATGGCCGTTTTCGGCGACGGACGCAGCCGAACAGGTTAAGCTTAAACTCCCGTCGCTCATTCAGATGATAATAGAAGGGAAATACACCCCCGAGCGGTTCGGCACCCTTTTTGCCGACGGCAGCGAGGAGGTAGTGGAAAAGCTTGTCTGCAATCCCGACGGCACCTCGAAATACAACGTCACATGCTACCCCAACATCCCCGAAAAATCGACATACAAATATTTAAAAAACAAAATGGATCTCGCCGATATCTGTGAGCCGCTTCTGGCCGTTGACGCAGCGAACAAGACAGGCGAGGACAACGTTTTTGTTTACCACTACGATTTCAGGATGGGCGCGTACAAATGCGCCAGGGAGCTTCGCACCTTTATCGAAGAGGTAAAGGAATATACGGGCGCCAAAAGGATAAACCTTTTCGGGATGAGCTTCGGCGGACTTATAACGGGAACATATCTCAGCCTCTACGGAACAAAGGGCGATCTTAAAAATGTTATTATGGACGTGCCCGCGCTCGGAGGAACGAGCTTTATAAGCGACTATTATCTCGGCGAGTCCGATATTCCTCTCAGCGATATCATTCAGTTCGTTGAAACCGGCTTCGGCCTTGAGTCTCATATTTCGGACTATATAAAGCTGCTTAGTACAGACGAGCTTAACAAATTCCTCTCGGCGTTTTTAAAGGAATTCAGACCGATAACGCTCTATTGGAACAGCATGTGGGATCTTATGACGAACGAGGATTACGAAAAGTTAAAGCCCGTTTTGCTCGACAAGGGCGCCAGCGCGAAGCTTATTGAGGAGAGCGATTTTATCCACCATAAGATTGTTCCGAATTACAGAAAGAATTTCAAAAAGTGCCTTGACAAGGGCGTAAACGTCTCGATCCTCTGCAACTACGGAAACGATACCTTCCTTGGTGACGACGCGCTCGGAGATATCCTGCTCGATACCGAAAAGGTCAGCGGCGCAAAGTGCGCTCCCTACGGAAAGCGCTTTGCCGACGGGTATGTCTGTGCAAATACGGTCTGTAAAAACAAATCGCATTACCACGTTTCGCCCTCTATGGAGATAGACGCGTCTTGCGCGTATCTTCCCGAAAACACATGGTTCATAGACGGCCAGTACCACGGCTCATACAGCCTCGAAAAGTATTCGCTCGATCTCGTCAAAAAGCTCGTCTATACCGACAAAAGGATCGACATCTACAGCGACGCGAATTATCCTCAGTTTGAAGTTGCGAAGCATCAGAACCGCGGCGTGTACGCAAAGTTCGACGACAGCCTGAGCGGATATCTTACGGGCAAGGATAAAAAGCTCGAGATAGAAAACCTTTCTAAGAAGTATCCGATAAAAATAATGTCTGTCACATGTGACGGAGCGGATATCGCCTTTGACGAAGCGGACGGACTTATCATCCCCGCCGGAAAGACAAAGGAGGTTACGTTTACCGGAAAGGTGCCGAAGGTCGGCGCAAAGCATATCACCGTGACCGTAAAATATTTCAGGATAGGCTCCGTAGACCCGATAAAGGACAGAACGCTTGACTTTACGATAAGAAACGGAGCGCCCGTGAAATACTCCGGCGGCTATGTTGACAATTAAATCGTTCTCATAGGCTTACGGGTAGACCGGACAGGTATAAATAATAATGTGAGGGGGTGTCGCCGGATGCGACGCCCCTTTTTCTGTTATTTGAAGCGAAGGATACGTTCCATCCATGCCATCATGAGCGAAGCGAAGGATTTTTACAACGCGGCGGTTTTTGAGATTCTTAGGCCTACGGTCTCAGAATGACAGGGGGTATTATTAACGAAGGTGGGGACAGGATGTAGGGAACACGGCCCTCCGTGTTCCTCGTAAATGTCATATCACGGTCAGGTGTGAGAGGGAGTATAGGGAACGCCGGCGTTCCTCGTCGAAAGATATATCACGGTCAGGCAATGGAACGCCGAGGGCGGCGTTCCCTACAAGCGAAAAAACCGCCTGTCATCCTAAGCGAAGCGAAGGATCTTTGTCCTTCAAGAAGAATGACATATTTTACTTAATTTTAACTTTTATCATACCGCGTTTTTATTTTTGCATGTTTTAATTATATCATCGGGTTGGAAAACGATCCGATCTTTGGTATAATGGTACGGTAAGGAGATGAAAGAAATGTACAGAGTACTTGTCTGCGACGATGACGAAGCGATCTGCAATTCCGTCGAAACGTTCTTAAAGCTTGAGGGTTACGAGACGGTGAGGGCGTCAAACGGGATAGAAGCTCTTGAGGCTGTCGAAAAAAACGAGATACACTGCGCCGTTATCGACATCATGATGCCCGGGATGGACGGACTTACGGCGACGCTCAAGATGAGAGAAAAATATAACATCCCCATTATTCTTCTCTCGGCAAAAAGCGAGGACACCGACAAGATATCCGGTCTCGGCTTCGGCGCCGACGATTACGTCACAAAGCCGTTCAATCCCCTTGAGCTTATGGCGAGAGTCAAATCGCAGATAAGACGCTATGTTTCACTCGGGAGCCTCGAGAAAAACGACGCCGTGCTGACGACGGGCGGACTGTCGCTCGACACCGAGACAAAAGAGGCGACCGTCGACGGCGAGCCGGTAAAGCTTACGGCGCGCGAATACGGCGTTCTCGAATACCTTATGCAAAACATGGGGCGAGTGCTTTCGTCCGAACAGATATACGAGAGCGTCTGGAACGAGCCTTCTCTTTCATCTCTTAAAACCGTCACCGTACATATCAAAAAGATCAGAGAAAAGATCGAAATAAACCCAAAGGACCCGAAATATTTAAAGGTGGTATGGGGCATTGGATACAAAATCGAAAAATATTGAAAGATACCCTCTTCCGGTCAAAGGACTGTGCCTTGTCCTTGCGGCGGCTCTGCTTTTTTTAAGCGCATATTCTGCGCTCGAAGCGGGCGTAAGACTGTTCATCTACGGCATCGACGAGGTCACGACCTTAGGGAGCCTCTCCGCTCCCTCGTTTGAAGACACTAATGTACTGAACGAAATGTTTGCAAATGACGCTCAAAGTCTGGTCACTCTGGCGGAGCAGCCGGACAGGGCGGAAATTAAAAAGCAGCTTGAAAAAAATAAGGACAGCGAGACAGAAAAAGCTTTAAACAGATACCTCGCCGAAAAAGCGCAGGTGATCGAGGACGAGCTTTATTACGTCGCGACGCATTACGACGGATATGAGGATAACGTCTCGTGGGATATTGAAGACGACGTTGATGAGACTGTTCCGACAACCGTTCACAGCGCGGATGAAGAGGTATCTGCGGGAGCGACGTCGACTACGGCGCCGCCCGAGGTCAATGCAAGAAAAAAGGTCGCTGTCGACGAAAACGCGCCGCTGACCGTCCGCCGCGTTCAGAAGATACTTAACAGTACACAGGGCCTCGAATATCTGAAATATGAATCGCTCGTAAGACCTGAGGCGTTCAGAGAAAAATACATTGACCTTATGTTTGACATTCCGAACAATTCATGGTCATGGTCCGTCGATCTTTCGATGAGCGAGGACGAGGCGAAAAAGAACATAACCGAAGAATATTCGGAAGCCGAAAACATTTATCTGACAGACCTTTTGCAGGAGAGCAAGAGGTGCAAAAACAAGCTGTCCGAAACGGTCAATCTCAAGTATTACGCCGCCGACAAAAACGGAAAGGTCGTAATCTCAAATATGACCGCAAAGGAAGCTGAGGAAAAATCGGTCGTCGGTCATATGTGCTACTTTTTCGACAGGGACGGAATGAGAAGGACTAAGGGCACGGGGGATCGTTTCTCGTACGATAACGCTCCCTCGTCCGAAGACGGTAAAACGACCGTTGTTCTTTTCCTTGAGGATGACCTTAAGCCGGGCGACGATTATTACACGGCGATCACATGCTATGACGAGCTCACGGGTCGCGGCATAAATGAGTGTATTATAGGCTTTGCCGTCTGCTTTGTTTTGGCGATCGTCTTCTCCGTTATGCTTTTCTGCTTTGCGGGTCATAAGAGAGGTTACGAGGGGATCACCCTCGCGTTTATCGACAAGGTTCCGACAGACGTACACTTTGCTGTATCAGTGGGACTTCTCATCGCCGCGGCGGCGGGATTTTTCGGGATAATGACGTCTGTTTTCGACCGATACGACTATATATCCCAAATACTGTATCTGCGTAAGCTCCTTGTTTACGCGCTGTCGGCGCTTGTGATGATCTTCGGACTTATCGGCATCGAGTGGCTGACGTCGGTCATAAGGATCAAAAAGTCGGGCGAGTCGTTCTTTAAAAGATGTATCATCGTAAAGCTTTTCGCGCTCATCTTCAAAGGCATACGACGCCTGTTTAAAAAGCTGAAAAAGCTTGTCACATATAAGCCGGGACATATCAAACTCAGAGTTATATTGCTTGCCGTCGGTTATATCGCGCTGAATGTGCTGTTTTTTGCTTTGACGGCGGCGGGAGCGGGGGTTTTCGTCTTAGCGATAATCCTTCTTAACGGAGCCGCGATATTCTTCGCGCTGAAATATTTTATATCGCTCGACAGGCTGATTACGGCGGCGAAAAACAGGGAGATCATACCGTATGACGAAAAACAGCCTGAGTCATTAAGGATACTTGCCGACAGCCTGAGATATAACAATGACGAGCTTCAGACAGCCGTCAACAAGGCGATAAAGAACGAGCGGATGAGAGCGGAGCTTATAACGAACGTCTCCCACGATCTTAAAACGCCGCTGACGTCCGTGATATCATACGTCGAGCTTCTGAAAAAATGCGGGATAACCGACGAGACGGCTTGCGGATATATCGACGTCCTCGACGAGAAGGCGGTCAAGCTGAAACGCCTTATCGACGACCTTATAGAGGCGTCAAAGGTCTCGTCCGGAAACGTCACGCTCAACAATACGATCATCAACCTCGGCGAACTGACCGTTCAGGCGATAGGCGAGATGAACGATGATTTTGAAAAGAACGGTCTTGAGATAATATCCGAGATATCGCCTGAGCCGCCGATGATCTTTGCCGACAGCCAAAAGACTTTCCGCGTCATAGATAACCTTATGAACAATGCGCGGAAGTATTCGGCAAAGGGCTCGAGGGTCTATATCAACACATATTCCGAAAACGGATACGGAGCGTTTGAGATCAAAAACATGTCCGCAGAACCGCTCAATATCTCGCCGGATGAGCTGACGGAGAGGTTCGTCAGGGGAGACGAGTCGAGGACGAGAGAGGGCAACGGTCTCGGACTTTCGATAGCAAAGGATCTGTGCGTGCTGATGGGAGGAAGTCTCTCGATAACGATCGACGGCGACCTCTTTAAAGCGACAGTAAGGCTTCCGGAGGCGAAAGAAGGACAGCAGGGTTAAAGCTTACCGACCGGAGGAAAGTATATTTTCCTTGCAATCCCTTTCACACTATGATAAAATGACCTTGCCACATATAGAGAAAGCAGGCAGGATCGTACGGTATTTTAATGCGCGTGGCTTCGGCTGCGCGCTTTTCTTTCGGAGGATAAAAATGAAGTCTAAAAAAATGCTGATAAAAATATTTGCGCTGATGTTGGCGCTCATAATGGCGTTCGGCGCGGCGCCGGCGGGACTTTTCGCTTTTTCGGCGGTCGCGGACGGGAAAGGCGTAACCGGCTACCGCACGGGAGATATAATAGAATTCGGAAGATATCCCCAAACGAAGGTGACGGACAGCGCGACGGTCTCGGCGCTCAACGCCCTTTCCGCGGAGTGGAAAAGCTACGGATATATGAGCGGCGGCGGACTTTATTACTTCGACGGCTCGGCGGAAAAAGCCGATTATATGAAATACTGCGACGCGGAGCTTAATGGTGAATATTACCGCGGCGTAAGATTTTCGTCATACAGAAAGAGCTTTACTAATTATAAGAGCGATACCTCCGAGGAAAAAACTCATCAGGCCGAAAACGGATACTTTATCGATACGACATATTGGTTCAGATACGAGCCGCTGAAATGGCGCGTGCTCGATCCCGCGACGGGTCTCGTCATATGTGAAAAAATAATAGATTCACAGTCGTTCAGCGATACGCTTTACGCCGATTCCGAAAACGACACGAATTATTATAAGGACAGCGAGCGTACCGTTTACGCAAACAGCTACAAGGACAGCACCGTCCTCCCGTTTTTGAACGGTACATTTTACGATACGGCGTTTGACGAAGGGGAAAAGGCAAAGATAGCGTCTGTCGAGCGTGAAACAAAATCGGCATTCGACGCGTCCTTCACAAGCTCGACGACGGACAAAATAGCGATTTTGTCATACTATGATATTATCAACACCTCTTACGGATTAAATTCCGCGTTAAAGAGAAGAGCGAGCGGAACGGATTACGCTCTTTGTCAGGGCCTTTATGTCGATCATGAATTTACGCTGTCGGACGGAACATACTGTTCCAACTGGTGGCTTCGCTCACCGGGAAAAACGAGCCGAGGTGCGAGCGACGTCGAGTATCAAGGCAATATCAGCGACGGAAGTATCGTCAACCACACCGATATCGGTTTAAGGCCTGTTTTTAATTTCGATATGACGGAATATACGGCTTCCTTCATTGCCGACGGAAGGACCGTGGGAACGGTCAAATATACCGCAATGACAAAGTCCGTTACCGAGCCGGCCGTTCCCGAAAAGGATTGGTATATCGGAACGTGGGAGGATTATGAACTCAGACCCGGCGGAACGGAAATTAACGCCGTCTACACACCCGGAGAATACGAGGCAAAATTCGTCGATAAAGACGGAAACAATGTTGCCGTAGTGAAATATACATTTGAAACGGAGTCGATAGATGAGCCGCCCGTCCCCGAAGCCGCAGGCTGCAAGGACGGAAAATGGGAGGCTTACGAGCTTAGATCGGGCGGGATAACGATAAGACCCGTCTACAGCCTCATTGAATATACGGCAAAATTCGTCGCATACGGCAAAACGGTTGCCGAAAGAACATACACCGTCGACAGCGTTTCGATAGATGAGCCGACCGCGCCCGCAAAAGAGGGATATACCGTAAAATGGGAGAATTACACACTTAAGCCCGGCGGGATCGTGGTAAACGCTGTCTATACGCCGATAAAATACGACGCGAAATTCGTCGATGAAAAAGGCAAGGTCATAAAGACGGTAAAATATACCGTTGAGACCGAGTCTATCGAGGAGCCGGAGCCGCCTGTTGAAAACGGATATACCTTTAAATGGGAGGATTACGAGCTTAAGGTCGGCGGCGTAACGATAAAGCCGGTTAAGACAAGGATCGTTCCGCAGTCGTTGACGCTCGATAAAACGTCCCTTTCTCTGAAATACAGAGACAGCGCAAAAATAAACGCCGCGCTTGTGAAAAACGGCGCGGAAAATTTCAGGATAGTCTGGAAATCATCGGATAGCTCCGTCGCCGCGGTCGACAATAACGGGATCGTGACGGCGACTAAAAGGGGAAAGGGCAGCGCCGTCATCTCCGCCGTCGTCATAGATTCTCTGACGGGGCGTGAGGCGACGGATAAAGACGGAAAACCGCTTACCGCTTCCTGTACCGTGGACGTAAGGCTTACCGTCTGGCAATGGATAATTATAATTGTATTCCTCGGCTTTATCTGGTATTAAGACGAACGGCGCCCGATCCGATCGGCCTGCCGCTTTTCGGATCGAATACTTTTTCGCCGCGGCGCGGGATCGCCGATATTTCGGCCGAGGCGCACGCTAAGTCCGACGGAGTAAACTTATCGGTGTAAAAAACAGTCAGCGCATACCCGTTCGATGAAAAGAAACAATTAAGATAACCGCTAAAAAGGTCCGACCTTTTGCGGTTATCTTTTTTGCGCTTTTTTTGTTGAAAGCAGGAGGGACGACGCGTATCCCGAATATACCGTCTTTCTCCGGCAGGTTCATCGCTTCAGCCTTTATGAGCGTACCGGTCGCCCACGGATAAAAGCATACTTTGACCCTAAGATGCGGATGTTGACTGTTTCCCGAAACAAGCGCGGAGGCTGCGGGATTTAATTTCAATACAGAAGATAGACTACCCTCAAACATGCTCAAAACCGCCTTTCCGACGCCCGAAAACCCTATTGAAACACACGGCGCCGTTGAATGTTTCGCCCTTTTGTGCATTTTTTTCGTCAATACATTGTATTCGGGGATTTTTTCGGCGTTACAACGAATTTTTCAAAAAATTTTTAAATTTTCATAAAAAATTAAAAAATTTTTTTAAAAACAGCGAAAAAAACGCTTGACATACCGCTTTTTTACGCGTATAATCGAATTTACTTTCATTATAATGGACGTATATGCGCGTACTGTTTTTTAAGCATTAAAAATGTGTGTGCAATACGCCGTTTGAAATGGACGAAAATCATTTTTTTTAAATGTTTTCGGCGTGTTTTCAGAAACTGACGAAAAAAGAAACGGAGTGATTGGCGAATGCTGAATGTTAAGCCGGTGGTTCGCGGAGATGTGAAGCGTATGAGCTTCGGAAAGATCAACGAGGTCATGGAAATGCCCAACCTCATCGAGATCCAGAAGGACTCATACAACTGGTTTCTTGACAGGGGATTAAAAGAGGTTTTCCGTGATATCGCGGATATCAAGGATTACACGGGCAACTGGGTGCTCTCCTTTGTCGGATACCGTATGGACGATAAGCCCAAATATTCCGTCCGCGAGTGTAAGGAGCGCGACGCGACATATTCCGCGCCGATGCGTGTGACCGCCCGTCTTTTAAATAAAGAAACGGGCGCTATCAAAGAGAGCGAGGTCTATATGGGCGATTTCCCCATTATGACCGACAGCGGTACGTTTGTTATCAACGGAGCGGAGCGTGTTATCGTATCTCAGCTCGTCCGTTCGCCGGGCGTCTATTTCGATATGACGCACGATAAAACGGGTATCCCGCTTTACAGCAGTACCATCAACCCCAACCGCGGCGCATGGCTCGAATACGAGACAGACGCCAACGACCTCTATTATGTCAGGATCGATAAAAACCGCAAGATCTATATCACGACCTTTATCAGAGCGCTCGGCTCAACGACCGACGGCGACATCTTAGTCGGTACTGACGCTGAAATAAGAGAATTTTTCGGCGACGACGACAGGATCAACGCCACCATCGAGAGAGACGAAACAAAGAACAACGAAGAAGCTCTCATGGAGGTATTTAAAAAGCTCCGTCCCGGCGAGCCTGTGACGCTTGAAACGGCGCAGCAGCATATCGACAATCTTTTCTTTGATCCCTATCGCTACAACATTTCGAGAGTAGGCCGCTATAAATACAATAAAAAGCTTGCCATTTCCGCGAGACTTGCCGGCAAAAAAGTCACCGAGCCGGTGGTCGATAAATACACGGGAGAGATCCTCGCCGAAGAGGGAGAGATCATCTCGAAGGAAAAGGCTTACGCAATAGAGCAGGCAGGCGTCATGTCCGTCACCGTCGACGCCGACGGAAGAAACATCAAGATAATCTCCAGCGGCATGATCGATCCCCTTCCGTTTATGCCCGACGGCATTACGAGACAGGATCTTATCGACAACGCCATCAACGAAAAGGTACGCGCAAGCGTGCTCCACGAGATAATCGACAACTTCGAGGGAACGAACGAGGAGCTTCTTGAGATCCTCCTTGAGCGTTGCGACGACCTTATCCCGAAACACATAATCAAGGACGACATCTTAGCTTCGATAAACTACGTAAACGACGTTGCCAACGGCATCGGAAATCTTGACGATATAGACCATTTAGGCAACAGAAGGATCCGCTCTGTCGGAGAATTGCTCCAAAATCAGTTCAGGATCGGTATTTCAAGGATGGAAAGAGTCATCCGCGAGAGGATGACGTTACAGGCGCAGGAGGACGCCGATAAGATCACTCCTCAGACGCTTATCAACATCCGTCCCGTCCAGATGGCGATAAAGGAATTCTTCGGTTCCTCCCCGCTGTCCCAGTTCATGGATCAGACTAACCCGCTCGCAGAGCTCACCCATAAGCGCCGTCTTTCGGCGTTGGGCCCCGGCGGACTTTCGAGAGACCGCGCGGGATTCGAGGTCCGTGACGTTCACTACAGCCACTACGGACGCATGTGCCCCATAGAGACGCCCGAAGGCCCCAACATCGGACTTATCTCTTATCTCGCAACATTCGCAAAGATAAATGAATACGGCTTCATCGAGGCGCCGTTCCGCAAGGTCGACAAGGAGACCGGCCGCGTTCTGGACGAGGTCGAATACATGACAGCCGACGTCGAGGATAATTACATCGTCGCCCAGGCGAACGAGCCGCTCGACGAAGAAGGACATTTCATGCGTGAAATGGTGCACGCCCGTCACCGCGACGAGTTCCTTGAGGTCGACAGGTCAAGAGTCGATTACATGGACGTTTCGCCCAAGATGGTCGTTTCAGTCGCTACGGCGATGATACCGTTCCTTGAGAACGACGACGCGAACAGAGCGCTCATGGGCTCAAACATGCAGAGACAGGCTGTTCCGCTTCTTAAACCGTGCTCTCCGATAGTCGGAACGGGTATGGAATACAAGGCGGCTGTCGATTCCGGCGTCGCGGTTCTCGCGAGAGAGTCCGGAGTCGTAACGCACGTCAGCGCCGACCACATCCAGGTCGTGACCGACGGCGGCAATACGGACGAATACGAAATGATAAAGTTCCTCGGCTCCAACCAGGGAACATGTATAAACCAAAGACCGGTCGTAAATATCGGTCAGAGAGTCGAAAAAGGTCAGGTCATAGCCGACGGTCCCGCGACGGACAAGGGCGAGATAAGCCTCGGCAAGAACGCTCTTATCGGATTTATGACATGGGAAGGCTATAACTACGAGGACGCTGTCCTTGTCAACGAAAAGATAGTCCGCGACGACGTCTATACGTCGATCCACATCGAAGAATATGAGACCGAGGCGAGAGACACCAAGCTCGGCCCCGAGGAGATAACGCGCGATATCCCCAACGTCGGTGAAGACGCGCTGAGCGATCTCGACGAAAGAGGAATAATCCGCATAGGCGCAGAGGTACATTCCGGCGATATCCTTGTCGGCAAGGTAACGCCCAAGGGCGAAACGGAGCTGACGGCGGAGGAAAGACTTCTCCGCGCGATATTCGGCGAAAAGGCCAAGGAAGTCAGAGATACCTCGCTCAGAGTGCCCCACGGCGAATACGGCATAGTAGTCAACGTCGAGGTGTTTACGAGAGAGAACAGCGACGAGCTGTCTCCGGGCGTAAACAAGACCGTCCGCTGCTATATTGCCCAGAAGCGTAAGCTTTCCGTCGGCGACAAGATGTCCGGCCGTCACGGAAACAAGGGCGTTGTTTCACGCATACTTCCCATCGAGGATATGCCGTTCCTTCCGGACGGTACTCCGCTCGATATAGTTCTTAATCCCCTCGGCGTTCCCTCACGTATGAATATAGGTCAGGTGCTCGAGGTAAATCTCGGATTTGCCGCGAGACATCTCGGAATAAAAGTCATGACGCCCGTTTTCGACGGCGCTCATGAGGACGATATCAAGGAAGCGCTCCGCGAGGCAGGAGTCAGCGAGGACGGTAAATCGACACTTATCGACGGACGTACGGGACGTAAGTTCGACGCTCCGATAACCGTCGGCGTAATGTACTTCTTAAAGCTCCTCCATCTTGTCGACGATAAGATCCACGCGCGTTCCACAGGTCCGTATTCGCTCGTAACGCAGCAGCCCCTCGGCGGTAAAGCCCAGTTCGGCGGACAGCGTTTCGGCGAAATGGAAGTTTGGGCACTCGAAGCTTACGGCGCCGCATATACGCTTCAGGAGATCCTTACGGTCAAGTCCGACGACGTTGTCGGCCGCGTAAAGACATACGAAGCGATCGTAAAGGGCAAGAATGTTCCGAAGCCCGGTATCCCCGAATCTTTCAAGGTCCTTATAAAAGAGCTTCAATCGCTCGCTCTCGACGTCAAGGTGCTTGACTCCGACGGCAACGAGATCGACCTGAAGCAAAACTTCGACGACGATTACGGATTCCGTCAGGCGGAAGAAAAGATGTTCTCACACGTCAACGACGCCGAGGGCGCCGAGGGCTACATTCTCGAGGATGAGGAAGGCAATCCGATAGAATCCGACGAGGATGACGACGACGAAGAATATCTCGACGATTATAACGACGGTTATGTCGAGGATGAGTCGGATGAGTATCTCGACGACGAGTATACAGCCGACAGCGACGAGTGATCTTCGATCCTTAGCTTGTGAACATGACGGCCTATTTGCCGCCGCAAATCTTTTTGAAAGGTGGACAGGGACAAAATATCCCGCTTTAACGGGATATGAGATCCGTTAATATGGAGAATAATACCTTTGAGTCTATTAAGATAGGATTGGCGTCTCCCGACAAGATCCGCGAATGGTCTTACGGCGAGGTCAAAAAACCCGAAACGATAAACTACCGCACCTTAAAGCCCGAGAAGGACGGCCTTTTCTGCGAAAGGATCTTCGGGCCGACAAAGGACTGGGAGTGCCACTGCGGAAAATATAAACGTATGCGCTATAAGGACAAGGTCTGCGAGCGCTGCGGAGTCACGATAACAAAGGCCAAGGTACGCCGCGAGAGAATGGGACATATCGAGCTTGCCGCTCCCGTTTCCCATATCTGGTATTTCAAGGGAATACCGTCAAGGATGGGCATAATCCTCGACGTATCGCCGAGAAACCTTGAAAAGGTACTTTACTTTGTAATGTACATCGTTATTGATCCCGGCGACACGCCGCTTAAAAAATATCAGACGCTCGACGAAAATGAATACGCGGAATTCAGAGAGAGATATGAAAACGACTTCCGCGTCGGCATGGGAGCCGAGGCGATAAAGGAGCTTCTCGCCGAGATAGATCTCGACAAGCTTTCCGAAGAGCTCCACGAGGAGATGCAGAACAGCACGGGTCAAAAGAAAGCAAAGGCGCTCAAGAGACTTGAGGTCGTCGAAGCCTTCCGCCTCTCCGGCAACAGACCGGAATGGATGATCCTCGACGTTATCCCCGTTATTCCCCCCGATATCCGCCCGATGGTACAGCTCGACGGCGGACGCTTTGCGACGTCGGATCTTAACGACCTTTACCGCAGAGTAATAAACAGAAACAACCGCCTTAAAAAGCTCCTCGAGCTCGGCGCTCCCGAGATAATCGTGAGGAACGAAAAGAGAATGCTCCAAGAAGCGGTCGACGCCCTTATCGACAACGGCCGCCGCGGACGCCACGTGACCGGCCCGTCAAACAGAGCGCTCAAATCTCTTTCGGATATGCTTAAGGGCAAACAGGGACGTTTCAGACAGAACCTTCTCGGAAAACGTGTCGACTACTCCGGCCGTTCCGTTATCGTTGTAGGTCCCGAGCTTAAAATATATCAGTGCGGACTTCCCAAGGAAATGGCGCTCGAGCTTTTCAAGCCGTTCGTTATGAAGAGACTTGTCGAGACAGAGGTCGCCGGCAACGTCAAATCCGCGCGTAAAATGGTAGAGCGTTCAAAACCCCAGGTATGGGACGCTCTCGAAATAGTCATCAAGGATCACCCCGTAATGCTCAACCGCGCCCCGACGCTCCACAGACTCGGTATCCAGGCGTTTGAGCCGGTCCTTGTCGAGGGCAGAGCCATCAAGCTCCATCCGCTCGCATGTACGGCGTTCAACGCCGACTTCGACGGCGACCAGATGGCCGTTCACGTTCCGCTTTCCGCGGAAGCGCAGGCCGAGGCGAGATTCCTTATGCTCGCCGCCAACAATCTTCTCAAGCCCTCCGACGGACGTCCCGTTACCGTTCCCACTCAGGACATGGTCCTCGGCTCATATTATCTGACGATGATAAAGCCGGGCGAAGCGGGCGAAGGAAAAGTATTCCGCGACGTCAACGAAGCCACGATGGCTTATGACGAGGGCGATCTCGGACTCCAGGCGCTCTGTAAGATCCGTATGGAAAAAGAGATCGACGGACAAAAGGTCTCAAAGCTTGTCGAAACGACGCTCGGACGCGTTATTTTCAACGACCCGATCCCGCAGGATCTCGGATTTGTCGACAGGACGGATCACGAAAACGACTTCAAGCTTGAGGTCGACTTCCTCGTAAATAAATCGATGCTCGGTAAGATCATCGACAGATGCATAAGGCTTCACGGCACATCAGTCGCCGCCGCGATGCTCGACAGCGTTAAGAGCCAGGGCTATAAATATTCGACGAGAAGCGGTATAACCGTCGCCGTCAGTGACGCTACCATCCCGCCGACGAAAAAGGATCTCATCGAAGAGGCGGAGAAACAGATCGCAAGGATCAGAAGAAACTACGAACGCGGACTTATCTCCAACGACGAGCGTGCCGACAGCGTTATCGACACATGGGAGGACTGCACGAAGAAGGTCTCCACAGCTCTTAAAGAGAACTTCGACGAGTTCAACCCCATCAACATGATGCTTAAATCGGGAGCCAGAGGTAACGACTCCCAGCTTCGTCAGCTTGCCGGAATGCGCGGGCTTATCGCGAACACAGCCGGTAAGACGATCGAGATCCCGATCCGTTCCAACTACCGTGAAGGACTTAACATCCTCGAATACTTCATCTCCTCCCGCGGCGCCCGTAAAGGACTTGCAGATACGGCGCTCCGTACGGCGGACTCCGGTTATCTTACCCGCCGTCTCGTCGACGTTTCACAGGACGTCATTATCCGCGAAGAGGACTGCCACTGCCACAGCGGCATCGAGGTATACGATATATATGACGGCAACCGTAAGATAGTCAGTCTCGCCGAAAGATTGACGGGACGCTTCCTCTTTGAGGATTATATCGACAGAGATACGGGCGAAGTCGTCATGGGCACAGACAGAATGATGACCGATGAGGACGCAAAGAAAGTTGCCGATCTCGCCGAAAAATACAATCAGGAAGATATCGCCGCCGGCAAGAAGGCGGAGGATTCTCTCGCAAGGGTTACGATAAGATCGCTCCTTTCGTGCGAATCTGAGCACGGCGTCTGCATCAAGTGCTACGGCGCCAACCTTGCGACAGGCGAGCCTGTAACAGTCGGTGAAGCGGTCGGTATCATCGCCGCCCAGTCGATAGGCGAGCCCGGTACACAGCTTACGATGAGAACGTTCCATACGGGCGGCGCGAAGGACCAGAGCGACATCACAGCCGGTCTTCCGAGAGTTGAAGAGCTCTTCGAGGCGCGTAAGCCCAAGACGCTCGCGATAATCTCCGAGATATCCGGTCGCGTATCGTTCAGAGATATAAAGAAGTCAAAGCACGTCGTCGTTACAAGCACCGAAGAGGGCGATGCGGACGAGAAATCATACCTTATTCCTTACGGCTACCGTCTTAAGGTCGAAGAGGGCCAGCTCGTCAAGAAGGGCGACACCCTGACCGACGGTTCGATGAATCCTCACGACATCCTCGCCGTTTTGGGAGTTCCCGCCGTCCACGATTACCTTATCAGAGAAGTTCAGAAGACATACCGCTTACAGGGCGTTGATATCAACGATAAGCATATCGAGGTCATCGTCCGCCAGATGATGAGAAAGGTCAAGGTGCTCGAATCCGGCGATACGGTACTGCTTCCCAATATGGTAGTCGAAAAACGCGAATTTGCCGAGGCAAACGAGGATGCGCGCAAGAGGGCGGAGGAAGCCGGCACGGAGTTCCATCCCGCAGTTTGCGAGCCTACGCTTATGGGTATCACAAAGGCGTCTCTCGCTACGGATTCGTTCCTTTCGGCAGCGTCCTTCCAGGAGACGACGAGAGTTCTTACCGACGCCGCCATCAAGGGCAAGACCGATCCGCTGCTCGGACTTAAGGAAAACGTCATCATCGGCAAGCTCCTTCCGTCCGGTACAGGCATGAAATGCTACAGCGACGTCGAGATCGAAAGCACAGCCGACTTCTTTGAAGAGCTTAACGAGAAATTCAAGGTCGTAACTTCATCGAATTGAACGAAAAAACCATATTAAATTTGTAGAAAGTGTTGACAAACGACCGCAAAAAGTGGTAAAATATTTCCCGTTGTTTGATATGTCTCCCGCGGTTTCCTTAAGCCGCGGGATGATATAGATAAATTTTTGAGAAAGGAGATGTATTGCTTGCCTACCTTTAATCAGCTTGTCAGAAGCGGAAGAGAAACACACGAAAAAAAGGCGAAGGCTCCCGCCCTTCTTAAAGGACTTAACTCCAAAAAGAACATCATGACTGACGCCAATTCACCCCAAAAGCGCGGCGTTTGCACGGCGGTCAAAACAGCTACGCCCAAAAAGCCCAACTCTGCGCTCAGAAAGATAGCGAGAGTCCGTCTTACAAACGGGATCGAGGTTTCGTCCTATATCCCCGGCGTCGGACACAATCTTCAGGAGCACTCTGTTGTTCTTATCCGCGGCGGACGTGTTAAAGACCTTCCCGGCGTGCGTTACCACATTATCCGCGGTACGCTCGATACGCAGGGCGTCAACGGCAGGATGCAGGCCCGTTCCAAATACGGAGCGAAGAGGCCCAAAGCCGCCAAGAAATGATCCTTTCGGATTTAAAGACAGAATCTTCTTGCAGGCCGCGGATTTTCCGCAACCGATGTGAGAGTGGTTATATAATATATAACGCCTCTGACGTTGGCGCCACGAGAATTTTGTCACTCGAGTACCTATGATATCATTACTATGAAGGAGGGAAGCGAAGTGCCAAGAAGAGGCCAGATAGCAAAACGTGACGTTTTGCCGGATCCGCTTTACAATTCAAAACTTGTAACACGTTTGATCAACAGTGTTATGTACGATGGCAAAAAGGGCGTAGCTCAAAAGATAGTTTACGACGCTTTTGACATCATCAGAGAAAAGACAGGCAAAGAGCCCCTTGAGGTTTTTGAAGCCGCAATGGAAAACGTAATGCCTGTGCTTGAGGTCAAGGCTCGCCGTGTCGGCGGTGCTACGTACCAGGTCCCCATCGAAGTACGTCCCGAGAGAAGACAGACTTTAGGTCTGCGCTGGATCACATTATACAGCCGCGGCCGTTCCGAGAGAACGATGAAGGAAAGACTTGCCGGCGAGATAATGGACGCTGTCAACTCGACGGGTTCCGCGTTCAAAAAGCGCGAGGACACTCACAAGATGGCAGAAGCCAACAAAGCTTTTGCGCATTTCAGATGGTAATTTCTTACCGTTTTTTATCTTATTTTTGTCAGCCGTAAAGAATACGGCGCATGGAGGTTAATATGCCGAGGCAGGTACCGTTAGAGCTTACAAGAAATATAGGAATAATGGCTCACATCGACGCCGGTAAGACGACTACTACCGAGCGTATACTCTTCTATACCGGAAAGACTCATAAGTTGGGCGAGGTGCATGACGGTGCCGCCACGATGGACTGGATGGAGCAGGAGCAGGAAAGAGGTATCACGATAACCTCTGCCGCTACGACCTGCTTCTGGAAGAAACATCGTATCAACATCATCGACACTCCCGGCCACGTCGACTTTACGGTCGAGGTCGAGCGTTCGCTTCGCGTACTTGACGGCGCCGTAACGGTGCTTTGCGCCAAGGGCGGAGTCGAGCCGCAGTCCGAGACAGTCTGGAGACAGGCCGACAAATATCTTGTACCGCGCATGGTTTACGTCAACAAAATGGACATCATGGGCGCCGATTTCTATAATGTTATCGCCATGATGAAAGATCGTCTTAACGCCAACGCAGTTCCTATCCAGATACCGATAGGAGCCGAAGCGGATTTCAAGGGCATCATCGACCTTTTGAAGATGCGCGCGGAGGTCTACTACGACGATATGGGCCTTGACGTACGCGACGAGCCGATACCGGACGAGCTTTTGCCGCTCGCCGAAAAATATCGCTCTGAGCTTATCGAGCATGTCGCGGAGCAGGATGACGAGATCCTCTCAAAATATCTTGAGGGCGAGGAGCCTTCGATAGATGAGATCAAAAAATGCATAAGAAAGGCAACGATCTCCAATAAAATGGTGCCGGTAACATGCGGCACCTCATACCGCAACAAGGGCGTTCAGCTTCTCCTTGACGCCATCGTCGACTTCATGCCGAGCCCGACGGATATCGAAGCCATAAAAGGCGTAAATCCCAAGACAGGTAAGGAAGAAGTCAGAGAGGCGAGCGACGATAAGCCGTTCTCCGCCCTTGCGTTCAAGGTAGCCACAGACCCCTATGTCGGAAAGCTCGTGTTTTTCAGAGTTTATTCCGGTAAGGCGATAACGGGCAGTACGGTCTATAATTCCACAAAGGATTCAAACGAGCGTCTCGGACGCGTGCTTCAGATGCACTCAAATCACAGGCAGGATATCGAATGCAGCTATGCCGGCGATATCGACGCGGCGGTCGGACTTAAAAATACGACCACGGGCGACACGCTCTGCGACTCGAAGCATCCGATAATCCTTGAGTCCATGGAATTCCCGGAGCCCGTAATCAGAGTGGCTATCGAGCCCAAGACCAAGGCAGGACAGGAAAAGATGGGCATAGCCCTTCAAAAGCTTGCCGAGGAGGACCCGACGTTCAAGTGCTATACCGATGAAGAAACGGGACAGACTATAATAGCGGGTATGGGCGAGCTTCACCTTGAAATAATCGTTGACAGAATGCTTCGTGAATTCAAGGTCGAAGCAAATGTAGGTAAGCCTCAGGTCGCCTACAGAGAAACGATCACCAAAGTCGCCGAAAGCGATACAAAATACGCGCGTCAGACGGGCGGTCACGGCCAGTACGGTCATGTTAAGATTCGTATCGAGCCGAACCCCGGCAAGGGCTATGAATTCGTAAACTCCATCGTTGGCGGAGTCATCCCCAAGGAGTTTATAGGCCCTGCCGAAGCGGGTATCAAGGGAGCGATGCTTTCCGGAGTGCTCGCGGGCTTTAACGTCGTCGACGTCAAGGTAACGCTCTATGACGGATCGTACCATGAGGTAGACTCCTCCGAGCTTGCGTTCAAGCTCGCAGGCTCAATGGCATTCAAGGAGGCCATGAGAAAGGCCGCGCCTGTTCTGATGGAGCCGATCATGAAGGTCACGATCATCGTGCCTGAATCATACATGGGCGACGTCATAGGCGACATCAATTCCAGGAGAGGCTCCATTACGGGAACGGAAATGCGTTCCGGAGCCGTACAGATCAGCGCGAACGTTCCGCTTTCCAACATGTTCGGATACGCCACATCGCTGCGTTCAAAGACGCAGGGAAGAGGCCAGTATTCCATGGAACCGAGTCATTATACCGAGGTTCCGAGGTCAATAGCGGAATCGATCGTAAGAGATAAGGATCTTATATAATTTTCTTATATAATTTATTTTAAAAAAGACTTGCATTTTTGCAAAAAAATTGGTAGAATATCAACATGCGATATGCATGGAAGACAATGCTACCTTGAAGGAGGACAACATTAATGGCAAAACAACATTTCGAAAGAACAAAACCGCACGTAAATATCGGCACGATCGGTCACGTTGACCACGGTAAAACAACTCTTACAGCGGCAATAACAAAAACCCTTGCTATGAAGGGCGAAGCGGATTTCGTTGACTATGCAAACATTGATAAGGCTCCCGAAGAGAGAGCACGTGGTATCACGATCAATACTGCGCATGTTGAGTATGAGACGGAGCACCGTCACTATGCTCACGTTGACTGCCCCGGCCACGCCGACTATATCAAGAACATGATCACCGGCGCTGCTCAGATGGACGGCGCGATCCTTGTTATCGCTGCGACAGACGGCCCGATGGCTCAGACAAAAGAGCACCTTCTCCTTGCCCGTCAGGTCGGCGTTCCCTATATCATCGTTTTCCTTAACAAGACTGACCAAGTCGACGATCCCGAACTCATCGAGCTCGTTGAAGAAGAAGTCCGTGATACTCTTGACGAGTACGGCTTCCCCGGAGCAGATACGCCCATCATCAAGGGTTCCGCTCTTAAGGCTCTCGAGTATAACGGCGGCGACGTAAACGCTCCCGAGATCGCTTGCATCTGGGAACTCATGGATGCTGTTGACAGCTATATCCCGACTCCCGACCGTCAGTCAGACCTTCCGTTCCTTATGCCTGTTGAAGACGTCTTCACGATCACAGGCCGTGGAACAGTTGCTACAGGTAGAGTTGAGCGTGGACGCCTTAAGGTCGGCGAAGAAGTTGAGATCGTCGGTCTTCAGGACGAAAAGAAAAAGACAGTCTGCACAGGACTTGAAATGTTCAGAAAAGTTCTCGATTACGCAGAGACAGGCGACAACGTCGGCGCTCTCCTTCGTGGTATCCAGAGAACAGAGATCGAACGTGGACAGGTTCTCTCCAAGCCCGGCTCGATCCATCCTCACACAAAGTTCAAGGGTCAGGTTTACGTCCTTACTAAGGACGAAGGCGGCCGTCATACACCGTTCTTCAACAACTATCGTCCTCAGTTCTATTTCAGAACGACAGACGTTACCGGCATCATCATGCTTCCCGACGGCGTCGAGATGTGCATGCCCGGCGATAACGTTGTTATGAGCGTTGAGCTTATTACTCCTATCGCTATCGAGCAGGGACTTCGTTTCGCTATCCGTGAAGGCGGCAGAACGGTCGGTTCAGGCGTTGTTACAGAGATCGACGAGTAATTGAATTTATTCAGGGAGCTTTCCTTTACGGAAGGCTCCTTTTACTTTTTTATCTTTCTTCATTGGAGGTAAAGACCGTGAGGGATGAAGAATTCAAAGCGCTTGCAGAAAGCCTTGAAAAATTCGAGCTGACAGAGTCCGAAAAGAAAAAGATCCCCGGCTCGTTTATAAGTCTCCCGTCCGGAGAGACGCATTACGAGCTGAAGGGAGAAGGGGAGGCGGTCGTGCTTGTCCACGGCTTCGCCACGCCCTACTACATCTACGATAAAATATTTGATTTCCTTCTCAGTAAGGGATATAAGGTGCTGCGCTACGATCTTTTGGGAAGAGGCTATTCCGAAAGAGTAAAGAAAAAATACACACCGCAACTCTTTGCGTCCCAGCTGAAAGAGCTTACCGACGCGCTTCTGCCGGAGGGCAGCTTCTACCTTTTCGGTACATCCATGGGCGGTTCGATAGTTACCGCATACGCCGCAAATGATCCCGAAAGAGTCAAAAAGCTGTTTCTTTTAGCTCCTGCCGGCATGAAGTTTTCACCGCCGGCATATATGAGAGCTGCCAATATTCCTGTCGTAGGCGAGCTTATGTTCAAAACGATCGGAGGGAAGGTGCTTATCAGGAACTCCTGCTCCGAGCTTATTTACAGCAAGGATGAGGCTGACGACTACATGCGTAAATTTGCCGACAGCAGTAAATACAAGGGCTTCCTTCGCGGAACGCTGTCGTCCCTTCGCAATACTCTCATGAAGTGGGACGACTGTATCCCGAATTACGAAAAGGTCGCCGAGAACAAAACGCCTGTCTGTATTATTTGGGGAACGGGCGATAAGACGATGCCGTTTTATCAGTCGGAACAGATGAAAGAGATACTGAAGGATTGCAGCTTCTATACCTTTGACGGTTCGGGGCATATCTTCCTCTATGACGAGGGCGAAAGGACCTGCGAGGTCATCGAAAAGGAAATGAATGCATAAACATAATAGTATGTAAATTCAGCGCCGCTGTCCTTCGGGCAACGGCGCTTTTGCTGCTTTTGAGTTATTTCATTCCGCGCTCATAAGCTTCGATCATCTTTTTGACCATCTGACCGCCTACGGAACCTGCGTCCTTGGCGCTGATGTTGCCGTTATATCCGGCCTTGAGATTGACGCCTACCTCGTTTGCGGCTTCCATCTTGAAGCGATCGAGTGCCTCTCTTGCTTCGGGAATAACATTGTTGCTCTTTGACATTCTTTTCACTCCTCACGCAAATAATATCATCGCGTTTGCAGTTATATTATTTGAGATCTTTCAAAAAAAATAACTGTTAAGTTTTGCAAAAAGAGGCGTATTTTTCGAGGAAATGATCCCATTGACTCAAAAAACGGGCGGACAACATGAATGATCCATGCTGTCCGCCCGAAAAAATTTTTAAATGAAATTTTTGTAGCTTCTCGTAAGGTCAAGCGTCGCGATATTATGAGCAGCTGTCCTTTTATCGGGAGGCGGGGGCGTCATATAGTCGCCGTAAGCCGCCGTCAAAATGCTGTCATAACCCTTCGGGCAAGGAAGCTCATGCCCTTCAAAGCCGATATATACCGTTTCGCCGAAGTCCTCGGAAAGGTATCTCCGTCGCAGTCTGAAATGACTGCAATGCGTACAGTATTTTCCCTTTTGAGCGGGCTTCAAGGCGTTTTTTCTTATCATACGACAAGCGAAACGACGCAGCGAAAGAGGTATCAGTGACAGCGCCTTAAGCTTCGGAGAAGGTTTATCATCCTTTGTCCAGAAAGCGTCCTGCGTGAGGATATATGAAAGTCGGATCTTTTTATTTAGTGACGCCGCCTTCTTTTCATCCTCAGGCACGGAAACGAGCGGAAAGACGTCTATCCAAACGCCCTGATGAAAATTCCTGCCCTTAAACTCCTTTTCGATCATTGCGGTCCCGTTTTTACGTATCTTCGCAAACGCGGGATACCAAAGATCTGTATAGGTGCATTGTAAAAAGAGCGTATCGGGAAGCTTTTTCCTTGCGATTTTTAAAAACCTTCGGTAATCATCAAGGTCCATCGCGATATCGAGGTCGTCGTCCCAGGGGATAAATCCGTTATGGCGTACCGCGCCGAGCAGAGTGCCGCCGATAAGGAAATATTTTATACCGTTCTCGCGGCAGAGCCTGTCGACTTCGAGAAGGATGTCTAAAAGGCATTTTTGAAGCTCGGTCATTTTAATCGAGCTCCTTGATCTCGTCAAGCATCTGACGGGGATTGTCTGCCGCCTTGACCTTTGTGAAAGCCCTGACGATGACGCCGTTTTCGTCGATGATATAAGTCGTTCTGACGACGCCCATCGTCTTTTTACCGTACATGTTTTTCTCCTGCCAAACGTCGTATGCTTTTATACAGGAAAGCTCGCCGTCGGAGAGAAGCGTAAACGGAAGCTCGAACTTTGTCTCGAACCTCTTATGTGACTCGACGCTGTCCTTGCTGACGCCGATCACCACGGCGCCCGCGTTTAAGAACTCTCCGAAAAGCTCGGCAAAGCCGACCGCCTGTTTTGTGCAGCCGGCTGTGTTGTCCTTGGGATAGAAATACAGTATCACCTTTTTCCCTCTGTATTCGTCAAGGGTATGAACTGTCCCGTTTTGATCGGGCAGAGAAAACGAAGGTGCATTTTTGCCTGTCTCAAGCATTTTTGATCTCTCCGTGCGTTATTATTTCTTCTTGGAGGCGATGAGCTCCTTAATGAGAGCATATATCGACGTGCTGAAGTCCTTGACCGTTCTGCTCATCGTGTATGTCGAAACGCTCTCGGGAAGTGCGCAGTTGTCCTGAGTCATGGGCGAGATCGTGCCATCGGCCTTATTGAAAAGGTTGAACTGCGGATATTTTTCGTCGGTAAAGATATCGGGCTCTCTTTCGTCATAGAGGATATATTCGGTGAGATCGTCATAATCGGAGCAGTTGTCCGAATGAAGCATACCTCTGACGAACCATGTATTGTCGGGGAATTTGCAGGTCGAAGCGTCGATCTGACCGTCGGGCGAAAGGTGGTTGTGACCGTCGTTCACCTTCTGCTGATAACCGTCGCCCAAGGTGCCCTCGAGCGTCGAGCATGTTGCGCCGAGGCTTGTGCCCGCAACGTCGATGACGGAGTCCGACATATCGTCCCAGCCCTTGACGACGGGTGTGATCTGACAGCCGTACTTAAGAATAACGCCGAAGCGAACGCCGTCGTCCTTCATTTGCTGCATGATGTCGTAAGCCTTGACCTGTACGTTGTAGTGATAGTTGTCGATCCTCTCCTTGAGCTTATCGTATTTCGGATCGGATAACAGTATCTTTTTCGCGTCCTCGTAATACTTGTCGTTTACAAGTCCCCAAAGTCCGGGTAAGGTAGTAAGCGTCTTGAGCTCGGGATATACGCGCTCCTGCTGTTTTTTAACGAATTTATTGAAGAATTTCGCGACATATTTTATGACCTTCAGCTTATAAAGAAGGTTGATCGTCGATTTGAGCGCCTTATCCTTCGTGTTGTCGCCGAGCATCTGATTTAAGAATCTGACGACCGCAAGGTCGTTTACTTCGACCATTTTGGCGAACGGCTGTCCGCATGAGATCGTGCCGTTGATAGCGGGAACAGAAAGAACGACGCCCTCGAGTTTATCGTATCCGAACTGCTGGATATAAGACATCGTGATGACGGCGCCCATGCTGAAGCCGACGAGATTGACCTTGTCGTGGCCTGTGAACTCCCTTACCTTGTCGATGTATTTTGCAAGATCTCTTGAGATCTCCATCGGATCGCCGCGCCAGTCATAATAGAATACGGCGTATTCTATGTCCTTATGGTTGTCGGTCTTTTCGAGGTCGTCCTGAGTGAAGTCTCTCTTAAGGCCTGTTCCTTCCCTCATCGTTCCGTCGTCGTTTCCGCTGACGTCTTCAAAAAGGGCGTTCGCGGCGTAAATGAGCGCGTCGCCGAGCTTATCCCATTTGATGCCGATAAAGAATTTGATGACATTCACGATGAAATCCTTGTTTGTAAAGATGGCCTTGATCTTTTCGGTCGTGGGAGGGAATATCTGTTCCATATCCTCGGCGCCGACATTTTTAAAGATATCTTTTGTGTTGATGCCTGTGACATGGATAGTCGGCGCGTAACCGCAGTTACATGTTTTCTTGGCGGCCGCTGTCTCTGTGGCGAATGCCGTCAGACAGCAGGAGGTGAGAAGAAGCGCTGCCGACATGATGAGAGCGATCGTCTTTTTCATAATCTTTTTCATAACGGTCTTCCTTTCAAAACAACAATTTGATTAAGTCATTCGGTGTTGCCTGACTTATATATTTGCAAAGGCGTATTCCGTTCAGCGCGGATAGGACCGCTTCGGGCGTATATTCGGTACCCGTCAAAGCATTTTCAAGAGGCGAGATATCGTCGCCGAAAAAGTCGCCGCAGAGCTTTATGCCGGATATTATTCCGTTATTTACATCGAAGGACGCGGTCAGAAGTCCGCCGCCGAACGGGACGGTCTTTTCAAACGAATAGGGAGGGGATGCGCCCATGTTCCAGGAAAAGGTGCCGTATTTTTCATTTACAAGCCTGTTTATCTCATCATCGTCGCTCTTTTTGAAATCATACGGGATACAGCCCTCTCTCTCTGTAAGGAAATCCGAGAGCTCGCTTATGAAGCTGTTTATATCCATATCGCATTTTAAGAGCGAGCTGATGTTTGTGACGCGGCTCTTGACCGATTTTATCCCCTTTGCCTTGAGCTTTAAGGGATTGGGCTTCAGCGCCGCCGACAGCGAGTCGAGAGAGGCGGAAAAGAGCAACGTCCCGTGGAGAAGAGCGCGTCCGCGATAGTTCACCTGCGCTGTGCCCGACACCTTCATTCCGTCGACAAGGATATCGTTCCTTCCGGAAAGACAGGCGTCAAGCCCCTTTGAGCGGAGATATGATATCACCGGCTCAAGGTACGTTTTGAGATCGACCATGCCGTCCTCGCCGTTTTTGATCAGCGTATAATTGACGTTGCCGAGGTCGTGGAACACCGCGCCGCCGCCTGTCAGACGGCGTATCACGGGTATATTATACCTTTTAACGTAGTCGATGTCAATTTCGGCGTAGGCGTTTTGGTTTCGTCCGATTATCACCGACGGCTCGTTTTGCCACAGCATTATGAAGTTTTCTTTTCTTTGGTATAAGAAGTATTCTTCCGACGCGAGATTATACTGCGGAGAAGTCTTTGACCCGCGGATGAAATAAACGGGACTTTCCTTTGAAAAAAGCATATAAATAAATATTAAATCAGATGTTGTTATACTCCGAGCTTGGCCTTGCGCATCTGTTCGACGGGCGTAAAGCTGACTGTCGGGACGTGACCTTTTAAGGGGATTATCTTTTCGTTAATGGCGTCGAGGATCCATGAAGCCTGAGGGAAGAATTTTGCGTCGAATTCGTGAGGCGGAGTTATCCAGTTCTGCGCGCCGACGACGGCAGGCGGGGCGTCGAGATAATCGAAGCAAAGCTCCGTGATGTTTCTCGCGACGTCGTTCAGGAAAGAGCCTCTCGCGCATGCGTCGGAGGCTAAAACGACCTTACCCGTCTTTTTGACCGATTCGACGATCTTTGTATAATCGAGAGGAACGAGGGAATGAAGGTTGATTATTTCGGCGTTCATCCCGTATTTTTCGGAAAGCTCCTTTGCCGCGTCAACGGCCTTATAGAGCGTCGCGCCGACGGTGATGATCGTTATATCGTCGCCTGTCTTTACGACGTTGGTGTCGCCTATCGTGATCTCGTAATCCTCTTCGGGAACGCCGCCTTCACGGAACTCTTCGCCCTTATCATATATCCTCTGGCTTTCAAAGAATATCACGGGATCGGTGCCGTTAAGGGCGGATCTCATAAGTCCCTTCGCTTCCCAGGGAGTGGCGGGGAAGCAAACCTTAAGTCCGGGGATGTGTGCGCAAAGCGACGTCCAATCCTGCGAATGCTGGGCGCCGTATTTTGAGCCGACGGAAACACGCACTACGACGGGCATCTTGAGTATTCCCGCGCTCATGGATTGCCATTTTGAGAGCTGATTGAATATCTCGTCTCCGGCGCGGCCGATGAAGTCGGCGTACATGATCTCTATCAAAGCGCGTCCGCCGCAAATGGCGTATCCGACTCCGGAGCTGACTATCGCCGATTCGGAGATTGGAGCGTTGAAGAGACGTGAATAGGGGATGGATTCGGACATTCCGCGGTAAACTGCGTAAGCGCCGCCCCAATCGCGGACGTCTTCGCCGTATGAGATCATCGTCGGATCCTCATAGAACTTATCGAGTATCGTCTCGCTCAGAGCGTCGCGGATATTGTACATGCGAAGCTTCGGAGTAGGCTTGCCATCGAACGTCGCCGTGCGGATCTTGTCCTTGATCTTTTTATATGTCGGGCAATCCTCCTTGGCTGTAAGGGCTTCCGGCTCTCTGTCGTCGAATTTTACGACCTTCTGATTTGAGAACATCGTCTTTTCGACGAAATAGGGATCGGCGTCAAAGTCGGCGTAGGGCGAAACTTCCGTGTCCGCCGCCCAGGAGCATATCCTTGTCATGCGATCCTTTGTCTCATTGAGGATATCCTCGAATGAAGCGTCGGGAGCTATGCCGGCGTCTGTCAGAGCCTTTCTGTATGTTACGATGGGATCGATCTCCTTCCAGGCGTCGATCTCCTCTTTTGAACGGTATGCGTTCTGATCGGACGTCGAGTGACCGCTGAAGCGGTATGTGAGGACGTCGAGCAGTACCGGGCCTTCGCCGTTTTCGACGAGCTGTTTCTTACGGCGGTAAACGTCGATGACCGCGAGCGGGTTAAAGCCGTTTACACGCTCGGCGTGGAGCTGTGTCGGGGAGATGCCGGCGCCTATTCTGGCGAGCATATCGTAAGCCATCGTTTCGCCGCGCGTCTGGCCGCCCATACCGTAGCTGTTGTTGAAGAAGTTGAAGATTATGGGCATTCCGCCGTTTTTGCCGTCCTCCCAAAGCTTTGTGAACTGCTCCATCGAGGCGAAATTGAGCGCCTCCCATACGGGGCCGCAGCCGAGAGAGCCGTCGCCTGAGTTACATACGACTATGCCCTTTTTCTTGTTGCATTTTTTATAGAGAGCGGCACCCGTCGAGATACAGGCGGAGCCGCCGACGATGGCGTTGTTGGGATAAACGCCGAAGGGCAGGAAGAATGCGTGCATCGAGCCGCCCATGCCGTTTTGAAGTCCGTTTTCGCGCGCGAAGACCTCTGTCAACGTCCCGTAAAGGATAAACTGTATCGCGAGCTCCTTAACGGAATCGGGCTTGCTCATTTTTTCAACGGTGCGCAGCACCTTGCCGTCCTTAAAGCTCTCCATTATTTTCATAAGCTCGTCGTCGGAGAGCTTATATATCGCGGAGAGCGATTTTGCCAATATCTCGCTGTGGCTTCTGTGGCTTCCGAATATGAAGTCGTCAATATCGAGAAGATAAGCTTCGCCGACGGCGGCGGCTTCCTGTCCGAGCGAAAGGTGAGCCGGGCCGGGATATTCGATATTGATGCCGTTGTAGGAGCCCTGAGTCTTTACGAGACTCAGCATTGTTTCAAATTCGCGCAAAACGGCGATGTCGCGGAATATCCTTATAAAGTCCGCGTCGGAAAAGTTTGCTTTTTCATCTTCGATCGTCTTGTTATACACGTTTACGGGGATATCCTCAAATGTGATTTTGCCCGGTGCGAGTGTTTTTGCGGGGTCGACGTACAGTGATTTCGGCATATGTTTTACCTCTTTTATTATAAAATCTTTTATTTTCGGTTTAATCGGCTGCGAACAGCGCTTCTCTTATGACCTCCGATACGGTCGGGTGCGGGAAAACAAGCTCTTTCAAAGCTTCTATATCAAGCTCCGTCTCTATCATAAGAGCCGCGCCGTAGATCATCTCGGAAGTGTAGCTTCCGATAAGATGTACTCCGATGAGCTTGTTGTTCTTTATGTCTATTATGAGCTTGGCGATGCCGTTTCCGCCGTCTGTTTCGGCGAGATATCGGCCGCTCATCCTCATGCTGACGCTGACCGTCTTTGTCTCTATTCCCTTTGCGGCGGCGCTCTCGGCCGTTTCGCCGACAGACGCTACCTCGGGATTTGTATATATGACCGAGGGGATGGCGTTGTAGCGCATGACGTCGCGCTTTCCGAGCATGTGGTTTACCGCGACTTCGGATTCCCTGTAGGCGGTATGGGCGAGCATTACCTTTCCGTTTACGTCGCCCGCGGCGTAGACACCGGGGACGTTTGTACGCAAATGCTCGTCCGTGACGATAGCGCCGCGTTCGGTATAGACGCCTATTTTGTCTATTCCTATGCCGTCGGTGAAGGGCTTTCTGCCGATGGCGACAAGCACTTTTGAGGCGGGAACGGTGCGGCTTTCGCCGTTTTCCTCATATGTTACGCTGTCGGTCCCGACAGCCGTGACCTTACAGGAAAGCTTGAAATCGACTCCGCTTTTCTTGTAATTTTTAAGCAGAAGCGTAGAGATCTCACTTTCGGTCGGGCCGGCTATCTTATCGAGCATCTCGATAACGGTGACCTTTGAGCCGACGGAATTGAAATATGACGCCATTTCAAGTCCGATCACTCCGCCGCCTATAACGACAAGGCTTTCGGGGATCTCGGTAAGGTCGAGTATCTCGCGGTTCGTAAGGCAAAATCCGCTTTCGACGCCTTCTCTGAGACCGGGGATAGGCGGTATGACGGGAACGGAGCCGGTAGCTATAAGGAGCTTGTCCGCCGCGTATGTATTTTCGCCGTCGGTGACTGAAAATCCGTCGGCCGTCTTGCCTGTTATGACTGCGGTCTTATTTATGACGGTGACCTTTTCCTTTTTCATCTGCATCCCGACGCCCGAAACAAGCGCCTTTACGACCTTGTTTTTACGCGCTATCACGGCGCTTTGGTCTATCGAATAGCCCTCGACGTTTACGCCGTAGGAGGATGCGTGCTTTGCGTAGTCGAGTATCTTTGCGGAATTCAGGAGCGCCTTGGAGGGTATACATCCCTCGTTAAGACATACGCCTCCGAGAGCGCGCTTTTCAAACAAAAGCGTTTTAAGTCCGCCGTGCGCGGCGCGTTCCGCGGCGAAATAACCCGCAGGGCCTCCGCCTAAAATTATCAGATCGTATTCATCCATTTTTTTGCCCCCCTTTTAAACGAGCAGAGCCGTAAAGTTTTCGAGATTAAATATAAGCTCCGCGGCAAATCTCGCTTCGGGCGCTCCGTCGATGACCCTGTGGTCGTATGTCACGGAAAGACCCATTGCCTGATAGGGCTTTGCCGTTTCGCCGACCATTTTGAACCTCGTAATAAGGCTGCAGACGCCTAAGATACACGTCTGAGGAGCGTTTATAACGGGAGTGAACATTTCGACTCCGAGATTGCCCAAATTGGAGACCGTGAACGTTGCGCCCTGAAGAAGGTCGGGATTGATGTTGCCCGCCTTGGCGGCCTTGCCGAGAGCTTTTGATTCCTCGGCTATTTCGGAGAGCGATTTCGTATCGGCGTTAAATATCGTCGGGACCATGAGCCCGCGCGGCGTGTCCATTGCTACGCCGAGATGGACGTGCTTAAAGCGGCGGACGCCTTTGCCGTCGGGAAGTACATTGGCGTTGAAATCCGGGAATTTAAGAAGGGTACGCGAAACGGCGTAAAGGATCATGTCGTTCAGCGTTATATTGGGAAGTCCCATCTTTTCGCCGCTCGCCTTGACGCATTTTCTCAATTCGAGGATATTTGTCGCGTCAAAGGAGTGGTGGTGAGTGAGCTGCGGTATCTCGCTAAGCGACGCGGACATGGACTTCGCTATCACCTGACGTATCTTTGTAAACGGTACGTCCTCAAATTCATCCTCGGCGGGAGCGGCCGCTGAAATGTCGGCTTTTGCGGCTTTTTCTTCTCCGACAAGGATCCTTCCGCCTATGCCGCTTCCTCCCTCGCCGTTAAGGAGCGCTATGATATCTCGCTCGATTATTCTTCCGGAGGGGCCTGTGGGGACAGCCGCCTTTATGTCGGCGTTTCTTTTTTCGGCGAGGTTTTTGGCTCTCGGCGATATCTTTATGATATCCCCGGGCGCAGCGGCGGTTACTTCCGGAGCCGGTTTCTCCGCTTCTTTGACCTCTTCCGCTTTTGCGGGAGAAGGCTCGCTTTCGGCGCTTACGGAATTTCCGGGACGGAGAGAGGATACGTCCTCGCCCTTTTTACCTATTGCGCAGACATTTATGAGTACGGGAACTTCGTCGCCGTCGCCGTAAAAGATCTCGAGAAGCTCGCCCTCGGCGGTGCTTTCGCATTCAAACGCCGCCTTGTCTGTCTCGTATGAGAAAAGTACGTCGCCCAACTTTACGCTGTCGCCGACCTTCTTTTCCCACTTTGTTATCATACATTCTTCGACCGTAATGCCGGCTTTAGGCATCAGTACACCTTCTGCCAAATGTATCATCTCTTTTCTTTATAATAATTAAATTTAAAACAATTATATCTTTTTCGCGTTTTCGAGCAGATATTTTTCCGCTTCGGGATTCCAAAGTCCCATCGTCTTTTCCGTCAGCTCATGAAGCTTTTTAAAGAACGGATCGCTTTCGCCGAGCTTTTCAAAGTCGTCGATTGCGGTGAGCTTCATCGAAACGCCCGTATAAATGAGCTTTTTGCCCCCGGGGATCTTCGGAAGATTTAAGGTTGTGTCTATGACCGCGTCAAGCCCGCCGACGTGGGTCACGAGGATCGACGGATCGAGAAGCCCCTTCGCAGTCATTTCGAGCCCTTCCTTCATATCGTCGACGTTTCCGCCGGACGTCCCGACGATATGGGTCGAGGCGTAGTGGACGTTGTAAAAGTTGAACGGAGCGGTAAATTCGGGATCGACGGGGCCTGCGAAAAAGTTCAGACATCCGTCCTGACAAAGTATCTTGTCGCCTGTTTCAATGACCGGAGCGACGGGCGCGAAGACGAAGACGTCGTCGTAGCCCGTTCCGCCGGAAAGCTCCTTTAATTCTTTGACGGCGTCGATATCCTTGGTGTTGAGATATTTCAAGGTGACGTTGTTTTTCGCGGCCTCCTCGGGCGACAGTATACGGGCGGCTCTTTGAAGCCTTTTATCGTCGATATCGGTGACGACCAAGAACGACGGACGGCGGTCGCAGTGGATGATATAGTCGATGGCGGCAAGCCCCATCGGGCCTACGCCGGCGAGTATCGCCATTTTTCCGCCTTCTCTTATGCCCATACTGTGGGAGTAGCTGCCCCTTGTCGTATGGTAAGAGGCGTGGAATGCGCCGATGACGCATGAGAGCGGCTCGGTGAGCGAGCCTTCGTACATGCCTTTTCCGTTAAAGGGGAGAA
>JAILLJ010000015.1 GCA_024693205.1 Clostridiales bacterium | reverse complement strand
TCGGAAGCTCCGGAAGCGCGGGGAAGAAGAGCTTATCCTTTATTTCATTATAGTCCGAATCGTCCTTTTCGTCGATGAACGCGGCGGGGAAATGGCGCCAGATGAGGTCGCGCGTCTTCTGCTCGGTTATTTCGCATGACGTTATGATGAATTCCGCGTCATAGTCGTCAAAGCAGACGCCGAACTGCGAGAACATACCGTCGGCTCTGAAGGAGTTGGGCACGATGCCGTTTCTCCAGAAGAAATATCCGTAGCCTGCGCGGTTGTCAAGCTCGTGGTAACGGAGCGACTCGACCTGTTTTTTGGTGGCTTCCTTGACCCAATGTTCGGGAATGACCTGCTTGCCGTTGAACCTGCCGCCGTTATGGACGCAGTAGATGAACTTGGCGATCTCCTCGGTCGTCAGATAAAGGCCCCAGCCGCCGGCTTCGACGCCGTCGATATCTGTTTCCCAGAACGGTCTGCGGTCATATCCGAGCGGATCGAAAAGGCGCGGAGTAAGAAAGTCAATAACGGACATGCCGGTGATTCTCTTGATGGCGGCGCAGACCATGTATGTATTTTCGCTTATATATTTCCATTCCTTACCCGGCTCGTTGTACCACTTCGATTTGAAAAAGTCCTCTTTCCATTTGTTTTTGGACTTGTCGTCAAGAAGGCTTACGTCCTTACCGGACGTCATGGTAAGAAGATGACGTATAGTCATCTCCTCGAGATACGGGTCCTCCTTTTCGGGACGGAATTCCGGGAAAATGTCGATAACCTTTGTGTCAAGCTCAAAATAGCCCTCCTCGATCGCAAAGCCCGCCGCTACGGAGGTAAAGGATTTGCTTATCGAGTATATGGTATGGGGTATTTCGGGACCGTAGGGATCGCGCCATGTCTCGAAGGCTACCTTGCCGTGGCGCAGGACCATGATGCTGTGGACCTCGATGTTGCTTTCCTCCGCGTCCTTGATGAACGCGAGGATTTCCTTTGACGATACGCCGACCTGTTCGGGATAATCGGCGCGCGGAAGAGATATTTTTTCTTTAACAGCCATAAAAATCACCCTTTTTTATTTTATAAACAAAATAATATAATTATTATATCACATAATGTTGAAAATTAACAGTATTTTTTGAAAAAATCATCTTATATCTGTAAAAAAAATCAAACTTGTGATACAATGTTACGGAAAACGGAGATATAAAGTTATTCGGGCAAAAATACAAACGCCGTTCGGAGGGAAACATTTTGACTGGAATGCTTCTTATTGACAAACATGAAAACATATCGTCCTTCTGGGCCGTGGCGCAGGTGCGGCGGATACTCGGACAAAAAAAGGCGGGACATACGGGGACGCTCGATCCGATGGCGTCGGGCGTGCTTCCGGTCATGCTCGGCGGCGCGACAAAATTTTGTGAGCTTCTGCCGACGAAGGACAAGGCGTACAGGGCGACGATGCTCCTCGGCGTCGAGACGGATACGCTCGATATAACGGGCAGCGTGCTGTCACAAAAATATGTCGGCGTGTCGGCAAAAGACGTTGAAAACGTACTGCCGCTTTTTACGGGAGATATTAAACAGCTTCCTCCGATGTATTCGGCGATACAGAAGGACGGCGTTCGTCTCTATAAATTGGCGAGACAGGGCGTCGAGATCGAAAGGGAAAAGCGGGATGTTTCCATATATTCCCTTTCGCTGGTATCATTCAGCGAAGAAAAGGGAGAATACGTCATAGACGTCAGCTGCTCGGCAGGGACATATGTAAGATCGCTGATATCCGATATCGGGAAAAAGCTCGGCTGCGGAGCGGTCATGACAAGGCTCAGGAGAACGAAAGCGAACGGGTTTTCGGTTGACGAATGTATCACTGTTTCGGAACTTGAAAAACTGAAGGACGAAGGAAAAAGCCTCGATCCTCTTTTGATCCCTGTCGACAGGGCGCTTTCGTCTTATCGGGGCATTACCGTGACGGACAAGCAGGCGGTGCGGTTTGTTAACGGCGGCTCGCTCGATATCGAGCGCCTTAAACAGGATATCCCGGAGGGCGTTTACCGCGTATATTCAAGGGATAAACGTTTTCTCGGCCTCGGAGAAAGAAAAACGGGAGATGAAATTCTTTCGGTCAAGCGGCTTTTTATCGAATAATTTTCAAAAAATTATTGCATGATATGGATGTTTATTGTATAATTCCTTTTAATGTATTTATTTTTCGGAAGGGTCTGATAATATGTCTCAAAGTCAAAAGAGCGATCTTAAGCTTCTTGACGCGACGATGGAAAAATATGCCGGCGTCGACGGAAGTCTTATAACGATACTACAAAAGGCGCAGGATATCTACGGATATCTTCCCGAGGACGTAATGCGCTATATCTCCGAAAGGACGGGCATAGCTCCCGCAAAGGTCATGGGCGTCGCTACATTTTATACGCAGTTCAGGTTCAAGCCCGTGGGAAAATACCTTATAATGCTCTGTAAGGGTACGGCGTGCCACGTCAACGGAGCGAATTCAATAGAAAAGGCTCTTAATGAGGAGCTCGGAATCTCCGACGGTGAGACGACGGACGACGGACTGTTTTCGATAAAATGCGTCGCGTGTCTCGGCTGCTGCAGCCTGTCTCCCGTTATGATGATAAACGGCGACACATACGGGAGCCTGACTCCCGATAAGGCTAAAAAGATAATCCGTGAACTGAGGGAGGCGGCAGAATGAAGATCAAGGTCGGTGAAGGAAGCTGCGGAATTGCGGCGGGCGCGGGAAAAGTATACGATATACTTGAAAAATATCTGGCGGAAAACACGATCGACGCCGAGCTTTCGGTGACGGGCTGTATCGGAATGTGCTTTTTGGAGCCAATCGTCGATATATATCTTGACGACGGAACACTGAAAAGACTTGTCTGCGTAAACGAACAGAACGTTGGCGCCATACTTGATTTTTTGAAAACGGGCGATATCGAAAAGATAGCGGAGCTCGAGGTAAAAAAAGAGGACAGCCTCTTCCTCGAAAAACAGACGAGGATAGCGCTCAAAAGGTGCGGACTTATAAACCCCGAAAAGATAGAGGATTATATAGAGGCGGGCGGATATAATTCGCTTCGCAAGGTGCTCACGTCTATGACTCCGGAGGAGCTTATCGAGGAGATCAAGATATCGGGTCTTGCGGGACGCGGAGGCGCAGGCTTCCCGACGTGGTTCAAGTGGAACGCGGCGCGTCAAAGCGCGGGAGATACTAAGTATCTTATATGTAACGCCGACGAGGGCGATCCCGGAGCGTTTATGGACAGGGCCGTTATAGAGAGCGATCCCCACAACCTCATCGAGGGTATGCTCATTGGCGCTTACGCCATCGGAGCGTGCGAGGCGGTCGTCTATGTAAGAGCAGAATATCCCCTGGCGATAAAGAGACTTTCAAAGGCGATAGACCAGGCGAGAGAAAAGGGCTTTATCGGAAATAATATAATGGGAAGCGGCTTTTCCTGCGAAATGCGCATAAAGGCGGGCGCGGGTGCGTTCGTCTGCGGCGAGGAGACCGCGCTTATCGAGTCGCTCGAGGGTCAGAGGGGAATGCCGAGGCTGAAGCCGCCCTTCCCGGCGCAGTCCGGCTATTGGCATAAGCCCTCAAACATCAACAACGTCGAGACTTTCGCCAATGTTTCGTGGATAATCGAAAACGGCGGAGCGGCGTTTGCCGCCATGGGCACCGAAAACAGCAAGGGAACAAAGGTCTTTGCGCTAACAGGAAAAATAAAAAGGGGAGGGCTTGTCGAGATACCGATGGGCAGGACCCTCCGCGACGTTATATTCGATATCGGCGGCGGCATAAGAGACGGCAAAGAGTTCAAGGCGGTACAGATGGGCGGCCCGTCGGGAGGATGTATACCGGCGGAGCTTATCGACACCGTGATAGATTATAAAAAGCTTGCGGCGACGGGAGCTATCATGGGCTCGGGCGGTATGGTCGTAATGGACGAAAGCACCTGCATGGTCGGGATGGCGAAGTTCTTCCTCGACTTTACCGCAAAGGAGTCGTGCGGAAAATGCGTCCACTGCCGAATAGGCACAAAGCGTCTTTTGGAAATACTTGACAGGATAACAAAGGGAAAAGGAAAAGAGGGCGACATCGAGCTTCTCGAAGAGCTTTGCGTATCAATAAAGGACGGCGCGCTCTGCGGCCTCGGCCAGACGGCTCCCAATCCCGTTCTGACTACGATCCGTTATTTCAGAGACGAATACGAGGCGCATATAAACGACAAAAAATGCCCCGCGCACGAGTGTCCGGAGCTTGTAAAATATAAGATCGATCCCGAAAAATGCAGAGGGTGTACATTGTGTGCGAGAAAATGCCCGACGAACGCTATTTCGGGCGAGGTCAAAAAGCCTCACGAGATCGATAAGGAAAAATGCATCGGCTGCGGGACATGCATGAGCGTATGCAGGTTCGGCGCGGTGTCTAAGGACTGAACGGGGGAGTGATAAAATTGCCGGAAAAAATAAGATTTATAATCGACGGAAAAGAGATAGAGACGGAAAAAGGGACGACGATACTTAACGCCGCGAGAGAAAACGGGATATATATTCCGACGTTTTGTTACGACGACTGCGTTGACGTCTACGGCGCGTGCGGTATATGCGTCGTCGAAGCGGAGGGCGTGCCGAAGCTTTTGCGCTCCTGCGCGACGATCGCTTCCGACGGGATGAAAATAAATACGAGAAGCGACAGGGTGATACGTTCAAGAAAGATCGCCCTTGAGCTTATAATGTCGAACCATACCGGCGACTGCAAGGCGCCGTGTTCGCTTGCCTGCCCCGCCGGAACGGACTGTCAGGGCTACGTCGGACTTATCGCCGACGGACAGTATGACGAAGCTATAAAGCTTATAAAAGAGAGGATACCGCTGCCCGCTTCAATAGGCAGAGTGTGCCCTCATCCCTGCGAGAAAAAATGCAGGAGAGGTCTTGTCGACGAGCCTGTTGCAATCGCTTTTATGAAGAGCTTCGCCGCCGATAAGGCTTTCGCGAACGGCGACGGCTATATCCCCGAAACAAAGGCCGATACGGGCAAAAACGTCTCGATAATCGGCGGAGGCCCCGCGGGACTTTCGGCGGCATATTTCCTTCGCGAGATGGGACACGGCGTTACCGTTTACGACATGATGCCGAAGATGGGCGGAATGCTCCGCTACGGCATACCTCAATACAGGCTTCCTAAAGAGATCCTCGACAAAGAGACGTCTCTTATCGAAAAGATGGGAGCGGTCTTCAAAAACGGTATAAAAATAGGTAAGGACATTACATTCGACGAAATAAGATCGAACAGCGACGCCGTGCTTGTAGCGATCGGCGCATGGAAGAGCAGCGGCATGAGAGTTCCGGGCGAGGAGCTCGACGGGATACTCGGCGGAATTGATTTTCTTCGTGAGGTCGTGCTTAAAAATGCCACGTCAATAGGAAAAAGAGTAGCTGTCTGCGGCGGCGGCAACACCGCCATGGACGCCTGCCGAACTGCGGTAAGGCTCGGCGCGGAGGAGGTTTATGTCGTTTACAGAAGGACGCGCGGCGAGATGCCTGCGGACGACGTCGAAATAACCGAGGCCGAGGAAGAGGGCGTGACGTTCAAATTCCTCACCAATCCCGATGAATTTATCGGCGAAAACGGACATGTAAAGGCGGTAAAGCTTCAGAAGATGAAGCTCGGAGAGCCGGACGCGAGCGGAAGACGCGCTCCCGTTCCGATAGAGGGCGAGTTTGAAACGCTCGACGTCGATACGGTCATAATGGCGATCGGTCAAAAGATAAGCGCCGAAGGTTTCGAGTCGCTCGAAAAGACAAAGAGAGGTAACATCCTTGCCGACGAAGCGGGATTTTTCACGAGCGTAGACGGAGTTTTCGGAGCGGGCGACGCCACGAACAAGGGCGCAGATATAGCCGTTTCGGCGATAGGCGAGGCGAGAAAGGCCGCGCTCTCGATCGACGCGTATCTCAGCGGAAGAAAATACGCTTATAAAAAGCCGTTTTATTCCGAAATCGAAAAGACGGCTGAGGATTTCAAGGGCAAAGAAAAAGTGCCCCGTGTTAAGATGCCTACGCTGTCTCCCGATGAGCGGCGCAGTAACTTTAACGAAATAGTCAAGGGCTACAGCGACGAGGACGCCCAAAGGGAGGGCTCGCGCTGTCTCGAATGCGGCTGCCGCGACGTGTTTGAATG
>JAILLJ010000006.1 GCA_024693205.1 Clostridiales bacterium | reverse complement strand
TGACGCCGCGCTGAAGGATGAAAAAACAGACAGAGCGGAGTCGGCTCTTATCTCCGCGTTGGTCTATACGACGCTCGAACGGCTCATCACCATAGACTACGAGCTTTCGCTCTATCTCAAACAGCCGATAAAAAAGCTGAGACCCGAGGTGCTGACCGCTCTCAGGATGGGATGTTGTCAGTTGTTTTTTATGGACAGGATCCCCGTTTCGGCGGCGGTGAACGAGAGCGTCAAGGCGGTCAAAAATAACGGCTGCGCCTTTGCGGCGGGACTTGTGAACGCGGTGCTCCGCAAGGCGTCAAATAACGGTCTTGTCCTTCCGGACGTCTCGTTTCCTGAATATAAAAGCGTAAAATATTCCGTGCCGATGTGGCTGATGTCGCTTTGGGAAAACGCTTACGGGAAAGACGGCGCCGAAAAAATAATGGCGGCCTCTCTCGGAAAAAAAGATACGTTCATAAGGGTAAACACGCTTAAAACGACGCCTGACGAACTTATCGAAAGACTTTCCGCCGAGGGAGTAAAAGCCGAGAAATGCAGCTTCCCCGAAAACGCGCTGAGGATAAATATGTCCGGCTCGATCGAAGGCTTAAAGGCGTATTCCGACGGACTGTTTCACGTTCAGGATATCTCATCCCAGGTTTGCGCCGGTCTTCTCGGAGCAAGAGCGGGAGATACCGTCTTTGACATGTGCTCCGCGCCCGGCGGAAAAGCTTTTACGATCGCCGAAAGCATGGGCGGAGAGGGAGAAATAAAGGCGTTCGATATCTACGAAAAAAGGCTCGGACTTGTTTCATCCGGAGCGAAACGCCTCGGGATAAACATAATAAAGCCGGAGGTGAACGACGCCTCGGTCTTTAACGAAAGCGTCGGAAAAGCCGATAAGATACTCTGCGACGTGCCTTGCTCGGGGCTGGGAGTTATCGGCAGAAAGCCCGAAATACGATATAAAATGATCGAAGATATTGACAAATTGCCCGATTTACAGTATGCTATACTATGCCAATCTATAAAATACCTTAAAATGGGCGGTATAATTATTTATTCGACATGCAGTCTTAACCCCGCCGAAAACGACGAAGTATGTTTAAGATTTTTGAAAGAACATCCCTCATTTAAGGCGGTAAAGCTTCAAGCCGACTGCGAAACGCTTAAAAGCGACAACGGTTTTCTTACGTTCATGCCGCAGGTAAACGGCTCCGACGGTTTTTTTACAGCCGCGTTCAAAGAATGCGAAACGGAGTGAAATTTTGGAAAGAACCGATATAAAATCAATGACGTCCTCCGAGATAAAACAGGCCGTTCTCGAAATGGGACTGCCCTCGTTCAGAGCGGGACAGATATATAAATGGCTTCAGGTGAGCGGCGTCAAAAGCTTCGATGAGATGACGGATCTTTCAAAGGAGCTGCGTGCCGTTCTTTCCGAAAGATTTGAGATATATTCCTGCGACGTCGAAAAAAAGCAGGTGTCCTCCGGCGGTACGGTAAAATATCTTTTTCGCCTCCACGACGGGAGATGTATCGAATCCGTCCTGATGAAATACAAATACGGCTATTCGATATGCGTTTCGACCCAGGTGGGCTGTAAGATGGGCTGCGCGTTCTGCGCCTCGCATCTCGGCGGATTTATACGGAGCCTGACCGCTTCCGAGATCCTCAGCCAGATACATTCCGCCCAAAGCGACACGGGGATCAGGATTTCCCACGTTGTGCTTATGGGGATGGGCGAGCCGCTCGACAACTTTGACAATGTAATGAGGTTTCTCGAGCTTGTCGGCGACGACAACGGCCTTAATATCGGGATGAGAAACATCTCGCTTTCAACTTGCGGAATAGTCCCGAAAATTTACGAGCTGATGCAAAAGAAGCTCCAGCTGACGCTTTCGATATCCATCCACGCGCCGAACGACGAGATACGCTCAAAGATAATGCCGATCAATAAGAAATACGGCACAGAGGAGCTTTTAAGGGCGTGCCGCGAGTACATGAAGACGACAAACAGAAAGATCTATTTTGAATATACGATGCTTAAGGGCATAAACGACAGCGCCGATTGTGCCCGTATACTTGCATCAAGACTTAAAAACATATTATGCCATGTAAATCTCATTCCCGCAAACGAGTTCGGAGAGAGCCCGTTTAAAAGGAGTGATCCGGAGACGACCGAGCAGTTTGCTCAGATACTTAGATCCCACGGCGTCGGAGTTACCGTAAGGCGAAGCCTCGGCGGCGACATCGACGCTTCCTGCGGACTTCTGAGACTCAGAAGCGCCGGTGATAAAACCCGCAGCGGACGCGATCAATAGATCGTAGGCCGCAAAGGAGAAAGAACGTATGAAGATAACGCAAAAAACGGACATAGGAAAATTCAGACGATCCAATCAGGACGCCTGCGCAGCGGGCGAATTTCCCAACGGGATGGTCTGGGCTGTTGTCTGTGACGGAATGGGCGGAGCGTCGGGCGGAGATATCGCAAGCTCGACGTCTGTAAAGCTTATTTCCGAAAGGCTCGTTTCGTCATACAGGGACGGTATGAGCTCAAACTCCATACGCCATCTTCTTTTCTCGGCTATCGAGGCGGCAAATTCCATAGTTTACGATATGTCATGCTCAAATCCCGAGCTTGAAGGGATGGGGACGACGGTCGTCGTCGCTTTCCTCAGCGGCGAGACGGCATATATCGCCCACGCAGGCGACAGCAGGGCATACAAGATTTCCGGCGGAATGATATCACAGCTCACGCGCGATCATTCGATGGTCCAGGAGATGGTTGAAAACGGAGAGCTTACTCCCGTTGAGGCAAAGGCTCATCCGCGTAAAAACATTATCACGAGGGCGCTCGGCGTTGAAGAAACGATACTTATAGATTTTTGCGAAGAATCCTTTAACAGCGGAGACGTATTGCTTATTTGTACCGACGGACTTACAAATTTTGTTGAAACGGACGAGATAATCGAGGTCGTGCGCGCGTCTGAGGGCGGCGAAATCGCCGAGAAGCTCGTCGACAGGGCAAACGACAACGGCGGAAAAGACAACATCACCGTCGTTACCGTTACCGTCTGATCGTTTTTGTCTGAACGTTTCAATTAAAAACACGGAGAGTTGATGTATGGATAATTATGTTGGAAAAAGGCTTGACGGCCGATATGAGATCCAGGAGATCATCGGCGTAGGCGGAATGGCGGTCGTTTATAAGGCATACGACAATATCGACGACAGGATCGTCGCCGTTAAGATCCTCAAGGAGGAGTTTCTCGCCAACGAGGATTTTCGCCGCAGGTTCAAAAACGAATCCAAGGCGATAGCCGTTTTGTCTCATCCAAATATCGTTAAGGTCTATGACGTGAGCTACGGCGACAGGCTCCAGTATATCGTTATGGAGTATGTCGAGGGCATCACTCTTAAAGAGTATATCGAACAGCAGGGCAGGATAAACTGGAAGGAAAGCGTCTATTTTGTGACCCAGATATTAAGGGCGCTCCAGCATGCCCATGACAAGGGCGTCGTCCACAGGGACATAAAGCCCCAGAACATAATGCTGCTCGAAAACGGAACGATAAAGGTAACGGATTTCGGTATAGCGCGTTTCAGCATGAGCGAGACGAGGACAATGACCGATATGGCCATAGGCTCCGTCCATTATATCAGCCCCGAACAGGCGAGAGGCGACATAACCGACAACAAGTCCGACATATATTCCGTGGGCGTCGTGCTGTACGAGATGCTTACGGGACAGCTTCCGTTCCAGAGCGAAAGCTCCGTCTCCGTCGCGCTTATGCAGCTCCAGTCCGAGGCGAAGCGCCCGCGCGAGATAAATCCCTCGATCCCCGTGGGACTTGAACAGATAACCGTTAAGGCCATGCAGAAGCGTCCGCAGGACAGATACCAGTCGGCGGCGGAGATGCTTCTCGATATCGACGAGTTCAGGCGCAATCCGTCGATGAAATTTGAACACAACTATTACGTCGACAACCAGCCGACGAAGTTCGTTGAAAAGACGAGCAAGATACCTCTTAAAAACACGGGCGCTCAGAGGATAGATGTTTATCCCGAGCCCGATGAAGACGAATATTACGACGACGACGATGACTCAAAGAGCAGGACGCTTCCGATCCTTTTCGGCATAATCGGAGGTCTTCTCGTGCTCGCGGGAATAATATTCGCGATCTGCTTCGCGGCGGGAGTATTCTCCGGCGGGACAAAGGTGAACGTGCCGAGATTTATCGGGATGAACTATTTCGAGGATATCAAGGACGATCCCGATTATTCCGACTTCGTATTTGAGACGGACGAAACGGCGGAATCCGATTCATACGATCCCGGATATGTTTACGATCAGTCCCCGTCCGAGGATGAAAAGATCTCAAAGGGCGAAAAGATAAAGCTGTTCATCTATAAAGAAAAAGAAAAGGACGTAGTACCCGACGTTTACGGATACGATTATTCCGAGGCTATAACGCTTCTCACCTCGAGCGGCTTCAGATATAAGCTCGAATATGAGGAAAACAGCCAGTTTAAAGAAAATCAGGTAATACGTACCGTCCCCGGAAAGGGAGAGGATACCTACAAAAACGCCGAGATAGTCGTCTATATCGCCGAATCGAGCGATACCGCTATCATGCCCAAGGTGATCGACTGGGATCTCAACACGGCAAAGGAGCTTATCGAATCGGCGGGACTTACAGTCTCAAGCACTGTCGAAACGGAAAACAGCACTAAAAAGAAGGATACCGTAATAGGCGTCAAAAACGCCAAGGAGGAGGCCGTCGTTTCAAAGTCGACCGAAATAATCCTTGTCGTCAGCAGCGGCATCCCCCCGACGTCGACCGGCGAGGTATCGTTTACGCTTCCGAACGCAGGCACGTCAAAGACGGGTAAGATCAAGGTCTTCCTCGACAACGAGCTTGTCGACGGCGTATCAAATAAGACTGTTCTTTTAAACGGCGATAAATACACCTTCGACGTGACAAGCTCCGACAAGGAGAAAAAGCTCGTTGTGCTTATCGACGACATAAAGGTTTACGAATGCAAGATGGACTTCACACAGTCCCCCGCAAAGGTCTCGGGCGAGCTTGCGTACGATTACTTTGAAAACGGCGGAAGCGGCGGAGAGAACAACGAGAGAGCGTTCCTTCCCAACGTCGTCGGACTCTCCTACGACGACGCGGTGTCTTCCCTCAAGGAAGCCGGCTTTGAATATATCGAGCCGCAGTATATCACCACAAACGACAGCACGAAGGACTTCGAGGTCTATGTACAGGAGCCGTCAAGCAAGATGCTGACGAGATACCCCGTGAGCACAAAGATCACGCTGACGGTCTATTCATACGAAGCGAGCGATCCCGACGCGGGGAACTGATAATATATGTTTGTTGACGGAATAATAATCAAAGGCATCGGCGGCTTCTACTATGCGGAAGCCGCCGGTTCGGTATATGAATGTAAGGCGAGAGGGACCTTCCGAAAGGAAGGGATCACTCCGCTCGCCGGCGACAATGTGCGCGTAGCTTTAGGACAAAACGGCGATGAAAACGTCATTGACGAAATATATGAACGAAAGAGCGTACTCAAAAGACCGCCTGTCGCAAATATCGACAGGCTGTTTATCGTGACGTCGGTATGCGACCCGTCGCCCAATACGCTGCTTATTGACAGGCTGACGGCTATAGCCGAAAACAAGGGCATAGAGCCGGTGATAGTTATAACGAAGGCGGATCTCGGCGATCCGTCGGCGCTCCTCAAGACATATACTCTCGCGGGGATAAAAACGATCTGTACCGAAAAAAGCGGACTTAATACCGACGAAGTCAAAAAGGAACTGAGCGGACATATCAGCGCCTTTACCGGAAATTCGGGCGTCGGCAAGTCGACGCTTTTAAACAATATCGACTCAAGCCTCAATATCGAGACGGGAGAGATAAGCCGTAAGCTCGGAAGAGGAAGACATACGACGCGGAGCGTCGAGCTTTATAAAATTTGCGGCGGATATGTCGCCGACACCCCCGGCTTCTCCTCGCTCGAAATAGATATAGAGCAGAGCGAATTTATAAGCAAGGACGACCTTCCCTTCTGCTTCGGAGAGTTCGCGCCGTATCTCGGGAGCTGTAAGTTTTCGACATGCACCCACTGTAACGATCTCGGATGCAAAATAGTCGAAGCGGTCAAAAAAGGCGAGATAAGCGAGTCGCGCCATGAAAGCTATAAGGCGCTTTATAACGAAGCAAAATACATAAAGGATTGGCAGCTTAAATAAGGAGTCAGCCGCACACTTTCCCCCTGCCGCGTGTATAATATAATAAAATAATACACGGAGGCGGTGCTGAAAAATGAATAAATGCAGGTGCTTTTTCAGAGGAGAATGCGCCGGACTGATGATGGCTTCTTTCGGAGCCGGACTGATAGCGGCAAGGCTTATTCCTTATTCCGTGGTCATAATAATCGTTGCCGCTGTACTTATCGTTACGGGAATAGTGCTCTATAATAATTGAGAAGGGGTGAGCGGCTTGAAGGTGGTTGTTATCAAAAGCCCGAAGGCGCTGAGAGGAATATTAAGACTGCTGTTCGGTATAAAAAAGGAAAAATCGGACGTATAAATCAAAAGCCGTACCGCACAAAGAACGCGGTGCGGTTTTTTTCGGAGAGGGACTATGAACGAAAAACCGTACAACTCGCTCGATCTATATCTTAAAAAGACATTCGGGCGAAAGCTTTACAAGCTCGCTCTCGAAAGCGGGATAGGGACATGCCCCAACCGCGACGGCACAAAGGGCGTCGGCGGATGTATATTTTGCGGCGAGAGCGGATCGGGAGATTTTGCCGCCGAAAAAACTGACAGCGTCACTTTACAGCTCGAAAGGGCGAAGGAGCTCGTAAAAAATAAAATAAAAGACGACGGCAAGACGCCTTGTTATATAGCGTATTTCCAAAGCTTCACGAACACATACGCGCCGACAGGGTATCTCGAAAAGATATTTACCGAGGCGATAAACGACAGCTCCGTCGCGGTGCTGTCCGTTGCGACAAGACCGGACTGCCTGCCTGTTGAGACGCTCGACCTTTTGGGACGCCTCAATAAGATAAAGCCCGTCTGGGTGGAGTTGGGGCTGCAGACCTCAAACGAAAGAACTGCCGGATATATCAACAGATGCTTCGACAACGCCTGCTTTGAAAATGCCGTCAGAGAGCTGAAAAACAGAGGCGTGACGGTCATCGTCCATATGATAATAGGGCTTCCCGGCGAAACGAAGGACGATATGATAAATACGGTGAAATATATAAACTCCGTCAGGGCGGACGGGATAAAGCTTCAGCTTTTGCATGTGCTGAAGGGCACAAGGCTCGAAAGGGAAAGCTATGTTCCGCTGACTCTTTCGGAATATACAGATATCCTTATCGGGTGTATCGAAAATCTTTCTCCGGACGTCACTGTTCACAGGATAACGGGGGACGGCAATAAAAGGCTTCTTGTGTCGCCGCTTTGGAGCGCCGATAAGAAAACGGTACTAAACACTATCCACCGCGAGATGAAAGAGAGAAATTCATATCAGGGGAAAGAATTTACAGTTGACTGCCCCGAAACAAGATGATAATATTTTTATATAAATACGACTGAAGGAAAACGACACGATGAAAAAGACATTTAAAGCTTTTATTTCGGCGCTTTGTGCCATGGCGCTGTTAATTTCATTTTACGTATCGGGCTTTTCGGCGTCGGCGTTTAAGGGATATTCATATTCCGTACAGACAAGCGACCGTCTCGCGTATTGCTCCGCGCTGAGAGAGATGATCGAAAAAAGCGAAAAGGCGTCTGCGATGAAGTCAAAGCCGGATGCGTCAGGCGGCATGTACGCTTCAAAGAGGATAATAATAAAGACGGACGGAACGATGCTCGACATCTCGGGCTTCGGCGCGTCCTCGTCGATAAAAGGCCCCGACGACACATACGTTTTGTTTTTTGACAGCGAAAAAAAGGCGGAGGAATGTGTAAAAAAGGCCGAGGGATATCCGTACGTAAAATTTGCCGAGCCGGACGGAAAAGAAAAGATATGCGAGACGATCGAAAAGGACGGCCCCGACATAAAACGCTGGGGACAGGAAAGGATCGGCTCCGATATTTACGCTTCGGAGATAGCTCCCTCGTGCGCCGATAACAGCGTCGTCGTCGCGGTCGTCGATACGGGAGTAGCGCATCATACCGACCTTAACGGCAGGATGACGGCGGGGAAAGACCTCGTCGACGGAGACGACAACCCCGACGATCTTCACAGCCACGGCACCCACGTCGCGGGCATAATCGCAGGGAACACAAAGAATCTCAGCAATATAAAGATCATGTCGGTCAGAGTGCTTGACGAAAACGGCGAGGGCGAAACGTCCGTATTGGCGAGCGGGATAAAATATGCCGTCGACAACGGCGCCGACGTTATAAATCTAAGCGTCACCGGCCCCGACAGCAAGGAAAAAGCCGACGCAGTCAATTACGCCGTAGACAGGGGAGTGATATTTGTCACTGCCGCGGGCAACGGAGAAAATAACAGAGGCATAAACGTCGCGGGCAGGGTCTGCCCCGCCGATATGCCGTGCGCAATAGTCGTCGGTTCCGCGGACAGTCTCGACGGCATAAGCTCGTTTTCAAATTACGGAGAGACGATAGACATTGCAGCTCCCGGAGAGTTTATCTACAGCACCGGCCTCAATAACGATTATACGGTAAAAAGCGGAACGTCCATGGCGTCGGCGTTCGGCTCGGCCGCGGCGGCAATGTATAAGCTCTCGCATCCGTCTGCCGATCAGGCGGCGACCGAAAGCTTCCTTACGAAAAACGCACGCGATCTCGGCGAGCCGGGCTTCGATCCGTATTTCGGATACGGCGAGATCGACCTGACAAACGCCCGCGAAAAGTCGGATTTTACAACAAAGATAAAGGACAAAAAGGTTTATATAACGGGATATACTGGCGGCGGAGATTCGCTCACGATACCTTCCGAGATCGACGGAGAAAAGATTTACGGAATAGGTAAAAACGCCTTTTCCGACATGACAGGTATAAGGACCGTCTGTGTTTCCGACGGCGTCGAATATATCGGTGACGGAGCTTTTTCGGGATGCGCTTCGCTTTCTGACGTAAGCTTTCCCGATTCGCTCACGGCGATAGGAGAAAAGGCGTTTTGGGGTTGCCCGCTTCTGTCTTTCGTCACGGTGCCGCCCGGCTGTTCGTCGATAGGCGACAAGGCGCTCGGATATGTAAGCGGCCCTGATGGAGAAGGCTGTATTCCCGTCGCGGGATTTACCTTAAAAAGCTACGGCTCGACGAGGGCGGAAAGCTACGCGAACGAAAACGGATTTAAATTCATTTTAGACGAGCTTCCCCTTATTACGGCGGACTCGTATACGCTTTATCTCGAGTCGGGCTCGACATATAAGATAAAGATCACCGTTAAAAACGGCGGAGGAGTAAAACCCGTCTGGACAAGCGATGATCGGTCGCTCGTTTCCGTCGATGAAAACGGAAAACTGACGGCGGGCAAGGGCACGGGCAAGACGACCGTTCACGTCACAGTCGGCAAAACCGAAAAGGAGTTTACCGTCAACGTCGTTTCAAAGGCATTGACGCTCTCCGAAACAAATATCGTCCTTAGGAGCCATTTGGAAAGACAGCTCACAGCTTCGATAAAACAGTCCGGTTATGACATCGGCGATATCGTCTGGACGTCGAGCGATCCGAAGAAGGCTTCCGTAGACGGCGGAGTGGTCACAGGCATTAGAGAAGGCACGGCGATTGTCACTGCCTCCACTAAGGACGGAGCGTTTTCGGCGTCATGTACCGTGACAGTCAGATACGAATGGTGGCAGTGGTTCATTATTATCTTCCTGTTCGGCTGGATATGGTATATCCGATAAAATGACCTGATGAACCCAAAATTTAAAATTTTATGTTAAAGGCTTCCATTGGGGGAAGCTGTCACGCGTCAGCGTGACTGATGAGGGAAAAGTCGATTATCAGATGTCATCATCTATAGGCATTTCATAGTTGGGTTTTCCCTCATCCGCCTCACATTCGTTCGGCACCTGTCTCGCCTGCCGGCTCGGTCGGCGCTTCTGCCTGCGGCAGAGATGTCCACCGGACATCCGCGCCCC
>JAILLJ010000181.1 GCA_024693205.1 Clostridiales bacterium | reverse complement strand
CGGAGAGCCGCTTGATCGCGCTATAGGAAGCTTCCCGTTTCACGGCGTCGCGGGCGGTTTTGAGTTTTTCAGTTGCGCCGGGATACTGCCGTTCTGTGTTTCGCCGCACTACGATAATTTCGGCTGGCGCATGTTCGCGCTCGAAGCGGTCAAGCTCGATATCCCCTCGATTGCGATAGAAAACGGAGCGGCGTTCGTCTTTGAAAACGGCAGGTACGAGGTCATATCCGACGCCGCTACGCCGCTGAGAACGGCGTTCCTGTTCGACACCGCAAGAGGACTTAAATTTGTCGATATAAAAACGAACGGAAAGCTTGCCGTTCTCTCCGACGGCGAAGGACGAGTTAAACGCGGCGAAAACAGGCTTCCCTTGGGGGAAGCTGTCACGCGTCAGCGTGACTGATGAGGGAAAGCGCCGTTTGCGGATGTCACCAACGGTTGGCATCAAGGATAAACGTCTTCCCTCATTCGACCTCGCTCCGCTCGGCCACCTTCCCCCAAGGGAAGGCTGATTGAGGCTCCCCTGAGTAAGGAGCGCGGGTGTCCGGTGGACGCCTCTGCCAACGGCAGAAGCGCCGACCGAGCCGGCAGGCGAGACGCTGTCAGCCGCTCCTGCGGCTGACTGAGGGGTTGTCGCCGTTCCATAAAAAACATGTACCTATCCGCCGCAGTCGGCTAAACAGGTACATGCTTTTTTGTTTTATTGAAAGATCACATAGATATCACAAAATCGGTCAATCCAAATACAAGACATACGAGCCGTCTTTCGCGACATGGTTTTCCTTTACGTCGAGTTCTTCCATCCATGCGCGTACCTCAAGTGTCTTAAGGTTGCCGTTTGTGTTGTCCCATACCCACGAGGGCGTCGGCCAAAGGCAGACCTCCGGTGAAACAGCCTCATAGAAGTTTCTGTCAACGCCGTCCTGACCGTGGTGAGCCATCTTGCAAATATCGGACCTTAGCTCTCCGCTTTCGCCGTATTTTTCGACGACGTAGTTGCCGGAATTCACATATGCGTCTCCGGTAAACATCACCCTTTTTTTACCGAGATCCATCCGCATGATCGTTGAGGCGGAGTTGCAGAGCTTCCATTCCGGATTAAATGTATAAAAGACCGTGAACTTCGCCGTACCGATATTGAAGACATCGCCCTCGTGAAGCTCCTCCGCCTTGGAGGAAAAACGCGGCATCAGGCGGTAATAATCCGTAAGCACGGTGACAGCCCATTCATCCTCGCCTTCATAAAACGACGCTTCCGGGAAATTGGCGTAGACCTTGTCAAAGGTAACTTCGCGTCCATGTTTTTCGACGATCTCCAAAAAGACCTCGCAGTGGTCGTCGTGCGGATGTGAGAGAAACCATGCGTCGATATGCGGTCTTTTTTGTCCCGTTACAGTTTTCAGATAACGGATGAAATACGGCGTTTCGGTACGTTGGCCGCCGTCTATGACTATCACCTTGCCGTCATCTGTTGTGATGATAAAGCTGTCGCCGATGGTGTCGGTAACGGAACGAAGCATGTGAACGGCGTTTTTGTTCATGGTATTCGGAACACGCGTTTTGATAACGTCAAAGAAAAATTTTATCGCCATAAAGAGATCCTTGATCTTTTTTAATATGTTTTGGAAAAAGTCCGTAAAGCCGGAGACGGAAACGGCCGACGAAGAAGCCGCGTCCATCGTCGGAGCGGCGGCAAGAGCCGGCGTCGAAAGTGTAAACAGAAGTGTGAAAACAAGGATAGCGGATAACAGTCGCCTGAGTTTCATTGGCTATCGTCCTTTCCGGTTTTAATCTCTCAACATTTATAAAGCTCCGCGATCTGCGCGACGGTGTATGACATGTCATAGCCTGCGGCGCGGACGGCTTCGCTGCCGTCCGTTCTCGGCGCGTCGGCGCTTTTTAACACGGCGTCTGCCCAAACGGCGGGATCGGCGGAAAGTGGAAGAAATGTTACCCGTCCTGTAAGATCGGTTTCACGCGGCACTCCCTCGGACGCTACGACCGGAAGCCCCGCGGCCTCGGCTTCTATCGCGGCGATACCGAAGCCTTCATAAAGGGAGGGAAAAACAAAGACGTCCATCGCCTGGAGGTATGAGGGGACGTCGGAAACGTCTCCGGTAAATATCACGCTCTCCTTCGGGAGAGCGGCGCTTTCCTTTTCGAGCTTTTCGCGTTCCTTGCCGTCTCCGAGAAGAAGAAGACGGGCGTCGGGACGCTTCTTTATGATCTCCGAAAAGACGCGAAGCAGGAATATCTGATTTTTTTCGGGAGATAATCTGCCGACGTTGCCGACGACGAGCGTTTTGTTGTCGATCCCAAGCTCCCCGCGGCGTTTTTCGCGTATGGCGGGAGAAAATGAAAAACGAGCGGTGTCGATGCCGTTTTTGATTATTATGGCATTTCGAGCTGTTTTCGGAGCGAATTTCCAGTTTGCGGCGTCACTGGAACAGGCGCAGAATACGTCGACATGGCGGTGCATCGAGGCCGAGGCGAGCGTCCTCATGATAAGGTGCATTATCTTTGAACTGTTTCCCGTGACATGCGAATGAACGATGACCTTTTTTGCGCCCGAATTAGCCGCCGCCGCGGACAAAAATGCCGGCGCGGCGATACTGCTGGCGTGGATATGAACGATATCGTACCGATGCGCCTTCAAAAATTCAAGCGCGGGACGGTAGATGTGGTAATGCAGTTTTGTCTTATGGAGAGACAGTCCCAGCTCATATATTTCGCCGCCGCGAAGACTCAGCTGTCGGCGGTAATCATCGTTTATAAAGTCCTCTATTACCATGCAGTCGATCTGCGCCTCGGGCAGCTCAAGGTTACGCAAAACGCTGAATACGAAAGATTCCTCGCCGCAGTTTCTGACCTTTCCGTCAAACAGTTCCAATATTTTCATAATATCCTCTCGGTTCATAGTTTCGCCATGGTACGGCGGACTCATTTTTTTCGTATCATTTTTTTTACCGTATCGCGCAGACTGCGCTTTGTCTGAAAAATGAAACAGTACGTCCGGGGCGACACGACGGCGATCCTTCCGAGGAGCTTACGCTGAGGGGAAAATGTACTGTCCTCGAGGAAAAACGGCAGGTTATCCGAAAGCGTTTTGCGAAGGAGGGCGAGCGTTTCGGGCTGATCCATATGCGAGTGATAATAAAAGTAGATATATTGAAGCGCGGTGTCGCCGAGCGTACCGAGCGCTTTTTTCTCGACCTGAGGATACTTGTCGTGCGCCATCGACGCTATACTGACGTATGGCTGAAGGCCGCTGAGCTTACGCGGAGTCAGCGGGGAATCATATGTTGTTACGCCGCTGCTGCCCCTGTTGTAGTGCATAACGGGCGTCGGGTCGTAATATACGGAGTCGCAAAACTGAAGATAAAGGTAGACGAAATGAAGATCCTCTATATTAAGAAGCTTTTCGTCAAAGCGCAGGCCGTTTTTACGTATAACGTCCATACTGTACAGCTTGTTCCATGCGTAGCCGCAGAAGGAATGGGGCATCATCGCTTCCATAAGTGCCTGTTCACGGTTGAACAGCTGTCCCTTCGCGTCGGGATTCCAGACCTTCACGTCATCTCCTTTATCGACGTAGTGTCCGCAGATGCTGAGATCGACGCCGTGCTTTTCCCTTATCGAGAGAAGCTGCTCGAGATAATTCGGCTCGACCCAGTCATCGGGATCGGGAAAAATGATAAAATCTCCGTTTGAGTGGTCGATCCCGAAATTGCGGGCGGTCGAGATACCGCCGTTGGGCTTGTGGAAAGCATGGATACGTTCGTCCCTCGAAGCCTGCTCGTCACAGACCTTTCCGCTTCCGTCGGTAGACCCGTCGTCAACGATAAGAAGCTCGAAATCGGCGTAGGTCTGGACTATCATGGCGTCGACGGCTTTCGGCAAATAATTTCCGGTATTATATACACACATCACAACAGTTATCATGGATATCGCTCCTTCAAAGTCATTATTCTTTGTCCTTGCCGTGGGGCGCCGGCGCCCGATACGGCTGATTTGATATATGTTTAAAAAAAAGATCATATAATTTTGTTTAAAATTTTTCCGATGTAAAAACGCTCTTCACTGCGTCGAAGGCGGGCTTCGGGGAACCGTCCTCGTTTAAAAGACCCCAACGTGTCTCGGACGGACAGCCGCTCTGTCCGCAGGACCGGTATTTTCCTCCGTCGCGCCGGCAGTATATGATAGTTCCGGCGAGACAGCTTACGCGGCGCACGGCTTTTTTGAAAAATCGGCGGCGGCAAGTATACCGCAGACGATAACGATAAGCGCGCACCCGACGGTAAGTGGAGTCAGCTGACTTGTGTCGCGGAAAATAACGACTGTAAACACGATCGCCCAGGCGGCGTATGAGACGTCGAGCGCCATGGCCTTTGACGCGCCTATCCTTGAGATCGCCTTATAATAAAAGAGATAAGATACGGTGGCAAACAGAGCAGCGGCGGCGATGAGCAAAAACAGGCTCGAGCTTCCGCTTTTAAAGAGATCGACCGTAAATCCCCAGCCGCGAAGCGCGGGCAGTATTACGGCGGCGCTGACAAGAGAGGAGGTAGTCTGGCGAATTTGCAGGGCAAACTCGCCTCTGACCGACGTGTCGCGCAGTGCTTTTGCAAGGATAACGGCTTCAATACCCCAACCGAATGAACACATCAGAACGCCGACAAGACCGAGCCAGAAGTTCCTTATATCGAGCTGCGGCGAAAAGCTCAGGCCGTAAACGCCTCCGAGCGTCAAAAGCAGAAAGATCCAGCGGTACCAAGGCATCTTTTCCTTTAAGAAGATCACGGCGAGGACGGCGCCTATCGCAGGAAACACAGCGCTCGCTACCGCGCCGACAGACGCGCCCATATATCTTATGGCGAGCACATAACCGGTCATGCCGACCGGTCCGCCGATAACAGCGGCGAGGACGACGAATTTTCCGCTTCGCGTCAGGAAAGCTTGCCAAACGTTTTTGAGATCGCCGCGGCAGCCGTTGAAAAGTCCTGCCCAAAGCGCCGAAAAGAGATCATGTATGAAAGTGCTGATAAACGGCGAGAGAAACGCGGCTCTTTCGGTAGATATAAACGGCGCCGCCGTCAGCGCTTTGCCGAGCGTCACTGTTTCGAGCGCCCAAAAAATTCCCGCTAATATTCCGTATATCATACTGCTGTCTCTTCTTTTGCTTCGTCGGATGTTTTATCGGCGTCAGCCTCGATGTTTGTTTTTCTCGGTTTGTGGATAACGAACCGCTGGAGAGGATATGTCCAGAGCGTTGGGACGAGCATGACGAGCAGCTTCGTCAGCATCACCGTAGCGACGTTTTCATGCCCGCTGTCATGAAGCCACGAGCCGAGGAAACCTCCGGACCATGTGTTGAAGGTTATTGTCACGGCAACCATTATGACGTAAAGCACCGTTGACAGCAATATATTTGTGTCGGAGTGAAAGGTGACCTTCCTGTTCATGATATATGAAGCAGTATATCCGATGACCGCGGAAATAAAATATGAGTACATATATCCCTTGTAGCGGATGCCGAGGAATTCAAGAACGGGATTGCCGGTGACTGCGCTGTCGTTCATGCTCCTGAATATGACATAGTTCAAAAGAGCGAACACGAGCATTTCCAGAATTGCGGTAGAGCAGGAGGTAAACACAAACTTGATTATTTTCCAAAGCTCCTGATGCTTTTCGATAAAATCCTTTTTCACGCGGCACGCTCCTTCTCATCTTTCACTCATCAGTATAGCATATTTAACACCGCATTTCAATATTTGCGTATGAAAGCCGCAACAAAAAACCGCTTACAGCTGTAAAAGTTGCAGGCGGGATCGTGGAATAAGTTTTAATTTTTTTTTTAATCGGTTATGATTGCTTCAACAGATCGAATAAAGTCGTCCATTTCGTCGAATATGATTTCAACAATGATCGTCCAATTGATGCCGTCGTAATTGTGAACCAACCTGTGACGAAGACCTGAAACCACACTCCAAGGAATATCAGGATACCGGATCTTCAGTTCCGGGCTCAGGTAATAAACCTGTTCGCCTATATTATATAGCGGCGTGGTGACTGCCTATTGCAAAAATTCATCTTTCAATAATGAATCCTTTGTAATACGGTGTTGTTCCATCTGCGACAGAAGAGCAGACCACAGGTTGACGATCTTTTTAAGCCTCTCATTATCGGACGTTTTCATGCGATCTTAATGCCCTCCTCCATAACGCTGTTAAAGAAGGGCGTCCCCTCGTCTAATTCGCAGATCTCAAACACATCCGCGTTCTTTCCGGTCATCTGACGAAGGTCCTCCGCAAAGGCAAAGATGTTTGACTTCTTGAAACCGTGACCGCCGAACACAACAACGTCAATATCTGAATCTGTCGTTTCCTCGCCCCTGGCATAGGAACCGAATAACAAGGCGTATTCAGCGTTGTATTTTATAAGCAGAGTTTTTATCGCTTTTTCGATTTCCGCTTTCGGCGTCACGTCTGGTCGCTCCCTTCCTTTTATCTTCTTTTTCATTATACCCTACGCGGATAAAAAAATCAACTGAAATTCTGTGAGTCTTTGATCGTATCGTTTATTAAAGCCGTAAAATAAACAAAACCGCCCCGTAGCTTGACCACTGCGGAGCGGTTTAACTGTTATTGATTTAATTTAAGATCACTGTGACGTGACATATTTCATATTTATCCATCCGCTCTTTCCGCCGTAAGAGATATGACCCCAGCCGTTTTGTTCTTCGGTAACAACGACTACGGTATCGTCGGGTATGACGCTTATGACCGCTCCGCTCGTCGAGGGCGATTCTCTGAAATTAAGACCGCCGGCGGACACGTTGACGCGGTATGATTTATTGCCCGACGAGGAGGATGACGTCGTCGTTTCGGGCGCGGTCGTCGTAGTCGCAGACGTGGTCGTGGTCGCCGACGTCGTTGACGTCTGTTCGGACGCCGTCGTCATTTCGGGAAGACCGCTGTTGTCGGGATCCCAGATAGTCGTATCGTTGACCTTTGTCGTCGGGACCTTCGGCGCGGCTGCGGTCGATTCGGGGACCGTAACGCTCGGTTTATCGTCATCGTTTGTTTTGTTGTCTTTTTTAACGACCTTCAGAAGAACGGACTGATACTTTTCGACGAATGAGTTATCCGGCCCGTTTATAAGATCGGTACCTATCATGTAGTTAAGGAGCGTAAAGAGAGCGAGCAAAACGAGGATAAGTGCTACGATAGAGCCTGTATTACCGGATTTTTTCTTTCTTCTCTTTCCGGACGGACGTCTGCGCGGCGCCGTTTCCTCGTCGTCATAGGGTTCGTCAACCTCTTCGTAGTCGTCGCCGTCGTTTTCGTACCCCGGCGTTTCGTCGTCGTAGTATTCGTCGGGATCGTATTTGTCGTACCCGAAAGAGGATTCCTGCCAACTGTTTCTGACGCCGTCGTCGGAAAAGCTTTCGTCTCTGCCGGAAAAGAAATCCTCAAATTCCTCGCCGCGCGGCTTAAAGCGGAAAGCGTTTCCCGTATTTACGGGAGCACCGTAACCGGAGTCGCCGTAATCGGAGTCATCGTAACCGGAGTTGTCGTAGCCGACGTTTTCGTAATCGGCGTCGGGGTCGTATGAAACTTCGTTGCCGTATGAATATCCGCCGTCATAGTTTTCATTTTCAGGGGCGTGATCATAGACGCCGTCATCGGCGTTTTCGTCCTGCGGAGCGTCGGCGTCTGTTTCGCCGGGCTCGTAATACGGCGTTTCGTCATATGCAAAGCCGTTGTCCTCCAAGCCGTAGGGAGCGTCGTTTTCGTCTTCCGCCTCGGGCGCTTCATATAAGCCGTCGGACTGATCGTAGTCATCCGTATCGGAGATTTCGGAAGACTCGTTTTTCCACGCCATAAATCTTTCCCATTCGATATCCGACGCGTTATCGTTATCGGCGTCGGTATCGTAACCATTGTCCGAGCCGTAACCGGGATCGTAGTCGTTATCAAAATCGGAGGTATCGGGAACGCTTTCCCTCTGCTCCGTCAGTCTGTTGCCGCATTCCTCGCAGAACAGGGCGTCATCGTCATTTCTTGTACCGCATTTTGAACAAATTTTCATTATACTTTCGTCCTTCCGATCGCTGTCATTTGATTTGACATTAAAGGTGTTGTTTCAAAAACAGAATGAGTAATACGTATTATTCGTAGCTGGGAGCGCGTGTGGGGACCCACTTGTTTATCGCGCGGTCTCCGTGAAGCTGAAGATCGAGTATCAAAGCGCCCATCTCTTTAAGCGCCTTTTCCGTATCTTTTCCGGGAAGAACTACGGCGCCGAGTTTAATGTCGGAGGCTCTCTTTAATGTGGATGTGATCTGAGCGGCGCTGTCGGCATAGAAGCGCGTTCTTACGATGATCGAAATGGATGGCAGGAGAGAGCTTCTTATCCAGTAGTATAAATACATTATCCCGACGATGCATGTAAGAGCTATCGCAAATCCGTAATTCGTAAGGGAGCTTGAAAGCGTACCGGCCGCGAAAGCGAAGGCGCAGGCGAACAGGACGTTTGACGTCTGTCTACGGAAGAATTTGAAATATGCCCAGGCGCCTATAGCGAGGAGAGCGAAGATGATGCCGAAGACAAGCGCGACAACGGCGCTCATTTTAGCTCCGATAAGACCTAACAGCGAGCCGAGACCGTAACAGACGGCGGAGACGACAAGCACGAGAATAAAATCTCCGAAGGAGAACTGTTTTCCGCGTTTAAAGGTCAAGCCCGCAATGTCGTTTATGTCGAATTCCTGATATTGGATGTCCTTGCCGATGATCGAGCGGCCGACCGTCCTTTGGATAATACGCCTGTTTGTCACCATGATCCTGCAAAAGCCGCGGCTCAGGTTGGATCTTCTGCGTATACGTCCGACCTCGTACTGCTTTATGGGGAATTCGCCCTCGCAGGGCGCGGCAAAATCGGGGATAATTTTCTTTCCGATCTCACAGTAGTCCTCTTTTTCGGTGACGTCGGATTCGCTGAATCCGAAAAAGTCCTTTACCGCGTCGCCGATATGTTTGCCCGAGCCTTTGTCAGCGATCTTTTGACATGTGCATAATTCGAGCGGCTTTCCGCATTTTGTGCAGAATTTTCCTCTTCTTTGGGGCTGCGGGGCAGGTTGGGGCTGTCTTTGCTGACATGTGCATTCCTCAAGCGGTTTACCGCATTTTGTACAAAACTTTGCCATTTATATTCCTCCGATCAATTATATCAATTTTTAAATATCAACTTTTATTAAAGTAAATTCGGATGTGTCCGCGTCGAAAGAAAATGTCACGACGACGTTTGCGAAGCCGGTGTCCGTGTTGACCTTTTTGATCCCGTCATAACCGGTCTGCGAATAATTATATGTATATTCGATGTCGGCGTCAGCGGAATAATTACCGGCGTTGTCGGCATAAACGGAATCAAACTCTGTCTTTGTGACGACGCCCTCTATGACGTTTTTCTCGCTGAACTGATCGGTCAGCTCGTTATATTTTTCTTCGATCTCGCCCGTCCCGTCGACTATCCCCAATTCGCCGAATGGTTTTTTAATTGACGCTCCGGTATAGAAAGCCTTTATGACGGATTCGGAACGCGTTTTCAGCGTCAGAACGGCGGCGTTGCTCAGCTCCGCGGTCAGAGTTATTTCCGACCCTCCGGCGACATATTCGGTCACCTCGCTGTCCTTGTAGACCGAGCCGCTTACAAGAAACGCGTGTTCTCCGCCGAACATAGCGGAGACCGTATAGACGTCGCACCAGGACGTTTCCTCGCTCGCCTTTTCGCGGTATTTTTTATCTATCTTTACCCCGTCCAATGTTATTTCTGCTCCGGCGGGAGTGAGTATCTTAACGTTGTTTACGACGAGATTTTCGAGAGTGACCTTGTAGTCGTCAAAGAAAAACAGCTTTTTATCGCTTGACTTTATCAAAACGATATTCATGTAGTTGCCGCTGCTCTTGCCATTGATGTAATATGTCACGTTAAACGTCTTTTTGAGATCGGCTGATTCGGCGACGTCGTTATAGTAGCTGTCGCCGTAAAGCTCGGTCAGTTCGTAATTCGTTACGTCCGTGAGGCTGTCGGAACGGTTTTGCATATATACCGCGAACGTGTTTTTGTTCACGAATTCCGAATCGGTGACGTCGAGGCAGGAATACATTTTTTCGTAGTTCGCCGAGATATAGCTTTTAAAATATTTATCGGCGATATTTTTCGGGCTCGTAATACTTTTTCCGACCGCCGCGAAAATCACCGCTAAGGCGATAACGGCCGCTGTAACGCCGAGAGCGGGGAGAAGCTTTTTGTTTCGGGTCAAGTTATCGAAGGATGCGGACGCCTTTTCTTTGTCGACCTTTTCGAGAGCGTTTCGCGCTTTTCCTCTTACGGCGCCGAGATCCGATTTGACCCTGTGAATGTCAAATGCCGGCGCAGCGCCCGAAGCTACGGAATTATCTATCAGCCTTGCGCTGCAGTTAAGACAGTATTTGTTTTCATCGGGATTTTTCGTGCCGCATTCGGGACAGTACATAGGAAAGAGCCTCCTGTCAGGAATAATTTCTAATAATTTCTAAATATAACTTTAACAAACGGACATAAAACATCAACCTAATATCGATTAAATATAACATATATATTCCGCTTTTGTCAAGTAAAAAACAAGGATTTACACAAAATATAGTTGTTCGACATGTTTTTCATACAGGTAAAAGAAAAATTGATTTTTTGAGGGGGATGTGATAAAATATTTCGGACATACGGCGGGATAATAACGCCGATATTTTCACATCGGACTCAGAAAAGAAAGGATCAAAAGAGGAATATCATGGACAAAACATTAAAAACGATACAAACGATCGCAAAGATCGGAAAGATACTCAGCAAAATAGTATACATTTTTTGCATAGTGGGAGCGGTTTTTTGCGCCGTCGGCATAATATCATTTTCGCTCGGCGCGGACGAAGCGTTCAAGCTCGGCGGAGTGAATATAAGAGGCCTCATCCAAAGCGAGGAGGGACTTTCGGTAAATCAGATGTACGCCGGTATGGCGACGGGCATAGCGATATGCGTCTTTCAGGGTATACTCTCAAAATTCGCCTACAGTTATTTTAAAAACGAGCTGAAGGACGGGACTCCGTTTACCGAGAGGGGAGCTAAGGAGATGCTGAGGCTCGGTATACTTGCGATAGCTCTTCCGCTTGCCGCTGTGATAACCTCGGGCATAATAAATTCCGTTATGAATAACGTATTGGGCGATATAGATAAAACGGATCTTACGGACTTCGCTTCCGCCGGAACGGGAGTAGCCCTGATCGTTATGTCGATAATCTTCAAATACGGCGCGGAGTGCTTTGAAAAACGACACGGAGAACAAAAGGATAAGGAATAAATAATTAAAAAACGGACGGAAGAAGCCCCGACATAAGGAAGCAAATAAAAATACCCACCTGACGTCTTTCTGATGTGAAAGTGTCATGGTGGGTTATATGCTTTAAGATCTAAATTGCTCGCTTCGCTCGCAGCTAAATTGAAGCCTTACGGCTTCAGCTAAATTAAATTCGCCCATAAGCTCGCGGAGCGAATTTAGCTCCCGAAGGGAATTTAGCTTGCGAAGCAAATTTAGCTCGGCGTAGCCGAATTTAGCTCGCCGTAAGGCGAATTTGTTTTGCGCGGATCAAATGTTACATGCAGGTATATCCGCCGTCGACGGGGAGGATAACGCCGTTTACATATGATGACATCGGGGAAGAAAGGAAGATAGCGGCTGTATCAAGCTCGCCCTCTTTTCCGTATCTCTCCTCGGGGATCATCGTTTTGGCGTATGCCTGGAATGTCGGGGAATCGAGCGTCTCCTTTGTGAGCGGCGTCTCGAAATATCCGGGGCAGATGGCGTTTACCGTGATGCCTTTCGAGCCCCATTCGGCGGCAAGAGCGCGCGTAAGGTTTACGAGACCGCCCTTAGCGGCGTGGTAGGGGGATGCGGGAGCGATCTTGTTTCCGACAAGGCCGTACATGGAGGAAATGTTGATGATCCTTCCGTATCCGGCGGGGAGCATGGCCTTTTTCACTATTGAGCGTGCTACCTTGAACGATCCGAAAAGGTCGATGTCAAATTCGTCTTGCATCTGATCGTCAGTGATATCCTCCGCGGGAGCTACGGCGCCTGTTCCGGCGTTGTTGATGAGGATGTCGATCCTTCCGAAGCGGGCGAGTATCGCGTCGACTGTTTTTTCGACGTCTTCCGTCTTTGTTATGTCGCAAGCGTAACCGACGGCTTCGACGCCGAATTCTTTTTTGATCTGTTCGGCGTTTTCGTCGAGAAGATTTTGTCTTCTTGCGAGAAGAACGAGAGTTGCGCCCTCGTCGGCAAGAGCCTTTGCCATCTGCACTCCGAGACCTGTCGAAGCGCCGGTGACGACTGCGACCTGACCGCTCAGGTCAAAATACCTTTTTACGATGTTGAACTGTTTCATTTCTTACCTCTACTTTCATGGCCGCGATCCGGCCTGTTTGATAATATCATACTATATCTTGTACGATTTGTAAAGCACATCGGGCATATGTTGTCAATATTCGTCCATATGCCCTGTTATTTTCCCCAAAGTCCGAGACGACTGTATATTTTTTCGCCATTTCTGTAAAAGATATTGAGTCTGTCCTCGTCGCTTATATCGGCGGAGAGCACCATGCCGACGCCGTGAAGCGTCGAAAACCACGGGAGATCGGTGCCGAAAAGCACACGTTCGCTGCCCGCGCCGTTTACGATGTCCTCAAGATATCCGCGGACTATCGGTATAGCGGTAAGCTCATAGTAGACGTTTTGATATTTTTTCGTCTCCTCGATCCCTTTTTTGTGATTGCCGAAAAAGGAGTGACCGCAGATTATCGTGATATCGGGAAAGCGTTCGGCAATATCGGCGACGTTCCCGAAATCGTCATAGGCCGAACCTCCCCATGTGTGAAGCAGGAGCAGTTTTTTTGTCCTGTTAAGATATTCGTAGCAGGGGAAATGTATCGGGTCGTTTATCGGAAATTCGTTGTAGTCGCCGAGTATTTTGAATCCGACGTAAATATCGGGGTTGTTTTCGACGTCGGTTATCGCTCTTTCGGCGTCGAGGTGGCGCGAATGGAGGATATGGTATGCTCTGAGTCTGTCGGGATGTTTTTTGACGGCCGTGACGTTGTACTGTTCGCCGTAAAGCGGATCGTCGAGGGCGAGATGGCCGCAGAAGAAAAGATGCTCTACGCCGTTTTTATCCATGTCCTTTACCATTTCGTCGGCGGAGGAGAACGGAAAATAAATCTGGGGATGCTCGTCCATATGGGCGTGGAAATCGAGTATCCTGCAGGGAAGCTTTCCTGTCTCCCAAAAGGCGCGAGCCAGTTCGCTGTTTTTGTTTATCATTATAAATTCGCCTCCGACAGGATATTTTCAAGGTTTTTGCCGAGGATGAGCTCTCTTTCTCTTTCGCTTATGTCGGCGCCGCGCACCATCGCGAGTACGGAGCCGGGATATCTCGCGGGAAAGCCCGTACCGAACAGGAGCTTTTCGGCTCCGAAGCGTGACGTCATGTCCTCTATGCCGCCGGCGTCCATGACGTACGAGAGATCGAGAACGGCGTTTTCGTATTCAGAGATAAGAGGATAGAGTCGTCTCGCGTTGGGCCAGCAGTCCGTATCGGATATAAGCGCGCGAAGGCGCGGGAAAGCCCTCATTATCTTATAGATAAGCTCCATCGAAACGCCGTATTCCGTGCTTAATATGATCGGTATTTTGTTTTCCTCGATGACCGAGAGCGTTTTGCCGAGCGTAAGCATGTCGGGAACGTATCTGTGAACGGAGGGGTTTATATATACCGCGCCGATATTGTTCTTTTTCATTTCATCGAAAAGCGCTTCGGGCTTCGGCGTCTCGTCGGTGTAGGGCGGCAAAACAGCCCATACGCCGCGCATGAAAATGCCCTTATCGAGCGCCGAGCGGACGTCTCTCGCGGCGAAGCCGTTTCCGTACCGTACGCCCACGTTGTCGGAGTAGCGGCAGCGAACGAGCCCGCCGTCTATCTCCGAGACGTCGACAGCGTCGAGAAGATCGGAAAACGTGTCGCAGTTTTTATACGGCTGAATGTTTACGGAAGCTCCGTAGGTCAGGTGACAGTCATATATCTTCATGTTTCAGCCTCTTTTCATTAAAGGTCATTGACGAGCTGATTTTACCATTTTCGGCTTTTGCTGTCAATGATCGAACATTATTTGAAAAGTCATAATTATTTTACTTTCTGTACATTGACGGGTCAAATAATTCATGTTATACTGAAAGCAACAAAATAAAAAACAACATAACAGGAGGAATTATTATGTATTGTCAAAAATGCGGTGCGGAAATACCCGACGGCAACAGATTCTGCCAATCATGCGGCGCGCCCGCCGAGCCGTTTGCTCCTCCGACGCAGCAAGCTCAGCAGCCGCAGCAGCCACAGCCCGGATTCGATCCCAATTTCGGGGGACAAAATTCTTACCAAGCTCCGCCTCCTTATCAAAACGGCGGATACTCATATGCGGGACAGCCGCATTTCTATGACTGCGGTATACAGCGCAGGGAGATCGCCACGGCTATAATCCTTTCGATCGTGACATGCGGCATCTACAACATATATTGGTTCATCAAACAGGTGGACGACGTGAACCGCGCCGCGAATGATCAGACATCGTTTTCAGGCGTCGTAACATTCCTTCTCGGATTGGTGACGGGCGGCATCTATACGCTCTATTGGTATTATCAGGCGGGCAAAAAGATCCGCTACGCCCAGAAGGTACGCGGTATGATCGAAAAAGAAAACCTCGAGATACTTTATCTTGTCCTCGGATTTTTCAGCGCCGGCATTATATCCATGGCGCTTATCCAGAACGAGCTGAATTTAATGGCTTCTCCCGACAATGCTTGATGAGGGACGATCAAAGCGTTTAAAAAGAGTTCTGCGCACATCGGTCATTCTGCTGTGCGCAGGCTTATTTTATGCCGTTTTATATAGATTTACGCGTTTTGCGATACCGTGTCCGATCCGTTTGGCGACAGGTCTTAAATGTCCCGGATGCGGCGTGTCGAGGATGTGTATATCTCTGCTTCGGCTTGATCTCAAAGAGGCGTTTATTCAAAACCGCGCGGTGCTGTGTCTTTTGCCGGTCGGCGTCTATATAGCGGTCTCGTCGTGCGTCGGCTATATCAAAACGGGCGACCGCCTTTTACACGGAGCGCCGAAATATACGGCAATAGCCGTGGCGGCTCTTCTTATCGCGTTCGGAGCTGTGCGGAATTTTTTGGGATGGTAATTATCAAACAAGGCTATAAACATGTTGTAACTGCAAATGATTTGTGATAGACTTTAAGGGACATCGAGGTGTTTATATGTTCCGTATCGGAAAAGAAGAGATCGACGCTGTCGCAAGAGTTATCGAAAGCAAAAATCTTTTTAAGATAAACGACGCAATGCACGAGACAGAACAGTGCGAGGAGCTGATGCGTGAAAAATTCGGCGTCAAACGCGCGCTGCTCGTGACGTCGGGCATGGGCGCTCTGGCTTCCGCGCTCATCGGAATGGGGATAGGCCCCGGAGACGAGGTCATAGTTCCCGCTTATACATATATCGCAACGGCGATGGCGGTCGTTGCCGCGGGCGCTGTGCCGGTAATCGTCGACATCGACGAGACATATACCATGAGCGCCGAAAAGGCAGCGGAAAAGATAAATCCGCGAACGAAGTGCATTATCCCCGTCCATATCCAGGGCTTCCCATGCGCCATGGACGAGATAAAAAAGCTCGCTGACGAAAACGGGATAATGATCCTCGAGGACGCGTGCCAGGCCGACGGCGGTTCATATAAAGGAAAACGTCTCGGAGCTATAGGAAACGCCGGCGCGCTCAGCTTCAATCAGTTTAAGATAATAACGGCGGGCGAGGGCGGCGCGCTCATTACAAACGACGATAAAATATACGAGAGAGCGCTCATTTACCATGACTCGAGCGCGATAGCCTTCTTCGGCGATCAGCTTAAGGACGTGACAGAGCCTCAATTCTGCGGCACGGAATTTCGTACGAACGAGATATCCGCGGCGATACTTCATCAGCAGCTGTTGAAGCTCGACGATATACTTTTCGATCTTCGCAAAAACAAGAGGGCATTGACCGAGCTTATCGGAAACGTTTGCCGGATAAGCCCGTCCAACGATATTGAGGGCGACTGCGGAACGACGCTTCCCGTTGTCTTTAAGGACGAACAGAGCGCGAGACAATTCTCGGCGTCGATAGGTGTCGGCAACTATCTTCCCATCGACACGGGCAAGCATATCTACGACCATTGGACGGCGATACTCGAAAAACGCGGCGCATTCCGTCCCGAGATGGATCCGTTCCGCTTCCCTGAAAACGCGGATCATCTGCCGGATTATAAAAACGAGAGGTATCCCGTGACGCTCGACCTTCTTGCGCGAACGGTATTCATCCTCGTCGATCCCGACTGGACGGATAACAATATAGACGAGATCTCGCAGGGCATTATCAAGGCGGCAAAGGGGCTGTCGCATTTAGCGAAGAACGAAAAGAATAAATAAAAACAGGGACTGTTTATCCGGAGAAATTTGGAAAACAGCCCTGTTTCGTTTTAATATAGAAAAATGTGTTTTGAATTATGATTCTTTTCTCGCCGTTTTTTCGCCCTCGACGTATCTTTATACGCCTATCGGGCGAAGAAAACGGCGTCTTCATCTAAATGCGACAGCCCC
>JAILLJ010000180.1 GCA_024693205.1 Clostridiales bacterium | reverse complement strand
AACGCGGATTTGTTCGGTTTTCAACAAGGTTAAAAGAATATGTCCGTTAAATAAAGGGACATTTTTGTAAAAAGTGTTCAGAAACTCTTTCGGATGATCTCCGAAGCGGCGGCAATGAGTATTTCTCTTTCGTTTTTAAGGCTCCCGTCGAGGACAAGGCCGTAGATCCTTTCTATTATTTCTCCTATCCTGACTCCGTCGCTCTCGCCGAGTTTTTTTATGTCTCTTCCGTTTATTTTGAGGTCGGCGAGCGATACGCAGTCGCCGTCGGCTCGTACCTCTTCCATGAGTTTTTCCGCAAGATCGGTTTTTTGAGGCTCCGTCCCCTTGGCGCGCCTGAGGGCGATAAGTCTTTCGAGCGCCGTAAATGAATTGTCAGAGACGAACCGTCTTATTTCCTGTCGCGTCGTCCCGACGTCGGCGTCTCTTATTTCAGACAGTTCCGATACGGCTTTGATCGTTTTTTTATCGGCGCGAAGAAATCGCAGGGCTTCGGTACAATGCTCCTTTGACATGCCGTCAAAAAGCAGCGACGTCCGGAGTATTTTATCCGCGGGAAGTCTGTTTATGCCCTTGACCGTTTCGTAAAATCGCTCATCGGTACTGAGAGACGGAATAAATATCTTGATTACGTCGGCGTAGTCGGATATAATATATGAGGCGCCTTCGCCGCAAAGGAGCTTATAAAGCTCCGACAGGATCCGCTCGGAGGATATGTTTTTAAGAAGCTCTCTGTTCTTGTGTATGCTTTTTGACGTCTCCGGCTCGATAATAAATCCGAGCTGAGACGCGAAGCGCATCGCCCGAAGTATCCTGAGCCCGTCCTCGTTAAATCTTTTATCGGGATCGCCGACGCAGCGTATTAGCTTTTTTTCGATATCGTCTCTTCCGCCGAAGAGGTCGACGAAGCCCGTTTGCGGCGCATAGGCGACGGCGTTCACGGTGAAGTCGCGGCGCGAAAGATCGTCTTTGATATTGCCGGTAAAGCTCACGGAGTCGGGATGTCTGTTGTCTTTATAATCCCCGTCGGTCCTGAAGGTCGTTATCTCAACGGGCATACCGTTTATTATCACCGTGACGGTACCGTGCTTTATCCCGGTGTCTATTATCCTGTATTCACCGAGGCAGTCCTTGACCTGTTCGGGCAGGGCGTTCGTCGTCATGTCATAGTCGTTGGGCGTATTGCCCATAAGATGATCTCTTACGCATCCGCCGACGACATAGTTTTCAAAGCCGCCGTCCGAAAGAGAAGACATTATTGTTTTTATTTCATCGGGCAGATACATAGGCTTCAAGGGATCACCTCTTTTTAAATCAAATAAAGGAGAGAAAGCGGAACATCCGCGGAAAAATATGGTTAATGTAAAAGGCGTCGTATTCGATCTCGACCACACTCTTTTTGACAGATACGCTACCCTCGCGGAGATAATGAAGGATTTCGTCGTTCATTTCGATGTATCGGAGGGAATGACCGCCGAAAAGGCGGCGGAGCTTATAACATACGCTGACAAACACTTTGTCCATTTCGGCTGGGATCGCATTTTAGCTTATCTTACCGAAAAGGGGATGTTCAAAACCGCTCCGTCGCTTTCGGAATATTCGGAATATCTTCTTGACATGTTTACGAAGATCGCCGTTCCTTACCCGTTTACGAAGCCGACGCTTAAAATGCTGCGTGAAAACGGTATAAAAACGGGGCTTATCACAAACGGCAGGGGAGAGGTACAGCGCGCGAAGCTCCGTCTGCTCGGACTTGACGACGGCTGTTTTGACGAGATCATCATAAGCGGTGAGTTCGGAAAGAGAAAACCGTCGCCCGAGCCTTTTCTCGCCATGGCGGAAAGACTCGGCTTTAAGCCGGAGGAGCTGATGTATGTCGGAGATCATCCGATATTTGACGTTGACGCGTCGCGTAAAGCGGGCTATATCCCCGTATGGGTGATGACGACGGGGACATGGGTATATCCCGAAACGGAAAAACCCGATATCCGTATAGAGAACGTAAGCGCTCTGCCGGAGATCATCGGGCTTAAATGACCTGTCGCGGCTTATTATTCCTCGTACCGCTCAAATCATAACATATATCATTCTGTTTTTCAACGACGTCTTTTTAAATCGCTTCCGAGAGATACGACGTGACGGAGACAGACGTTCTTTCCGTTTCGGTCGGGAAGTCAAAGCCGCCGATAAATCCGTTAAGCTCAATGGAACAGACGTCTCCGCCTATCACCATTCCTTCATATATAAGCAGGTTTGCCTGTATGAAGGGGCTGTCGCATTTAGATGAA
>JAILLJ010000160.1 GCA_024693205.1 Clostridiales bacterium | reverse complement strand
CGTTATGTCGGCGAAGGCGAAAAAATTTTTCCCGAAATTTCCCCCGATACGCGGAAAAACAAAGCGCCTTGCGGCAAAAATATACCGGACATATAAGGTTTGTTCGCCGATTTTTCGGAATTTTTACGTTCGGCTCCCGATTTTCGGAAAATTTAGCGACATCTTTCATGTTTTTTTGTCGATTTCTCTTTTAATATTTTAAATGATGTGTTATAATTTGTATTCAGTTTATGTTTTATTCGGGAGTGTATCAAATGGCAAAAACCGTAGCGATAGTAAATCAGAAGGGCGGCGTCGGCAAAACGACATCCGCCGTCAATCTGACCGCGGCGATAGGCGACGCGGGATATAAAACGCTTTTAATAGATATCGATCCGCAGGGCAACTCGACGAGCGGCCTCGGCATAAATAAACGCGGGCTTCAGACCTCGGTCTACGACTCTATCGTGAACGGCCTTCCGATGGACAGCGTCATTATCGAAACGTCGTACAAAAATGTCTGCGTAGCTCCGTCAAGCATGAATTTAGCCGGCGCGGAGCTTGAGCTTGTCGATTCCGAAAAAAGGGAGTCAAAGCTCAAGACGATACTCGCTCCGTCAAAGGACAACTTCGATTTCATCTTCCTTGACTGTCCCCCGTCGCTCGGTATAATAACTCTTAACGCCCTTTGCGCCGCCGACACATTCCTTGTCCCGATACAGTGCGAATACTACGCGCTCGAGGGACTGACACAGCTCATGTCGACGGTGAGACAGGTTAAACGTCTCTACAATCCGATGCTGGAGCTCGAGGGCGTGCTTTTAACGATGTATGACGGCCGTCTCAACCTTACGCAGCAGGTCGTGAACGAGGTCAAAAAATTCTTCCCGAAAAAGGTCTACGCGTCCGTCATCCCGAGAAATGTGAGACTTTCCGAGGCTCCGAGCTTCGGCGAGCCCGTCATGTATTACGACAGAAGCTCCAAGGGCGCGGCGGCATACGAGGCGCTCGCGGAGGAATTTCTCTCGATAAACGGAAAATCACCGAAACGATAACGAAATAATAAAAAGCTTAAAATTAAAACGAAAGGTAAAGGTACAGGACGCGGGAACGGAACGTCTCGTCCCATCCCGTACCGTATGGCGACAAAATGGCTGTTAAAAAAAGCGGGCTCGGACGCGGTCTCGACGCCCTTTTCGCCGACAACGCGGCGGAAAACACAAGTTCATCAAGCGCCGTCAGGATAAAGCTCATGGATATTGAGCCGAACCGCGGTCAGCCGCGAAAGACCTTTGACGACGATTCGCTTTCGGAGCTTACCGAAAGCATCTCAAAATACGGCGTCCTTCAGCCGCTTCTCGTTCGTCCCGTGGCGGGAGGGACATATTCCCTCGTCGCTGGCGAAAGAAGATGGCGCGCCGCAAGGCTCGCGGGACTGACGGAGGTGCCGGCGGTCGTCCGGGAAATGACCGACGACGAAGCGGCGGTGTTTTCGCTGATAGAGAATTTACAGCGCGAGGACTTGAATCCTCTTGAGGAGGCGCTGGGCTACAAAAAGCTGATGGACGATTTCTCCCTGACCCAGGAGGAGGCGGCGGAAAAGGTCGGAAAGTCGCGTCCCGCCGTCGCAAATTCATTAAGGCTTCTTAAGCTCCCGCAGTCGGTGCTTGATCTTGTCAGGGACGGAAAAATCTCGGCAGGCCACGCGAGAGCGCTTATCCCGCTCCCGAATGAAAGCGACATGCTCGAAGTAGCTTCTTTGATAATCGACAAGGACATTTCCGTCCGCGAAACGGAAAGACTCGTAAAATCTCTTTTAAGACCTTCCTCTGCGCCCTCACAAAAGCCCTCGCGCCGCGACGCCTTTTATAACGAGGTCGAATTGACCTTGTCCGAAGCGCTCGGAAGAAAAATAAGAGTAGCCGAAGGAAAAAACAACACCGGCACTCTTGAGATCTCTTTCAACGACAAGGAAGATCTCGAACGCATCGCCAAGGCGCTCGGCGGACTTGAAAAATAAAATAATATATCTGATCTGAAAGGACTGTCAATAAATGCTTGATATCAAATTTTTAAGAGAAAACCCCGAGATCGTAAAGAAAAACATCAAAAACAAGTTCCAGGATGAAAAGCTTCCCCTCGTCGACGAGGTGATAGAGCTTGATTCCCGCTGCAGAGCCGCCAAAACACAGGCCGACTCCCTTCGCGCCAACAGGAACAAGATCTCAAAGCAGATCGGCTTCTTCATGGCACACGGCCAGAAGGATGAGGCCGAGGAGGCTAAAAAGCAGGTCACCGAGGCGGCCGAGACTCTCGCGCGTCTCGAACAGGATGAGACCGAGCTTTCCGAAAAGATCACCAAGATAATGATGACGATCCCAAATATAATCGACGAGACCGTCCCGATAGGTAAGGACGACAGCGAAAACGTCGAGATCGAGCGCTTCGGCGAGCCGGTCGTTCCGGAATACGATATCCCTTACCACACCGATATAATGGAGAGCTTCAACGGCATCGACATCGAAAGCGCCGGAAAGGTCGCCGGAAACGGCTTCTATTATCTCATGGGCGATATCGCGAGGCTTCATTCCGCCGTTATAGCATACGCTCGCGATTTCATGATCGACAGAGGCTTCACATACTGCGTGCCTCCGTTCATGATAAGGAGCAACGTCGTCACGGGCGTCATGAGCTTCGCCGAGATGGACGCCATGATGTATAAGATCGAGGGCGAGGACCTCTATCTTATCGGCACGAGCGAACATTCCATGATAGGAAAATTCATCGACACGATAGTTCCCGAAGCATCTCTTCCTCAGACGCTCACGAGCTATTCACCCTGCTTCAGAAAAGAGAAGGGCGCTCACGGAATAGAAGAAAGAGGCGTCTACAGGATACATCAGTTTGAGAAGCAGGAGATGATCGTCGTCTGTAAGCCGGAGGACAGCAAAATGTGGTTCGACAAGCTCTGGCAAAATACGGTCGATCTGTTCCGCTCCATGGATATCCCCGTAAGGACTCTCGAATGCTGCTCCGGAGATCTTGCCGACCTTAAGGTCAAATCCATCGACGTCGAGGCATGGTCCCCGAGACAAAAGAAATATTTCGAGGTCGGAAGCTGTTCCAACCTCGGCGACGCTCAGGCGAGACGTCTCAAGATCCGCGTAAAGGGCGAAAACGAAAATTACCTTCCCCATACCCTCAACAACACGGTCGTTGCTCCGCCGAGAATGCTCATCGCGTTCCTCGAAAATAACCTGAACGCCGACGGAACGGTAAATATCCCCGAGGTGTTAAGGCCTTATATGGGCGGAAAATCCGTCATCACTCCCAAAAAATAAAATGCGCAAAAAGCTTTTCAGAGCAGCTACGCTTTTTATATGTCATCTTCTTTTGCTTTCCCTTTTCTCATGCGGAGAAGACGTTAAAAACACAAAGACCGTTTTTGCGATGGACACCGTCATGACCTTGACCGCGTACGGAAAGGATACCTCCGCTGCGCTCGATACGGCGGCGAAAACGATAAGAGAGCTTGATAAAAAGCTTTCATATTCCGGAAAAGAAAGCGAAGTATATAAGCTGAACTCGTCGGGAGGAAAGCCCGTCAAAGCGGACGACGATCTGCTGACTCCTTTAAAGGTCTCGCTCGACGTCTCCGAAAAAAGCGGCGGCGCTCTCGATGTAACCGTTTTCCCCGTCGTCAAAGCGTGGGGCTTCATCTCAAAAGAATATACCGTCCCGACCGACAACAAGCTCGCTTCGCTTTTAAAAAATGTCGATTGGTCGTCGGTAAAGATAAGCGAAGACAGCGTAAGCGTTCCCGAAAATGCTGAAATCGATCTCGGCGCCGTTGCCAAGGGCTACGCCTCAGAGCGCGCCGCCGAAACGCTTATCTCCAAAGGCGTCAAGTCGGCGGTAATATCTCTCGGCGGAAATGTCCGTACCGTCGGAACAAAACCCGACGGCTCAAAATGGAACGTCGCCGTCGTCGACCCTACGGAGCCGGGCACAAAGACAGTCGGCACTTTAAAGTTAGGCGAAACGTCTGTCGTCACCTCCGGAGGATACCAAAGATATTTTGAAAAAAACGGCAAAAGATATCACCATATAATCGACCCGAAAACGGGACGTCCCGCGGAAAGCGGACTTATCTCCGTCACCGTCGTCTGCGACGACGGAACATACGCCGACGCGCTCTCGACCGCCCTTTTCGTGCTCGGGCTCGACAAGGCCATGGAATACTACAGGGAATACGGCGGCTTTGAAGCGGTATTTATAACGGACGATAAAAAAATAACCGTCACCGACGGCCTTGTCTCGGCTTTTACCGTATCGGATGACAGCGGATTTGAATATGCAAAATAATAATGCGGGAGCTTCTTCCCGCCCGTCAAACAAGCTTCTTATAATCATTATTTCCGCGGCGGCCGTCATTTGCACCGCCGTTCTCCTGCTTTTCCGTTTTGTGCCCTTCGGCGGGAACGTCGCGGTGATCTCTCAAAACGGAAAGGAGCTATACAGGATAGACCTCGACAAGGTGTCGGAAGCGTATACCATAGACCTCGGCGGCAACGTCGTACTTGTCGAAAACGGCGCTGTTTCGATGCAGTCGGCGGACTGTCCCGACAAGCTCTGCGTAAGACAGGGCAAGATAAAAAACGGATCGCATCCAATCATCTGCCTTCCGAACAGGGTCGAAATTAAAATCGAAAACGACGGTGAAAAAGACGTCACCGACGCCGTCGTCGGGTAACGGATATGGAAATAAATTCAAAGCTCAAAAGAACGGCGGTCGACGCGCTTCTGACGGCGCTGTCGCTGATCATTTTTATCCTTGAAGCGCAGATACCGTCTCCCGTTCCCGTCCCGGGGATAAAGCTCGGACTTGCCAACATAATCACGCTCGTCGCCGTTTCGCTGATAGGGAAACGCGACGCGGGGATAATACTGCTTTTAAGAATAATCCTCGGCAGCGTCTTCGCAGGGACTCCCGTAAGCTTTATTTACAGCATGGCGGGCGGGATCTGCTGTTATTTGGTCATATGCCTTTTCTACCGTTTTTTAAACGGGAACAGGCTTTGGGCGCTGAGCGTTTTCGGCGCCGCCGCCCACAACCTCGGCCAGCTCGTCGTCGCCTCGTTTATCATGGGCAGCACCGCTGTCTTTTGGTATATACCCGCGCTTCTGCTCTCGGCAATAATCACAGGCACGTTTACCGGCCTTTGCGCCTGCTTTACGATAAACCGTATCAAAAAAGGAGTGATCCGCAAATGAAAGCATTCAAAACCGCCCTTTGTCTCTTCCTCGTTCTCGTACTTTCTCTTTTTGCGCTTCGTCCCGACGCGATCGAAAAAAGCATCGTCACGCTTAAGCGCGAAATAGCGCAGTCCGCGGAAAGAGCAAAAACGACGTCTCCCGATCTTCTTAAACAGGTCGAAGATCCGACGGAAATTAACGCCATAGCCGAAATAAAGAGTATGTCTGTCGGAAAAGACGGCGTCACTCTCTCCGATACGGGCGAAAACGACTTTTACCGTGAGGCGTCGCCCGACGAGATAGTATCTCTCACCGACTCCGACGATATCGGTTTCGTCCCCGACGAGATACTTGTCATGTTTTATCCCGGCGTGCCGTTTATAAAAAAGCTTTCTCTCATCAACGAGATCGGCGGAACGGTCACGGGCTACACTGCTATTCTCAATAAATATCAGATAAAGCTCAGTGAAGAAAAGAGCTTTGACGACCTTTGCGCTCTCGCGGATGAACTGACCGCAAGGGACGAGGTCGCCCTGGCTTCCTGCAACATGGCATATAAATTTTACGAAACGGCCGTTCCCGACGATCCTTGGCTCGATCCCGGCGGAACATACGACGTGACATACGGCTGGAACGAAGACAGACCCTCCGGCGGCAACTGGTGGCTCGAAGTCACCGATACGGTCAGCGCGTGGGACAACGTGAAATACTGCAGCGACATAACCGTCGGCGTCATCGACTCCGGCTTTGAAACGGAGCATGAGGATCTTGCGGGCAAGATATCCTTCCCGTCAAAGCGCTTTGAAAGGCTCAACATCCCGACCTCCCACGGCACGCACGTCGCGGGCATAATCGCCGCCAAAGCCAACAACAAAAAGGGCATCACGGGGATATGCCAGACGGCAAAGCTTCTTTGCGTCGACTGGAGCCCCGAAAAGGGACAGTACTGGTCGACGGACGAACGCATTTTCACCGCGTTCGTATCGCTTGTCACCCACGGCGCCAAGGTCATAAATCTTTCGCTCGGAGCCACCTCCGGCTTCGATCCCGGTAATGCGTTCTTCTGGGATATCGGCGTGAGATTTGAGTCGGCGTTCTATTCGTTCGTCATCGCGCGTCTCCTCGATCTCGGCTACGATTTCCTCGTTGTCCAGTCGGCAGGAAACGGCGACAAGAACGACGAGATCTGCGACTCCCGCTATAACGGCACCTTCTGCGGAATCAGCCAAAAAACCGCTTTCCCCGGTCTCGGAAAAGCCAAAAAACAGGACGTTCTCGACAGAGTAGTTATTGCCGGCAGCATAACGCAGGCGCATAACGGAAAGCACTTCTATCAGTCGTCCTTCTCGAATATCGGCGACGGCGTCTCGATATGCGCCCCCGGAAGCTCCGTCTACAGCTGTACGACCATCGAAAACGGCTCATACACATGGTTGTCCGGCACCTCGATGGCGGCTCCCGTCGTTACGGGAATAGCGGCGATGACCTGGTCCGCCAACCCGTCTCTTTCCGGCGCCGACGTCAAACATATCATCACCGACACCGCTAACACGAAATATGACGCGATCGTCTACTACAACGACGGCTACGATCAATATGTTTATCCCGTTATAAACGCGGATCTCTCCGTCAAGGCGGCGCTCAGACTTCGCGGCATAGACGACGAGACGACCGAGACGACCTCCGACGACGAAACGACGACCGATACATTGATCGATCCCAAGAGCTTATCTCCCGAAAGAAGCGCGGAATATGATCCTGATTCGGTATATAATACCATTTCAGACATGGAGACTGTCGAAAAATACCGTCACGAGATCGGCGTTTAAAATCGGCTTTTCACATATTTTTATACTTTTCCCTTGTCGCAAGCCCTCCGCGGATATGGCGCTGAGCCTTGTTTGTATCAAGCACCTTGCGCACCTCTGTATAAAGCGGCGGATTGAGGCGTTTAAGCCTTTGTGAAACATCCATATGTACGGTGGACTTGCTTATCCCGAATTTTTTCGCGGCGGCGCGAACGGTCGTATTGTTTTTTACTATATATTCACCGAGATCAACGGCTCTTTCCTCTACGATGCCTTTCAAAAAATGACCTCCTTAAAAGACGTGTCGACTAATACTATGTATCTTCCGCCGCCGTTATGAGCAAAATATAAAAAAGTCAAAAAAATTACGCAAAAATCACATAAAAACCATATAAATTATTTGACAAACCGTTTCTTGTATGTTATAATCCCTTTTGCCTGTTTCTCGGATACGGGATCAAACCGCCAAGCGGTGTTTCATCTGCCCGTTTCTGGGTCATGCGGCTAAAAAATAAAATGAGGTGAAAACAATGACACAGGAAGAAAAAACCATCATCATCAAAGAGTACGCTCTCCATGAGGGAGATACCGGTTCGCCCGAGGTCCAGATCGCCGTTCTCACAAAGCGCATCAACGACCTTACCGAGCACCTTAAGGTACACAAGAAGGACCATCATTCGAGAAGAGGTCTTCTTAAAATGGTCGGTCACAGACGTAACCTTCTTGCTTACCTCCAGAAGAACGACATTGAGCGTTACCGTTCGATAATCGCAAAGCTCAATATCCGTAAGTAATTTTAAAACCGGGGCGGTGAATAACCGCCCCATTACATTAGTGAACCTCTATTTTCGACCATAGGTCTGTATTTCGGCTTTAGCAGTGAATCGACCGCTTTTGTCCCTTAAAACGAAAACGGCGGATTTATTGCTAAGTCCGTGCAGACTTTGGAATATATGATTTGAAAGGAAAAATAACATGTTCTTCAAGGATTTTAAAACTTTTGAAACAACTGTCGCCGACAGGCCTCTCAAGATCGAGGTCGGTAAAATGGCGCAGCTTGCCGCAGGCTCCTGCCTCGTAAGATACGGCGAGACCGAAATTCTCTGCACGGCTACGATGTCACCCAAGCCCCGCGAGGGCGTCGACTTCTTCCCGCTCTCTGTGGATTTTGAAGAAAAGCTCTATTCCGTCGGAAAGATCCCCGGCTCCTTCCAGAGAAGAGAGGGCAAAGCGAGCGAAAAAGCTGTCCTCGCGTCACGCGTTATCGACCGCCCCATCCGTCCCCTTTTCCCCAAGGATATGAGAAATGACGTCGGCGTTGTCGCCACCGTTATGTCGGTCGATCCCGACTGCTCGCCCGAGATCACCGCTATGATCGGCGTATCAGTAGCGCTTTCGATCTCCGATATACCGTGGGACGGCCCCGTTGCGGGCGTTTCCGTCGGTCTCGTTGACGGCGAACTCGTCATCAACCCGACAGCCGAACAGCGTGAAAAATCCGATCTTCAGCTTACCGTCGCGTCGACAAGCGACCTTGTCGCCATGATCGAAGCAGGCGCAAACGAGGTGCCCAACGACAAGATGTTCGAGGCGATCATGTTCGGTCACGAACAAAATCAGAAGATCGTAGAATTCATTAAAACCATTCAGGCAGAGGTCGGCAAGGAAAAGATCGACTTCCCGTCGAACGATCCCGATCCCGAGATGTACGAGGCGATAAAGGAATTCGCCATCGACGACGTTCGCGCCGCTCTCGATACGGACGACAAGCGCATAAGAGACGAAAGACTTAAGCCCATCTATGACGCTGTCCACGAAAAATTCGACGAAGTCTATCCGGACGACGTCGCTAAGATCGAGGACTGCCTCTACAAGCTCCAGAAATATATCGTACGCCGCTGGCTTCTTGACGACGGAAAGCGCGTCGACGGACGCGGCATAAACGAGATCCGCCCGCTCAACGCTGAGGTAGACCTTCTCTCAAGAGTACACGGCTCCGGCATGTTCACACGCGGACAGACACAGGTCCTTACAGTTACGACGCTCGGCGCGATGAGCGACGTCCAGATGCTCGACGGCATCGACAACGAGGATTCAAAGCGCTATATCCATCACTACAACTTCCCGTCATACTCCGTCGGTGAGACAAAGCCCTCGAGAGGCCCCGGAAGACGTGAGATCGGTCACGGCGCGCTTGCCGAAAGAGCGCTCCTTCCCGTGATCCCCTCCGTTGAGGACTTCCCGTACTGCATAAGACTTGTTTCCGAGGTCCTTTCCTCAAACGGTTCGACGTCGCAGGGCTCCGTCTGCGCCTCCACACTTTCTCTCATGGCGGCAGGCGTTCCGATCAAGGCTCCCGTAGCGGGCATCTCCTGCGGACTTATCACCGAGGGCGACCGCTTCATGACGATGGTCGACATCCAGGGACTTGAAGATTTCTTCGGCGATATGGACTTCAAAGTAGCCGGCACCCACAAGGGCATCACAGCCATCCAGATGGATATAAAGATCCACGGCCTTACGCCCGAGATCATCAAGGAAGCGCTTGAAAAAACATATAACGCGAGGATCTATATCCTCGACGAAATAATGAAACCCGTCATTGCCGAGCCTCGCAAGGAGCTTTCAAAATACGCTCCCAAGATGCTGACGACAAAGATCTCGCCCGACAAGATCGGCGACGTTATAGGCAAGCAGGGCAAGGTCATCCAGAAGATCTGCGCCGAATGCAACTGCAAGATCGACGTCGAGGAGGACGGAAGCATCTTCATAAGCTCGCTCGACATCGAAGACGCGAAACGCGCGCTCACGATGGTCGAAACGATCGCCAACGATCCGGAGCCCGGCTCGTTCTACAACGGCATCGTAACACGCCTTATGGACTTCGGCGCGTTTGTTGAAATAGCTCCCGGCAAGGAAGGCCTCGTCCACATCAGCCGTCTTGACGTTAAACGCGTCAACAAGGTCGAGGACGTCGTCGCCGTCGGCGATAAGATAATCGTCAAGGTGCTCGAGATAGACGATCAGGGCAGGCTCAACCTCTCGCGCAGAGACGCGCTCATCGAGCTTGAAGGCATGAAGCCCGAAAACGACATTTCCGATACGCCGAGACGCGCTCCGAGAAGAGACGACCGCAGAGGCAGCAGGAACTTCAACAAAAACAATCGCTGAGCGTAATCATCCCGATAAAGCTTCGGTTAAATATCACAGCGGGACCGGATCATGCGACTCGGTCCCGCTTTTTATTATGTATTATCAGATTTTAAGATGGTTCACATCATCTCCGCGTTTTACAAATCCCCCCTTTTTCCTAAAATAAAATACTAATTTAATAATAAAAATCTAAAATTATACTTGACAAATCGTCATTTTTGCTATATTATTAGGTTTGGTACCGCTTAATATAGTAAGTATTTTTGGAGCGTTAGGATGAATACCCCCTCAAATGATCCCGTGAGCGAAGAGAGGCTCGCAATGTCAGCCGTCAGCGGAGACGAAAGAGCCACCGCCGCTCTTATCGAGCGCATGACGCCTACGGTAAAAATGCTTGCTTCCGGTATTTCCTCTCCCCTCGTCGAAAAAGACGACCTTATACAGGAGGGACTTATCGGTCTTTTCAGCGCGGTTAATACATATGACGCCTCAAAGGGCGCGTCCTTTAAAACCTACGCGAGGACATGTATTTTAAACCGCATGATAACGGCGGTGAGAAAAAATCTCAGGAGCAGCGACGTACCGTCCGACTTTTTGTTCTCCATCGACGAGCCGGGACTCCAGCTTACCGATCCCGATTCCGACCCGCAAAAGATCGTTTCCGATCAGGCGGAGGTTTCCCGCGTTATGGAAACAGTGGACAAGCAGCTCTCCGAATTGGAGCGTAAGGTGCTTAACCTCTATCTTTCCGGAAGCAACTACGTCGAGATCTCCGAGCGGCTTTCGATAACTCCCAAGTCGGTCGATAACGCGCTCCAAAGGATAAGAAAAAAGCTTAAGGCTTTTAAATGACCGTGTTAATATGCCCGCGTAGCTTAAAGAAGAGCGTTGGTGAAATTTCAAAGGTGACGGTGCAAGTCCGTCTGAGGGCAAAAAATACTATTTTTCAAGCGAGGTAAAAACCATGTACGAAGACAAAACTCTCACCTGTAAAGAATGCGGAAACGAATTCGTATTTACAGCAGGCGAACAGGAATTCTATGCAGAAAAAGGTTTCGTAAACGAGCCTCAGCGCTGCAAAGCGTGCCGCGACGCCCGTAAAAACGGCAACCGTGAGCGCGAGATGTTTGAAGCTACCTGCGCAAATTGCGGCGGAGTAGCAAAAGTTCCCTTTAAACCGCGCGAGGATCGTCCTGTATACTGCAGTGAATGTTTCGCAAAGATGAGGGAAGAAAACGCATAATTTAACTTGTCTTGAATTTTTATAATTAAGATAAATTTTATTTTATGCAGCAACAAAAATGCGCCGGAAGCGTTGGCTTTCGACGCATTTTTTGTTTACAAAATGGTTCGTCGCTTCATTTAAAAGAGATCCTTTTCTTCGCTCAGGACGACACTGTACTTTTTCAGGCGTTGATGATAAGCGCAATGACGTCTACCGTTTCGTCGGATATGTTTTTGATCGAATGTCCCGTGCCCTTGGGAGTTATCGTGACGTCGCCCGCCGTGACCGTCTTTTCCGTTCCGTTGTCGCTGTAGAGAGCCGTTCCGTTTTTGATATAAAAGATCTCGGTGTCGGCATCGTGGATATGATAGCCTATCCCGCATCCGGGTTTGATCGAGAGGTTGGCAAAAAGACGTCCCGTGCCCTTGAATTCCTCTTTATCCATGAAGTTTGTGATCTCGACCTGACCGTCTCCTCCCCTCATCGCCACGCGGACTTCCTGCTTACATTCGTCGCTTTTTCTTATCATTTTTATTCTTCCTTTCATTTTTGTTTTCCGACGTATTGTACCACAGTTTTTATATAAATACAATATCCCGCGCCTTAAAAAGACAGCACTTGCAATAATCGTTAAATGGTGTTATAATATTTTTAATATATTATTATTGAAAGGACGCCGATATTTTATCCGATCGGTATTATATCGCACGGCAATAAATATGACACTTCGTGAATCCGGAGAAATGTATCTTGAAGATATTCTTGTTTTGAGCCGCCAAAAGGAGCATGTGCGCTCGATCGACATAGTAAATATGACCGGATATTCAAAGCCGAGCGTCAGCAGGGCGGTAAATCTCCTTAAAAAATCCGGCTATCTTTTTATAGACTCCGACGGATATCTCACGCTTTCAGACAGCGGCAGAGAGATCGCCGAAATGATCTATGAGCGTCATACCATATTGGCCGAGGTGCTTGAAAACATCGGTGTTCCTCATGAGCTTGCCGTTGCCGACGCGTGTAAAATCGAGCATGACATAAGCCCGGAAACATTCGACGCGATAAAAAATCATATCAAGGAACATTCCTAAATCTATCAAAAGAGGCTGTGGCGAAAACTCGTCACAGCCCTTTTCTTTTTTAACGGATGTTATTTTTGTCTCTTGAATTTTAATAATAACGCGTCAGAAAAGCCTCTCGGTCCGATATATTCATAGATAAGGTCGCTGATGGTTTTCATAGCCTTTGTCAGCATCTTGACTCCTTCTGACGTCTCCTTCTTCGGCTCCTTGACTCCTATCTTTATAAGGATATTTTCAAGCCTCTTTTCGGCGGCTTGGAACTTTTCGGAGTCGATGACCGTCTCGGAAAGCACGTCCTCGCATTCCTTAACAGCGCTTTCAAGCTCAGCTCTGTCCTCGGCGGAAAGCACTGATCTGTCGACGCTGTTTGCCTTCGGCATAAGGTCGGTAGTCAGTTTTCTCACGTTTCTCTCGCCGTTGAACTGCGGGAATTTGTCGGGATATGAATGAACGCTCGTGAAATTTTTGTCGAGCATAAGCTCTGTCGCAAGCTTTATGATGACGTCGTTTCTGCCCGTGCTCTCATGACCCTGGCCGCCGAAATAGAATGTCGTCTCGCATAAGAAGCCCGTCGAAGCGTCGACCGCTCCGTCAGGTGAGATATGGGAGAAGCCGTCATGGCAAGTGCAGTATGTGTTTTTCTGTTCATGATCGGCAGGCAGCTTTTGACCGACAGGCGCGCTCGTCGCTCCCGCCGACGTCGAATCGAGGTGGATGACGCCGTCGGCGTTCACCTTATCGTAGCCGCTGAACAGCGGATAAAGCGTATAGTTGTAATCGACTACGTCAAATACCTGTACGCCGAGCTCCTGCATATCCTTTATGTTTCTTTCAATGTTCTTCTGCGCCGTGAGATATATCTCCGTCTGACGCTTGATCTCGTCGCGCTGTCCGTCGCTCAGATATTTTTCCGCGATACGGTCATAATATTCCTGGGGCGTCAGCGCCCACATGCACGTCGAATTTACCAAAAGCGTTCTGGTAAGCGAGTCGAGCGTGTCATCCAGAACGGCGCGTACGACGTCCTTCGGCAAAAGGCGAAGCGCGATATTTACAAGGTAGGCTTCCCACTGCTGATCGTCGCCCATGAGGAGCGGGAAAGCGTCGGAATAAAGCAGCTTGTCGTCGTTAAGGAAGTTTCCGCTGAAAACCTCTCCGATGATCTTTGTGCCGTTCATTGCCGGAACGATATAAATGATCCTGTCGAGATATTGTCCGACGTCCTTATGACACTCAAAAAGCGCGTTGGCAAGCGATCCGCCCTGGCTTATAGGCACGATATTTACCTTATCGTGTCCCGTCTCTTTCCTGACGAGCATTATAAAATCATAGAGATCGTCCGCGATGTCGAGCACCGAGCCGAACGAATCGTAGGTGAAGAAATAGAGGTGATCCTCGCCCACTCTCTTTCCGAAATCGGTCAGCGGGATGGTGCCGTAGATATACTCCTTTTCCTCGGGCGTACATTCCGCCACGCTCTTGTTGTATTTTACCGCCCGGACGTCGTAGATATGGTTTCCGTTATTGTCCTTGGCGTTGAGCTTGAACACATCGGCGACGCAGGACGCGACCGTCTTTGAGAGCTTAAAATTGCGCTGTGTGACGACCGACAAAACAAGTCTCGGCAAAACCTTGGCGACGATCTTTATGATATCCTTTGTCGTCAGGTTGATGAGCAGATCGCCGAGCGGCTTGCCGTTCTTATCGAGTATCTGGTTGCCGTCCTTGTCAAAAACCTCCATCTTCGACTGGAACACGCCCGGTATGACGATGCTCGGACATGTGTCGCAGCTGCCGCCGCACTGAGTCTTTACGCCCTCGGAGGAGGACACGGCTGTGGCCTGCGAAACCTCCGCCGTGTCGTTTGACGCAAAAGCGAAATTCAGCGACAGAGTAGAGATCAAAACGGAAACAACAAGGATAAAGCTGACTGCTCTTAAGATTTTCTTTGACATTTTTTACGGCGGTTACCCGCGCTTCCCACCTTTCTTTATCTGAAAAAATTTATTCCAAATTGACTTTGACGGCCCGTCGGAAATGCCGTTTGAACCGTAAACCTTGACGAGGAAGGTTATGATCCTTCGCAGTATTTTGTGGACTGCCGTCCCGACTTTTGAATGCTCCTTTTCGGGCTTTCGCGCTCCCGTTTTCACAAGGATATTTTCAAGCCGCTCCGTCGCCCTGTCGGCGGCGTCTTTATCGGCGACGGTCAATTCAATAACAGCCTCCGCTTCGGAAACAGCGCCCTCAAGCTCCGCCCTGTCCTCATCCGACAGCTTCGATTTATCGAAAGCATAGGCGTCCGGGAGAAGCCAGCGCTTCAGCCTTTTGACGTTCATCGGGCCGTTGAACTGCGGCCATGTATCAGGATCGGAATGGACGTCCTTCATCTCGGGGTTTGTTAAAAGCTCGTCGATAAGATGCAGCGCCGCCTCGTTGCCGCCGATCTCATGGTGCTGATTTAAAAATACCCATGTGTTGTCGGGCAAAACGCTCGTCGACACGTCGACGCATCGGTCGGGCGAAATGTAGCTGTATGACGGGTCTTTATCGTATGTCCCCGCCTGGACGTAATCGTCCGGTAAGGTCGTATAATGCGGCGCTCCCGTTGCTCCGAGCGAGGTCGAAGAAAGCTGGATTATTCCGTCACTGTTTGTTTCGGCGCTCGAACCGACTATCGAAAAGTAGGCGTACATCTCCTCGCCGAAATAATAATTTGAGCCGCAGATGTTATTTATACTGACGCCGTCGCTTACCATCGCCCTTACGTTGTCGTAAAGGTGAAGCTGGGCTTCGTGATATTTGTCGGTAAGCGCTTTGAGCTTCGCGTGCTCTTCTCCCGAAAGATATCTTTTTGACAGCCCGTCATATCTGTCGCCCGGTATACATGCCCAAAGATGCGGGCAGTTCAGCATAATAGTATCGAGAAAGCCATCCGTCGCGCGCGTCAAGGTGTCTCTGAACACCTGTCTCGGCAAAAGCCTTACGGCAAGTATCAGAAGATCGGCTGTCAGCGAAGCGTCGCTCTCGGATTCGGCTATCAGCTCGGTATACTTATCATAAAAGAACTCGTCGCTGAGATCGAAGTTTCTTTCGTAGAAGTCCGCTATTATGTCGGTCCCGTCCGTCGCCGCGACTGCGTTTATCACCTTTCCGATATCTTCCCAGCCGTATTTGTCGATATAGGCGGTGAAGACGGTGCCTCCGAGACTTATGTTGATAAGGTCGACCTTGTCGTGACCGGTTTGTTTCTTGACCGTCTGTATGTATTCATAAAGCTCGTCGCAGTCTTCAAGCGGCTTTCCGACAAGATTGAACGTGAACCAGTAGATATGATCTTCGCCAATGTCTTTGGAAAGCCTTTGGATGGGCACCATTTTATAGATCCATTCCCTGTATTCGGAAGGCGTTTCCGACAGGGGGCAATAATATCTTTCGGTTTTAAGATCATAGACGTTGTCCCCGTTTTCGTCGCAGTGCTGATATTTCAGCGCAGCCGTCACGAAATTATAAATGCTGTCGGTGAAGCCTCCGTCCCTCTGTGTTATGAGCGTCTTTATGAGGTGATACACGAGCGGTACGACCTTAGTCAAGATGACCTTCGTCGAGAGATCGGCAAAAAATATCGTGCCGCCTATCTTGTTACCCTTTCGGTCAAGAATTGGTTCATCGTTTTCGTCGTAAACATATGTCGGAGAGTGGTTGATACCGGGAAGTATGACTACGGGGTCGTGTCCGCAGTCTCCGTTATGACAGTCGGACAGATACGCTCCCGTATCGTCGCTTACATATGTATCGGCGCTTGAATAAATAAAAACGCTTGAAAAAATGATCGTAAAAGCCAAAACGATCGAAACGGCCTTTATTACCTTTTTCATTTTTTATTCACCCTTTGTCTCGTTGAATTGAGGATAATCGGGGTCGGAGAAAACATCTTTTATGCTGTCGTCCTTTATAAGCCTTCCGACAAGATCGAACAGCTTTTCACATGACGCGGGATCCTCATGATCCAAATCCTTGAAAAACCACGTCGTCTCCGCTATAGGGCTTTTTGACGCGTCTATCGTCTTATCGGGCGAGAGGAAACCGCTGTTTTCATCGGCGTCCGTGATAGCTCTTCCGAGCGGCGCACAGCGCGCGCCCATTGAAGCCGAAGCGGTATCGACTAATCTGTCGGATGTTATATCCTTTGAATTGACCGCGAAAATAGGAAGCCCGTAGCCGCAGAGCGAAAAGATCTCAACGCCGCAGTCATTCATCCTTTTTACAAACGCGGGAAGATCGCTCCTTATTTTAAACGCCTTATCGGTTTGTTCCCTCAGCTTATTATAACGAACTCCGCTTATATACCTGTCACGGGTCATCTCATATTTATCGGCGGGGACCGTTCCCCACATCATCGGAGAATTTTTCAGGACCGTATCGCAAAACGCGTCGACAAGCACATCGACATATTTGTCGACAAGCTTTTCCGGTATCTTACTAAAGAGCGTCAACAGCTTTTCGGCGCTCCTCTTTCCGAGAAGCTTTTCAAAAAGGCCGGAGTAATCGTTTCTGTCGATATTTTTTGTCAAAAGCCCGCATATGACGCTTGAGCCGTTAAACGCCGACATGACGCCTATGAGCCTTTTGACGTCGCCGTTTTCGACGTATTTGTCGAGATACGCCGCGGCGACCGTCGCGCCGAGTCCCATCGCAACAAGGTTTACCTTGTCGCCGCCCGTCTGCTTTTTGACCGTTTGGATGAAGCTGTGAAGTGTTTCGGCTGATTCAAGCGTCCGGCCGAAGGAATTATATGAAAAATAATATACCTTGTCCTCGCCGACGGCGTCGGTGAGCTTTCGGTATGGTAACGTCATTTTGACAAAGCGTTTTTGCTCGTCTTTGAACTTTGATATCGGATACGGATACGACACGACGCGGATGTTTCTTTTTGGGCTTCCGTCCTCGTTGCATTTAAGCCTGTCGAGTTCGCCGCATATAGCGTCGTAAAGCTTATCTCCGAAGCCTGCGTCATGACGAAGCAGCATCATTTTCGCCGCCGACGGCATAAGCCTTTTTTTCAGCGCTTCTTTGTCTAATTTAAGCGGCCATGCCGTCCCGAGCCTGTTGCCGCTGTCGTCGACCTCGACCGTCTTTGACTGCCCGATCCCGGGAATTATCACCGTAGGATAACATGACCCGCTGCTGCCGTCTGTCATAATCAAAACGCCCTGAAGCGCACCGTTTCCTTTCATGTTTTATAGAGCGCAAAACACACGTTCAAGTATATCATCATAATTTCGATTTGTCAATTTTTGAAAACGGTAAAACTCAAGTCGGCAATCCCGACATGGAAAATAAAAACCGCCCT
>JAILLJ010000141.1 GCA_024693205.1 Clostridiales bacterium | reverse complement strand
GGAAGCGCATTCAGAGGAGATTACTTCATCGGCGATACCAAGTATACCGTTACGAACGCAAATCCGACGATCTCCATCCCTGCGCACGGCACGATCGAGATAAGAGGTCTTACGGTCGGAACATATTACAGAGTCACCTCGGGTGACTTTACGACCTCGGGCAGGGTAACAAATAACGGTTCGACGGTGACGATAACATCCGGTTCGTAAAGAGATGTTCCTGTCTGCCCGATATAAAATTTACGTGAAAGGCGTGACGTCGACTGACGTCTGACGGTGATTTGAATTGAAAGATAAAAGGGTAAAAAAATCTCCGACGGGGATCATCATAGCTGTTGTCGCAGTCATCGTGGCGTTAGGCGTTACGCTTGCCGCGTTTATCGTAAACGTTGATATTACGCGCACGCTCAGCGTATCAAATTTCACCGCGGGCGGAACGATCTCGTTCTACGGAGCTGATGTATCACAATATACTAACAGCAACGGCACGGTCAGCGTGAATTACAGAGACTCGACTGCGCCAAACTATATTACGAAGCTCAGGATCAGCGTCAAGTACAGAGGTAACGGCGTAGGTCTTTTAAGAGTTAAGATCGCCGAGGAATGGTCGACGACAACAGCCGGCGTAAAGTCGGTAATGCCTTATAAGGTCATGATGCCTTATGTTCTCGCTTCGTCGTATGATGCGAGCTCGACGGGCAATCAGTCGGCCTGGTATGACAACAGGGCGAACGACTACTGCTATTATTACGCTACCCCGATAATTGCGTCGAGCGAGGAAAAGACCATAAATCTTTTAAATACAAACAGCGCTTTTGACGTTTCCTCGTTCGATTCGTCTGCTATCGCAAACGACGCCGAGCTAAATCTCGCGGTATACGTCGACGCCGTTCAGGTCAACCGTTATCCGCAGTACTGGCACCTCAACAGGCTTCCGTGGACATACGGTGATTCGAGCAGCGAAGTCGATCTTCCGTGATCGCCGTGATCCAAACTGAATTTTAAAAACATTTTTGCCGCCTCTTGGCGGCATATGTGTCTGTAGTATATTTAAGACAAAGCCGCATGATCCGCGGCATACGCTTGCCCCAAGCTTACTTCGCGATCCGCACATCTGGGTTGTGCGGCGTTGACTTAAAGGAGATTTCAAATGGACAGCCGAAAAAACAAAAATCCGGGAAAGCTTGATCTTGACGCGATCCGAAAGAATTCTGCGGAAGAAATGGCGAGAAATCTCGAAAAGTTTGAAACGGTCGAAAGCGTTGTGTTTGATAACGGCTCCGCCGCAAAAAAAGGAAAAAAGAAAGATCCCGTCTCAAAGGATAAGAAGGCAAAAGAGGAGCAGAAGCTCCAAAAGGAAAAAGAAAAACGGGCAAAAAAAAGAGAGAAGAACGACGCATACTATAAAAAAAGAAAAGAAGCCGACAAGGCGGCCAGGATAAAGCTCGAACAAAAGAAAAAACAGGCTGAGAAACAAGCGCGTGAAAAGAGGGCAAAGGCCCGCGAAAAAGAGGAACAAAAGAAGAAGCTGGCTGAAAGTAAAGCGCAGGAAAAAAGCTTAAAAGCCGGCGAAAAAGCGGAACAAAAGAAAGCTCAGCCGAAAAAGGAAACGCCGAAAAATAATTCGACAGTCCGTGAAAAAGCGGAACAGAAGAAGATCCGACCGAAAAAGGAAAAGCCGGAAAAGAATACGGTAGCCCGCGAAAAAACGGAAAAAAATAAAAAGGCTTTTGCCGAAAAGGCTTCCTTTAAGTTAAGCTCTGTAAATTTAAATAAAAAGGTGATCGCCGTTTCGGTCTGCGCCGTAGCGCTCATCGTCGTTATTTCAATTCTGTCTTCGTTCCTTCATGTGAGGAGCCTTACGAACAAGGTGAAATACGAATACAGCGGCATCGTTCAGGTAAACAACAGGGTCATGGATATAAACGTTCCGGAAGACGATCAAAAGCTGCTCATTAAAGGCACAAAATCATTCGGAACAGGCAAAAAATTCCCGTTCTACTGCCTTCGTGAAATAAACTTCAGGGACGGCAGCGCGGATGGAACTCTTTCGCTCGGCAATCCCGCGGACAGCGGATGCGTTTTCCTCGTTACGGTCATGGGCAAGGACGGCGGGATCCTTTACCGTTCTGACGGCATAAATCCCGGCAAATGTCTCGAAACAATAAAACTATTTATACCCGGAGCCAAGGGCGAGAGCAAAGCACGCGTGTTTGTGACCGCCTACGATATAAACGATACGGATAAGATCATCGGCGTAAGATATACAAATATCAAGATCAACGTCTTGAACTGACGGCCCGTTTATGTTTTAAGAAGCGACCTTTAAACAATTTACTTCGGAAAGGCATTGGAGCTTGATTTATGAACGAATCAATAATTGAGAAAAAAATCGATGGGATGAAACATCCGTTCCGGATCATATATTTCATTATCGCCATCGTATTGTTTATAGGCTGTATTATTGCGGCGATAAGTAACTTCCTCAGTCTTGAGCGCGCCAAGAACTGGGCAAAAAATGTTTTTGTTCCGAACGGCGAGGTCATGAACGGAACGCTCGACATCGACGGTATCGAGCAGATCACGGACGTCCCCAAGGGCGAGGTAAAGTTCTTTATCAACAAAAGAGTCATCTTTGAGAACAGCTACGCGAGGGGCAACATAATAATCCAAAATCCCGAAAAATGCGAATATATCCTTGAATTCCGTTTTTATCTGCTTGATTCGGGAAAGGGCGAGCCGATATTCACATCCGACAAAATAGCTCCCGGACAATACCTTTCCGGCGATAAGCTCAATACATATCTGAAGAAAGGCTCGTATAAATGCTCCTATGTCGCGAGAGCCTATTCCATCGAAACGCCGGATAAACCGGCAGGCGAGACAAGCGGCTTCCTCGATATAATCATTGAAAACTGACGTCGTCTTTTTTTACAGCTTTTCTCGCGTTCGAGATCGAGCTGACACATGAGGAGCGCATGCTGCTGGTTTTTTCTGTATTTTGCCGGAAGACGGCGCTTCTTTAAAGTACGGTTTATATCCTCTATCCTCGATTCGAGATATTGCTGTTTATCCAAACATATCATCCCTTCACACTCTGCTGAATTATTAAGAGTTGTATAATGCCTTTTCGGCTTATACGGCTCTTTTTTATTTTTCGCGCCGTATCGGTATAAATACGTTACAAATATTTGAAAGATTTTTTATGCAATTATAATAAACACTTGAAATATTGTTCAAAATGGTGTAAAATGTCTTTATATTGAGGAAAATCGTGCATTTTTTGCGGGGTTATACAAATAGTATATTTTTAGGGAGGATTTACGAGTGGCGGCTGATTTACATTGTCATACCAAGCTTTCAAACGGCTCCTTGGGTATAGATAATCTCGTTGTACTTGCGAAAAAGCGAGGGATAGCGACGATAGCGATAACAGATCATGACTGCCTTGCGGGTAACGTTCGCGGAAAGATAATCGGCGAAAGATACGGCGTCAATGTTATACCGGGCGTTGAAATATCCGCGACAGACCGTAAAAGGGGAGTAAGGGCAGATATTCTCTGCTACCTTCCCGACAGTCCCGACAGGCTCGAGGGGCTTTGCCGAAACAATCTTTTGATAAGAAAAAAGGCGAGTCAATATATGATGCTGAGCGTCGCTTCGCGTTTTCCCGTCACGATGGACTTCATGGCGGCGTGCGCGTCCGGCTCGACGGGAGTCTATAAACAGCATATCATGCACGCCCTTATGGAGGCGGGGATGACAAACGAGATCTACGGTGACCTTTACCGTGAGCTTTTTTCGAGCGACAGCCCCGACAATATTTTGAGAGAGACGCTCTACCCCGATCCATCCGAGGTTTTAAAGGCGATCCACGACGCCGGCGGAATAGCGGTCATGGCGCATCCCGTGCTTTTCAATAATTACGAGCTTCTGGACGAGCTTATCGGCCTCGGGCTCGACGGCATCGAGGTCTGGCATCCCTCCTGCGACGAAGAGGATATCGTCTACCTTCAGCAAAAGGCCAAGAAACACAACCTTCTGATGACAGGCGGAAGCGACTTCCACGGGATGTACGGATACAATAAAACTACGATAGGCTCGGCGACCATGCCCGACGATCGGCTTGACGCGCTTATGTCATATAAATCGCGCAGGCGCAGGCAGAAGGCGCGAATGGCGTCGGAAAGTAATAACGATGAAAATAATTAACGGTGATAAAAATGCTTAAACTTGTTATTTTCGATATGGACGGAGTCCTTATAGATTCGGAGGACGCCATCACCAAGGCGGCGCTCGAGGCGCTTAAGAGCGGCTGGAACATAGACGCAAAGTATGAGGACTTCAAGCAGTTTACCGGAATGGGCGAAAATAAATTTATCGGCAGCGTCGCCGAAATGTACGGCGTTCCTTATACGTTAGAAATGAAGGATCTGACATATAAAATATATTGCGATACCGCCGTGGAGCGCGTCACGGTATATCCGTGGTCAAAAAAGCTCATCGAGTCGCTTTTAAATATCGGCTTAAAGACGGCGGTTGCTTCCGCCGCCGATACGGTCAAGGTGAAATGCAACCTTGAGTGCATCGGGATAGATACGTCCTGTTTCTCGGCGCTTATCACAGGCTCCGAGGTCGAAAAAAACAAACCGAACCCCGATATATTCTTAGCGGCGGCAAAGAAGGCGGGC
>JAILLJ010000135.1 GCA_024693205.1 Clostridiales bacterium | reverse complement strand
CTCATGAAGTCCGAAAGGATAAACGGACGTTTGGTATATACCGAAATTTACGGCAGAAACGCCGAATGAGCCCCTTTATTTACCGAAAAGCTCGTCAAGAGCCTTAAAGTGGTTTTCCGACTCCCTTTTTATCGTTTCAAGGTCGATCTTGAATTCATTGTCGTAATTGTATTTTACGTCCCCGATGTCAAAGCCGTCGAGGTCTGAAAACGAAAGATATCTTCCCTTATACCCGATGTCCTCGATGGTGTGAATCACCTTTTCGTTGTAGACAACGGGATATATTTTTTTACCGAAATAAAGTCCGAGGATCATTGCGTGAAGCCTTGTCGCTACTACGAAGCTGCTCTCGGAGATGATCCTTACCGCTTCGTCAATGTCGCCCCTGTAATAATACGGGACGACGAGATCCGCGTATTTTTCGTCTATCATACCGCAGACCCTTTTGACGGTTTTTTCGTCTCCCTCGTATTCGCAAAACGACATTACGATGACCTTTTTGCCCATCGACGCAAAATATGAGGCGATCTCCGCGATCATCTTTTCGTATTTTTCGGTATATTCGCTTTGGCGTCTGTCTTCAAAATCGCAGTTTATAACCGAAACGGCGACGACGTCCTTTTGTTCATAAGCTTTGAAATTGCCGCTGAAAACGATATCGGGAGCATACCGGACATTTTTAAGATCGCTGAAAAGGTCGTATGAATATTTGTCTCGGAAGCTCACCCACTCGCATTTTTCAAACGCCTCGCGGTAAGCCTCTTTGAATTTTTCGCTTCTGTACGGTCCGAAATTAGCCCCCAAAACGTACATCGGAGAGTTGAAGCTGTAAAAATTCACATTTTTAAGCTTCGGGTCCCAGTCGACCGGTTCAGAAAACACGGAGCCGACGATCTTTATTTTTGCGGGATATTTTTTATCTATTATTTTTTTGTCGATGATATAAACAATTAAGTCGCAAAGGGCGGTCAATGATTTTCTTGACTTCTTCTTTGATCTTTCAAGTATTTTTTCGACCTTGTTCCTGATCTCGATAACAGACGACGCGATTTTGATGTTTTTATATTTAAACGCCTTCCTGTATTTTTTACGCGCAAAAAAGATGAACTTCGCAAACGGATACCGCTCAGAAAGTATTCTGATAACGATATCGTCTCCGAGATTCATAGCTCCGTATGCGTTTATAAAAAATCTTCTCATCAGGAACTCCCTTAGGCGGGCCGCACTTTCAGTGCGACCCGCTGAAAAATTATAGGCAACACCGCACAGTCGATGTGTGCGGATTGCGAAGTAAGATTTTCTGTCAGGTTGTGCAAAAAGAACGTAGCCTTGCTTTCGCAAGTCAAGAGATTTTTGTGCAGCATGACAGAATAATATTCGAGCAAGGCGTGCGCCGCGATCTATGCGGTGTCGCCTAAATTAAATTCTTGCGACTCCGCTGTCTCTCGCGGCCTTGGCTACAGCCGCGGCGACCGTCGGGCCGACACGCTCGTCAAACGCTTTGGGAATGATGTAGTCGGGCGAAAGCTCCTCGTCCGATACGAGCGACGCAAGAGCATACGCCGCCGCGATCTTCATTTCCTCGTTGATGTCGCTCGCGCGAACATCGAGCGCGCCTCTGAAAATACCGGGGAACGCGAGAACGTTGTTGATCTGGTTTGGGAAATCGCTTCTGCCCGTGCCGACAACAGCCGCTCCGGCTTCTTTGGCGAGGTCAGGCATAATCTCGGGAACGGGATTCGCCATGGCAAGAACTATCGCATCCCTTGCCATCGAGCGTACCATATCCTGACTGACGATACCGGCGGCGGAAACGCCGACAAAGATATCGGCGCCCTTCATCGCGTCGGCAAGAGAGCCTCTGCGATGCTCGCTGTTTGTGAAATCGGCGATAAGCTGTTTTCCGGGAGCGAGGTTATCGCCGTCGCAGACGATACCCTTTCTGTCGCAGACGAATATCTCCTTCGCGCCGAGCTTTTTAAGGAGCCTTGCTATGGCAACGCCTGCCGCGCCTGCTCCGCTGAACGCTATCGTGCAGTCGGAAAGCTTCTTGTTGACTATCTTGAGCGCGTTCAATATCGACGCGGCACAGATGATAGCCGTACCGTGCTGGTCGTCGTGGAAAATCGGGATATCCGAGATCTTCTTGAGCTTTTCTTCAATCTCAAAGCATCTGGGAGCGGAAATATCCTCAAGGTTTACTCCGCCGAAGCTTCCGAGAAGAAGAGCGACCGTTTCGACAAATTTATCGACGTCCTTTGTGCGCACGCAGAGCGGGATGGCGTCGACTCCGCCGAATTCCTTAAAGAGGACGCATTTGCCCTCCATAACGGGCATACCTGCTTCGGGGCCGATATCGCCGAGGCCGAGGACTGCCGTACCGTCGGTTATGACGGCGACCGTGTTCCAGCGGCGGGTAAGCTCATAGACCTTGTTGATGTCCTTCTGTATCTCAAGGCAGGGCGCGGCAACGCCGGGGGTGTAGGCAAGAGAGAGCTTGTCCTTCGTGTCGACCTTGGCGCGCGCCGTAACTTCGAGCTTTCCTTTCCACTCATAGTGGAGTCTTAACGATTCTTTTTGATAATCCATATGTTCCTCCGAAAATCCTGTTTATTATTCCCACGGGAATTTATACTGTGTAAGACCGAGCTGATCGCGGACCGTGATAAATTCCTTCTGAACAGCCTCGTTTATCGGAACGCCCTTGTCCTTGCGCTCCTGCCATACGTCCCACTCTTTTTCGCCGGCCGTATAGATCCTGTCCTGTCCGGGAGCCTTCTGTGACGCGCGGAGAGCGCGAAGGATCTCGCCTGCCGTCTTTTTGAACGACTCCTCGCCCATAAAGGCATTTGTGTCGATGGCGATGAAGAAATGTCCGAGATGGAACTTCGTCTTTTCGCCGTTTGCGCCGATACCTGTGAGCATCTTGAGATAGTTGCCCTGCTGGAGAGCCGCAGAAAGGATCTCGACTACCGTCGCGTAACCGTAGCCCTTATATCCCGCAAGCTCTTCGCCGATCCCGCCGAGAGGCGCCAGAGCCGCCTTGCCCGTCTGGAGCTCGGTAAGGATGGCGTTTGAATCCGTCTTGGCTGTGCCGTCTCTGCCGATGACCATGCCCGCCGGCGTATCCTTGCCTATTCTCGCGAAGTATTCGATCTTGCCGCGCTGTGTGATGGACGTCGCGCAGTCAATGACGAACGGGAACGGCTCGTCGGTCGGAAGACCGATCGTGAGCGGGTTCGTGCCGAGCATATTTTCAACGCCGAAGGTCGGAGCGATCGAGGGACGGGCGTTTGTTCCCGTAATACCGATCATGCCGGCCTTTGTCGCCATCGTCGCATAGTAGCCCGCGATGCCGTAATGGCAGGAATTTCTGACCGCGACCATACCCATGCCGTATTTCTTCGCCTTTTCGATGGCGAGAGACATCGACTTATATCCGATGACCTGACCCATTCCGTCGTGTCCGTCGACAACAGCCGTTGTGGGAGTCTCTTTGATTATCTCGTACTCTGTAACGGGATTCTGGATGCCTATGTTGATCCTGTCGATGTAGATGGGCTTAAAGCGGTTTACGCCGTGGGACTCGATGCCTCTTCTGTCCGACTCAAGAAGAACGTCGGTGCAGATCTTGGCTTCTTCGCGGGGTACTCCGACTCCTACGAACGAATCCTCAACAAAGGATGTAAGGGTTTTCCAATCAAGTGTGATTTTGGGCATTTTTATTCACTCCTTAAAAAATATTAACATTATTTATTTGAACCGTTCAGGGTCTTGTTTAAAACCTCGCGCGCGAAATCGGGCATATTTGTTATTACGCCGTCGCAATTCCACTCATAAAGGTTTTCCATCGCAAAATCCTGATCGACAGTCCACGGATTTACCATTATACCGGCCTTATGCGCGTCTTCGATATATTCCTCGGTCACGAAGCCGTAGAAGGGATGAAGCGCGTCGGCTTTGATGTTCTTTGCGTAAGCGACAGGATCGGCGCAGACCGCGTCGCATTTTTCCTCGTTGGGCTCATAGAGAAGTCCCGTCTTGACTTTGGGATCGATCTCCTTACATTCCTTGAGGATCTCGGGATCAAAGCTCGAAATTATAAGGTTGTCGAAAAGTCCGAAGTCCTTGACCATCTTAATAGTCTTGGACGCTATGTCGTTATGTCCTCTCTGGGGGGACTTTATCTCGATATTGATGACCTTCAGCCCGCCGCAGAGGTCGAGGAATTCCTCGAGGCGCGGGATCTTCGTGCCCTTGAAATCCTCGGAGAAATATGAGCCGAAATCGAATTTCAAAAGCTCGTTGAGCGTATAGTCGGCAATAAAGCCCTTGCCGTCGGAGGTGGCGTCGATATCATAGTTGTGGCAGATAACGATATAGCCGTCCTTTGTAAGGTGGACGTCGTTTTCAAATCCGTCGCATCCGAGCTCGACCGCCTTCTGAAAAGCGGGAACAGTGTTTTGAGGAGCATACTTGTTAGCGCCTCTGTGAGCAATGATGTTTGTCATATTTATCACCTTTCCTTATAATAAATAAAGATTAAACAAGTGAAAGAGCCTGTTCGATATCGTCGATGATGTCCTCAACATTTTCGATACCGACGGAAAGTCTCAGAAGATCGTCCGGCACTCCGCAGGCGATAAGCTGTTCGTCAGTGAGCTGACGGTGCGTCGTTCCGGCGGGATATAAGATACATGTGCGGCAGTCGGCGACATGCGTCGCTATCGAAGCGAGCTTAAGGCTGTCCTGGAACTTCGTCGCGGCAGCTCTTCCGCCCTTTATGCCGAAGGATATAACTCCGCTCGTGCCGTTTGGCATGTATTTTTTCGCAAGATCGTAATATTTATTGCTTTTAAGTCCCGGATAATTGACCCACGCTATTTTGTCGTTATTTTCGAGATACTCTGCGACCTTCACGGCGTTTTTGCAGTGGCGCTCTATCCTGAGCGGGAGAGTTTCAAGCCCGAGATTCAAAAGGAAACAGTTCTGAGGCGCGGGGATCGAGCCGAGATCTCTCATGAGCTGAGCGACGGCTTTTCTGATATAGGCCTCCTTGCCGAACTGCTTTGTGTATGTTATCCCGTGATACGACTCGTCGGGAGTCGTAAGGCCGGGGAATTTATCGGTTTTTTCCCAGTCGAAATTGCCGCTGTCGATGATGACGCCGCCTACGCTCGTCGCGTGACCGTCCATATATTTTGTCGTCGAATGAGTTACGATATCGGCTCCGAACTCGAACGGACGGCAATTCACGGGCGTCGGGAAGGTGTTGTCGACTATAAGAGGAACGTCGTGAGCGTGCGCCGCGGCGGCAAATTTTTCGATATCGAGGACCGCTAAAGAGGGATTTGAAAGCACCTCGGCGAATACTGCCTTTGTGTTGGGCTTAAATTCCTTATTCAGCTCCTCCAATGTTATGTCGGGCGAAACAAAGGTGAAGTCGAAGCCGAGCTTTTTCATCGTCACGGAAAAGAGATTGAACGTGCCGCCGTAAATGGCAGACGACGCGATGATATGATCTCCCGCCCCTGCGATATTGAAAACGGAATAAAACGAAGCCGCCTGCCCCGAAGACGTCAAAACTGCCATGACTCCGCCCTCGAGAGCCGCGATCTTAGCGGCGACGGCGTCGTTCGTCGGATTTTGGAGCCTTGTATAGAAATATCCCTCGTCCTTGAGGTCGAAGAGCCTTGCCATCGCCTCGGACGACTCGTATCTGTATGTCGTGCTTTGATAGATAGGCAGAACCCTCGGCTCGCCGTTTTTCGGGTCGTATCCCGAATGGAGACACTTTGTCTCGATGTGCTGTTCTTTCATTGTTTCAGATCCTTTCGTTATATGAAATAAGCTCCTGTGCTTCAAAAATGCTCTTTTTTATATGCGAAGCGGTCATGGCAAACAGCGCCGCTCCGAACGACGCTTCCTCCGTATTTTCGGGAACAAGCATCTTCATATCGAATTTTTTCTCGAACACACGCCTCAGCGCCGCGTTTTTACGAAGCCCGTTGCCCGAGCCGGTCATAACGGTACGCTCGCCGTGAGGGGATGATACATACATATCGTAAAGCTCGTCCGCTATTCCCTCCATAAAGCCCGTTATAAGCCCCTCGGGAGTAAGGTTGTAAAGCCCTATGTTTTCGATCTTTCCGCGCCTTGAAGGCTCCTTTCGCGTGCCGGCGAAAAGCGTCGAGACGACGGGGAAATCGGACATCTCGCGTTCGTTTTTAAGATAGGCGTCGATGGCGGGATATGCGCTTTTTATCTTTTCGCCCGTTACGAATTCGGCGCAGGAGCGCAAAAATCCTTCGAGCATGGCAAACGCCCTTCCGCCGCAGAGCGACGGTCCGACCGATATATATTTATCGAGGAAGCACGGACGTACCTCGAGCGTCGAAACGTCCAATTCATCGGTCAGGTAGGATATCTGTCCTCCCGTTCCGAGATTTACGAGAACGCCGTTTTTCATATCTCTTACCGAGCCTAAAAAGCTCGCCTGGTTGTCGCCTATCGCGACGGATACGGGAACTCCCCTGTATTCTCCCGCGACGATAAAGCCGTTTGTCACGTCGGGAAAAAGCGAAATATCAAGTCCCGCGTTTTTAACGGCGTCTTTGTCGAACCTGAGATTTTTTAAATCAAACAGTCCCAAGCTTGCCGCGTCGGAGGTATGGGTGAGCGGACGTTTTCTTTTTGTCAGCTTCATAACGACATAGTCGTGAACGGTACAAAAGAAGGCCGCGTTCTCCGGAACTCTTTTGCTTATAAGGTGGTAATAATACGTCGTACAGCCGTAGCCCGACGCCATATTATATCCCGTCAAGCGGGAAAGGCTGTCTGCAAAGCTCATTTCGCCGTCATACGGCCGATTTCCGCTCTCGTCCTGCCATGTATAAAGCGGGCTGACGGCGTTCCCGTCATCGTCACAGTAAAGTATGCCGTGCATCTGTCCCGTGACGCCGACGGCGGAAATATCGGGAAACTCTTTAAATATGCCGTCAAGCATCCGAACGCATTTATTGAGTATAAGATCGGGCTGTTGGATGCGCTCAAAGGGATATCCGGAATTTATTGACGTATCGTTAGGTTCGGTCACGGTTTTCAGCGTCTTTCCCGAAACGCTGTCGACGACGACGGCGCAAACCGTGGTCGTCCCGATATCAATTCCCGTTACGTTCATATGACCACCTCAGCAGAGCGCCGTCGAGCCTAAGTCGAGACGCTTTATTATATCCTGCTGTATCGCCGGAGAAAGGTCGAGGAAGTTTACGAACGTGCCGTGTATCCTCATTATATAGACGCCGCTCGGAGCGTATTTTTTCGGCTCCGCCAAAACCTTTCGGAGCGTTTCGGGCGTCGTTACGTTTACATATAGATAAAACGGAGACACATTGTCGTTTGACTTATTGAAAAACAGCGGCTCTATAACTCTTTTATAGAAATCCTCGCCCTTGCCTTCGTTCGTTTCGGCTCTGAAAAACTTCGGGTCGATGCCGAAATGAGACGCGTAGCCGCCGTTGAATTTTTCATAAGGCAGCTTCATCGCCGAGAGCATACGGAAGCCGAGGCCGTTGCCCGCCTCTCCGAAAAGCGGATCGACGCCGTAATTTATCTGTTCCCTCGCTTTTCTGCCGTCGGGCGTAGCTCCTACCCAATAGCCGTAAAGAAGATGCGTCGAGGGACTGCTGAAATCGGGTCTGAACGGATTTCCGAGATAATTTTTGCGCGACGAAATTATATCCGAAACTCTGTCGGCAATTTCGACGGCTTCTCTGTCGACACATTCGATATTGTTGCCGAATTTCGGGCAGGAGAGAAGATAATCATGCAGCTCGTCATATCCGACGAAATCGGCTCTTAAAGCGTCGAGAAGCTTTTCGGCGTCCTGCGGTCTGTCCCTCAAAAGGCAGTCTATCGCTATAAAGGAATCCGCGACGACGGAAAGTCCGTGGATAAGACATCCGCTGCCGTTATACTTCGTGCCCTGCTTTTCTGTGTCGCGAAGGTCGACGCCGCTCACAGCTCCTCCCATAAAGGCCGAAAGGAACGGAACGGGCAAATTCGAGAGCGCCCTTGACGCGCCGTTTGCCGCCTTTGTCATAAGGTCGGCGAAATATTCGATATTTTTATAAAACTCCGCTCTGATATTTTTAAGAAGCTCAAAAGCGTCGGTGATCTTTGAGACCGTTCCGATCTCCTTGCCCGTTATAAGCGATCTTCCGCCGTTCAGAGTCAGCTCAAGTATTTTAGGCATATTGAACCAGCTGTTTGTCGTATTGGCGTTGTCCTTGCCCATTATAAGAGGCTCCTGACATCCCGCGACGGCGTAATCCTGAAGATCTTCCTCTTCTACTCCGTTTCTTTTCAGCGCGACAAATACGGAGTCGTCGTTAAAGAATGACGGCGTTAAACAGCCGGGCGTAAAGAAGAACCTTCCGAGCGCCCTGTAAAGCTCTTTGGGAGTGTTTTTATGAAGCTTTACGGAAAGGATCGGCTGAGGCAGATTCATGTCGTAATACGCGTCGAGCATGGCGTAAGTCGTCTCGTTCGTAAGATCCTCTCCGCTGCCGGACTTTCCGCTCAAAAGGATATTTTGAGATATCGCCCAGCTCCTGTCGCCGACGTTGTAAAAGACGAGGAAATGCCTGAACAAGGCGGCTGTTTCTTCCCTGCTTGTATCTCCCATTTTCCTGTAAGGCTCAAATATCCTGTCGGCGTTCCCGACGGAAAACGCGAAGGGGTTCGGAGCCTGCTCAAGGCACATGACCTGCCAAAGGAGCATGTATGACTGCATCGCCTCATAAAGGCTCTCTGCGCCGTACGCCGGCACCTTCCGAAGCGTTTTTTCCATATATATAAGGTGTTCCCGTCTTTCTGGAGAAGATGTTTTTATCTTTTCAGCCGCTATGTCGGCATAGCGGTTCGCAAGCGTTATCGCCGACTCGAGAGAAATTATAAGCGCTTCAAACGTGACTTTTTTGCCCTCGTCCGTCTCTGTCGGGAGTCTCTTCTTTATATCGTCTATGAGCTTTAAAACGCCGTATTTCAAGGCCGGACGGAAGTCAGGGATCAGATGTCCCGTAACCTGCTCAAAGAAGAACGCGACCTCGGCGGTATAAGCTTCGTTTTCGTCATAGACCTCGGACAGCGTCCTTACATAATCGCCCTTTTTCGTATATTCGCGAAGGCTGTCTATCCTCTCCTTCGTGAAGTCTTCATTTATTATTATGTCGTCAAAAACAGCCGTGGGGTCGCAGTAGCCGCTGAACGTCTCGACCTTGAACGCCGGATTTATAAGAGCGTATGTCCTGGCGAATGCGTCGCGCTGTGTGCCCGCGAAAACGGCGTTGTCGCTTATAGTTATCGGAAGATCGTTTATCATCTCGCGGTTTTCGAGAGCGGCAAGCAGCTCCTTTGGCTTATCTCCCGCCTTTTCGTCGGCGCGCCTTGCCGCCTCCCTCGACAAAAACCATCCGTCGAGGCGTTTTAACGCTCGTTCCTCTTTAAAAAGCTTTTTTGCCATTTCAGTTATCTTTTCGGGCGAATATGTCATAAACTCACTTCCTTTAACTCGGGATCATGTTCCGATAAGCCTTATGCCGCTGTTTTTAAGTATTTTACAAAACGCGATATATTCGTCGTCGGATATGAACGCGTCGCGCATCTTATACGGGATACCGCATTTTTTCCACTTGTCTTTTCCGAATTCGTGATATCTCAGCACCTCGACGTCTTTGTTTTCGCCAAAGCCGTTAAACAGCTCGGAAAACCTTTCGGCGTCATTTTCGGACGAATTGAAGCCGCCGATAAGCGGTATCCTGAAGAGTACCTGCTCTCGCGCGAGGCACGCCGCCACCGCGTTTTTTAAGATCGTCTTATTTGAAAAGCCCGTCGCTTCAAGATGCTTATTATCATCGTAATGCTTTATATCCATTATCAAAAAGTCGATGAGCGGAAATAATTCCGGAAGGCGCGCATGGCTCCCGTTCGTTTCGAGCGCGGTATTGATACCTTTCTTTTTAAGCTCCGATAAAAGATAATACAGCGCGTCGAACTGCATCGTCGCTTCTCCGCCGGTAAACGTCACTCCCCCGCCGTCAAAAAACATCATTGAGGAGCGGTCTGTTTCGTCGAGCATCTCCGAGACGTCGTATTCTTCGCACTTGAAGCCGCAATTTAAAAGCGGCTCCATGCTCATGCCCTCGGGGTTAGAGCACCACGGACAGCGCATATTACAGCCCTGAAGGTGATAAACGAGCCTGTTTCCCGGTCCGTCCTGAGAAAAGTTAAATCCCTTTTGAAAGACCTTAACCTTCATCTCCGGTTCCCCCGCCGTAGATGAAATCATAGATTACCTGTCTGTTTTTTTCAAGGTCGACGGAAAGCACGGACTGTCCGTTTTTGTTGGCGTCCGCCCACGTCCCGTCAGCCGGTATCTGCTGTGACTCGACCTTAAATCCGAGGTAAAGCACCGCGGAGCTCATCGCGAAATTTGTAAGCGTCACGGGCGACATGTCGGTTTCGACCTGGGGAAAGACCTCGTTCAGCATCGGCGTAAGGTTTGCGACTCCGGCGCGTTTGACCTTATCGAGTATCGCCGAGATGACCTTGCGCTGGCGCGACGTTCTCATGAAATCGTTGTCGAGCTTCCTTATACGGCAATACCAAAGCGCTTCATTTCCGTTAAGCGGAACACTTTCACCCGAATGAACATTCGTCAGATGTACGACGTCGCGCATATACCGGGCCTCTTTTTCGGTCACTTCAACTGTTATCCCGCCGAGGCTGTCGACTATCGAAGTAAACACCTCGAAATTCACGAGCATGTAATTGTCTATCTTTATTTTGAAGTTTGTCTCTATCGTGTCCATAACGAGCTGGGCTCCGCCGTAAACGCAGGAGGCGTTAAGCTTCGCGTAGCCGCTGTCAGGTATCTTTACCCATGAGTCGCGCAGGAACGAAGTCAGCTTTATCTTCCTGTGGACGCTGTCGAGGGTAAGAATAATCATCGTATCGGAACGCGAGACGTCCTCGCCCGCACGCGCGTCGACGCCGACAAGCAGGATATTTTTAACGCCTATTCCGGACATGAGCTCGCTCTCGTCGATATATTGGTTTCTCTGGTGTCCCGTCTCATTGTAGTTTATCTTCATCATCATGTTGAGGATGAAGAAGTATGCCGTTCCGAATATCACGGCGATAACGAGGAAAAACGACAGGATCTTTCTGAATACGGATTTCTTCTTTTTCTTTTTCTTACGTTTGGGCGCGTTGTTATCGGGCGGCATGTCATTTCCGCCGACATAGTTGATATCAAATTTACGATTTTTGTAACCTGAAATATAAATATCTTCCATAATCGGTACGTCCGCCCTTCGGCGTTTACACTCTCTTTCTTCAAACATATAGACCCAAAATACAATTACTAATAATAATAAACCATTTGAGTAAAATAAACAATAGATATTTTAAAGTTTAATGTAAATTTTTTTTAAAATTTCGACTTTTTTTAAAAAAAACGGCCAGATATTTGACATACGGCATAATTTGCATTAAAATAGGTATGCGAGCAGACCGGGCAGTCGCAGGCGGTTTCATACCGCGTGAGGAAAGTCCGAGCTTCACAGAGCAGGATAACGGCTAACGGCCGCCGAGGGTGACCTTAGGGAAAGTGCAACAGAAATAAACCGCCCCCTTCGGGGAGCAAGGATGGAAAGGCGAGGTAAGAGCTCACCGGCGCGCAGGAGACTGCGCGGCCATGTAAACCCTATCCGAAGCAACATCGACGGGAATAAAGGCTTTGCCTTGACGCTTGCTCGGCGTATATTCCGACGGATGGCTAAAGTTTTTCGGCAACGGAAAACGTAGAAAGATGATTGCCTTAAATGACAAAACTCGGCTTACAGGTCTGCTCGTTTTTACGGAGGATAATAAAATGGGAAAAGTTAAATATATCATAAGCCGCGTCCGTAAAATGGACCTTTCGGGCATGTCGCCGCTTGCTGATAAGGTCTCGAAGCGGAGCGGAAAACCGAAGCTCGCCGTAATGCTCGACATGGTATACTGCGGGCTTAAATATCAGGCGGGATATACCGATTACGAGCTTTTCGCGATGGAACGCGCAGACGCTGAACAGCGAAAAACATATGTTACGCGCGGGATAAACGACAGGCTCGTTTCGCGCTATAATTCTCCGTCGCACAGACATGTTTTTTTCAACAAGGACGAATTCAACGACCGCTTCGACAGATTTCTCGGCCGCGAATGGATAAAGATAAAATATCCCGAGGACAGCGGATACGACTTTAACGCCGAATGCGAAAGGCTAAAAAGCTTTTGCGAGGGAAAAAATGAGATCGTCTCAAAGGTCCGCGACGGTATGTGCGGCAAGGGCGTCGATATCATAAAGCCGGAGGATTATCCCTCCGCCGAAGAACTGTATAAATACCTTCAAAGTCAGAATTCCGGTATAGTCGAAGAATGTATCGTTCAAAACGACGAGATGAATAAGCTCTACCCGGGCAGCATCAACACCGTCCGCATGGTGACGATAAATAACGGCAAAAAGGTCACGCTCGTGACCGCGTACTGCCGTATAGGAAACGGCGGCAGAGTCGATAATTTTTTAAGCGGCGGTATGATGACGAGAGTTTCCGTCGAGGACGGAAAATTCATGTACGACGCCGTGGACTCCGAAAACAAGGTCTATGAAAAACACCCCCTGACCGGAACGGTCTTCAAGGGCTTTCAGATACCGATGTGGGACGAATGCGTAAAGCTCGTAAAGGAAGCGGCGACTGTCGTTCCCGAGGTCGGATATGTCGGCTGGGACGTCGCGATAACGCCCGACAGACCCGTTCTTGTCGAAGGAAACGAATTCCCCGGCCATTGTCTCTATCAGCTCCCGCCCCATACTCCCGACAACTACGGGCTTCTTCCTCTCTTTGAAAACGCCGCAAAAGCGGAGTAACAAAAAAGGAACAAAAAAATTATTCCGTCATATCATGTTATCGGGTGATAACGCATGATGACGGAAATCCTTGCCGTTATTCTTTTGACGGCTTCTTTTTTGGGACTGACTTCTTTTCTCTATCTCGTTTCAATACTTCTTCTCCGTCCCGAAAAAACAAAATATACGGTCGTTTTGGCGGCTTCGTCCTCCGACAGCGATACGGCGGATAAGATCTGTAAAGAGATCATGCGTCAGGAGCTTTTGGGAGAGAACGAGCGCGGCTCGGTCATTGTCCTCGACTGCGGAATGAGCGAAAAAAACAGGCGAAGATGCGACGACTTCTGCCGCGAGACAAAAAAGGCGTTCGTCTGCCGTCCCGACGAGCTGTCAAACGTTATAGCTGATATCCAGAAAAAGACTTAGCTTGAGGTCAAAAATGTCGGAAAATGTCGATGAAAATAAAATCAGAATACACGGAAGCGTCGAATACATAACGTTCCGTAACGAAGAAACGGGCTTTACCGTGCTCGATGTGAACAGTGACGGCGAGCTTGTTACGGTCGTAGGCGTGCTTCCGATGCTGACCGAGGGCGAAGAGGTATATTTTTCCGGACGCTGGGATTATCACGCCTCGTTCGGCAAGCAGTTCCGCGCCGAGCTTTGCGAAAGGCGTATGCCCGTGTCCTGCGAGGACTGGCTCAACTACCTTTCGTCGGGCGTAATAAAAGGGATAGGCCCCTCGACAGCGGCAAAGATCGTCGAGGCCTTCGGAGAGGATACGTTTGACGTCCTCGAAAACAATCCGCGGCGTCTCGCGACGATAAAGGGCATCTCTTTAGCCAAGGCGGAAAAGATATCCGCCGCTTTCCGCGACCAATTCGCCGTAAGAGAAGTCATGATAGCCCTCGAACGCTACGGGATGACCGCCTCCGAGTGCCTTAAAACATACAAGGTCTTCGGCGCTTCGTCCGCTGAAACGATAGAAACAAATCCGTATATGCTCTGCAGCGAGGGCATAGGCGTCAATTTTGAAAGGGCGGACGCGATAGCTTCTTCCCTTAAAAACAGACCCGACAGCGTTTTTCGTACCATGGCGGGCGTCATCCACGTCATGAAGCATAACCTTTCAAACGGTCACACATGCCTCCCGCGGGAAAAGCTGCTTCTCCCCTCCTCCGAGCTTTTAGGCGTTTCGGAGGACGAAGTCGAGAGCGGCATCGACATGCTGCTGTCAAAAAAACAGATCGTAGAGGTAAAGCTTTCGGGCAAAAAATTTCTCTTCCTTCCGAACATCTACCGCGCGGAAAAGGACGCCGCCGATCATATAAAGATGATACTCCGTTTTCCTCCGCCTAAAAAAAGCACTCTCGACGACGAGATAAAGGCGGCGGAAGCAAAGGAGCATGTGGTTTACGAGGAAAAACAGCGTACGGCCATCAAAACAGCCGCCGAGCACGGACTGCTTATCCTGACAGGAGGCCCGGGAACAGGCAAGACGACGACGCTGAAGGGAATAATCAGGCTTTTTGAAGATCAGGGCATAGACATCGTTCTCGCCGCCCCGACGGGACGAGCCGCCAAAAGGATGAGCGAGGTCACGGGACGGGAAGCTAAAACGATACACCGCCTGCTCGAGGTCGAGTGGGACGAAAGCGATCATCCGCGCTTTCGCAGGAACGAAAGAAATCCTATTGAAGCGGGAGCCGTTATATTGGACGAGCTGTCGATGGTCGATATCTACGTTTTTTCGAGTCTTTTGAAGGCTCTTCCGATGGGATGCCGCCTTATAATGGTCGGCGACTCCGATCAGCTTCCTCCCGTCGGAGCGGGTAACGTCCTCCGCGATATGATAAGCTCAAGCCTTCTTCCCGTCGTGAGACTGACGGAGGTGTTCCGTCAGGCGATGGAAAGCCTGATCGTCACAAACGCCCATAAGATCGTAAACGGCGAAATGCCCGATCTTACAAAAAAAGACAGGGATTTCTTTTTTATGGAGCGAAATTCCTTCGCGGCGTCAAAGACAGTCTGTGACCTTTGCGCCGACAGGCTCCCCGCGGCTTACGGCTATGACAGGCTCAATGATATCCAGGTGCTTTGTCCCTCGCGCAAGGGCGAAACGGGCACAAACAACCTCAACAGACTTCTTCAGGCGCGGATAAATCCCCCCTCGCCCGATAAAAAGGAGCTTAACTTTAAAGGCCGTATCTTCCGCGAGGGCGACAAGGTCATGCAGATAAAAAACAACTACAACATCGTCTGGGAAAAGGATGACGACAACGGCGTCGGCATCTTTAACGGCGATATCGGAACGATAGTCGATATAGATCACAGATCGTCGTCCATGTCCGTCTCGTTCGACGGACAAAAGGTAACGATGGGCTTTGAGGGCGCTGCGGAGCTTGAACTCGCATACGCCGTGACTGTCCATAAAAGCCAGGGCAACGAATTTGAGGCTGTCATCATGCCCGCGGTCGCCGTCGTGCCCCAGCTCTCATACAGGAACCTGCTCTATACCGCGGTTACGAGGGCAAAAACGATCATGATAATAGTCGGGAGCGCCGAACAGATACGAAGCATGGCGATAAACGACAGGAAGTCACGCCGATATTCCGCGATGAAATATTTTTTGACGGACGAATATGAAGAAGAACAGGAACAAAAGTATTTTTTCTCCGATAATTGAGAACCTTTTATATACGATCTTCCCAAAGCGCTGTTTTTTCTGCGGAAAAGTCATTTCTCCGCGCGAAAACACATGTGAAGAATGCGGCGACCGCGTCGAAAGAGTCGAACGTCCCTCGTGTATTTACTGCGGATGCGGAAAAGATCGCTGTTCATGCGGGAAAAAGCGCGGTTATTACGAGGCTCTCGCCGCCGTCTACTATTACAACGGCCCCGCAAGAGAATGTATCCACCGATTTAAATTCAGCGGACAAAGCGAGATCGGCAAAAGCATCGCCCGCGAAATGGCGGAGACTGCAAGGACGGTCTTTGACGGCGTTAAATTCGATCTCGTGACGTCTGTTCCGATGCGAAAAAAGAATATCCGAGCGCGCGGCTTCAACCAAAGCGAGCTTCTCGCAATTGAAACGGGACGGCTTCTCGACATACCTGTGAATAATTCTCTTCTCGTAAAGCTTTACGATACGGAAAGCCAGCACGACCTGCCGGAATTATTCAGAAGCGGCAACATCTTCGGCGTGTTTGACGTCACGGACAGAGATATGATAAACGGCAAAACGGTACTTTTATGCGACGACGTTACGACGTCGGGCGCAACGCTAAATGAATGCGCAAAAATGCTTGTTATAAACGGCGCCGAAAAGGTATACTGCCTGACGGCGGCAACGACCTTTACAGAAAAAAAGAAAGGCAGCGGCTTTTTAGCCGACGGTGACTGATATGAGGATAGCAGACAAATTCAAGGATCACATCCCCGTCTCGTTTGAGATATTCCCGCCAAAGGGAGAGCTCGGAGTCGACACTCTCCGGAGCATACTTGACGAATTCAAGGCGCTCGAGCCCGACTATATCAGCGTTACATATTCCGCCGGCGGTTCGGGCAACAGCGAAAAAACGGTCGAGCTCGTCAACATAATAGAAAACGAATACGGCATCGACGCTTCCGCTCACCTCACCTGCATAAACTCAAACATCGGCGAGGTGCGCTCCGTACTCGAACAGCTCAAAGCCGACGGTATCGAAAACATCCTCGCCCTTCGCGGCGACAGGATAGACGGAAAAAGCCCCTCCGATTTCCACTACGCGAGCGAACTCATATCATATATCAAAAAGGAAAATGATAAATTCTGTATCGGAGCCGCCTGCTATCCGGAGGGTCATATCGAATGCGACAGCTTTTCCGACGATATAAGGCATCTTAAAGAAAAGCAGGACGCAGGCGCTGATTTCCTCGTGACGCAGTTGTTTTTTGAAAACGAGCTGTTCTACACCTTCCGCGAAAAAGCGGTCGCCGCCGGTATAAATATCCCGATAGAAGCCGGCATAATGCCGATCCTCGGCAAGACCCAGGTCTCAAAGATGATCTTCAAATGCGGCGCTTCCCTACCCTCCGCGATAATCCGCATTTTAAATAAATACGAAAACGACCCCGACTCGCTCAAAAAAGCCGGCATCGAATATGCCGCCGAGCAGATATCGGAGCTTCTTTCAAACGGCGCGGACGGAATACATATCTATTCGATGAACCGTCCCGAAATAGCGAGAGACATTCTAAAAATAATCGGAGAATAAGTTGGGAGATAAAGCCATGCATTTTTCAGACGATTTTTTGTTTTTTGACGGCGCAATGGGCACTATGCTCCAAAAACACGGTCTTAAAACGGACGAGCTTCCCGAAAACTACAATATCACCCGTCCCGACGTCGTGCTGTCTATACATAAGTCCTATGTCGCGGCAGGCGCCGACGTGATAACCACAAACACCTTCGGCGCAAATTCATTGAAATATAAGGACCGCTCCGAGCTTGAAAAAGTCATTACCGCAGGCGTTTCGCTCGCGAAAAGCTCCGGAGCAAAATATGTCGCCCTTGACGTCGGCCCGACGGGACTTCTCCTTGAGCCTATCGGAGAGCTCGGCTTTGAAGACGCCGTAAACATCTTTAAAGAGGAGATAGCTATCGGCGTAAAAGCGGGAGCCGACCTTATCGTCATCGAAACGATGATGGATCTTAAAGAGGCAAAGGCGGCTGTTTTGGCGGCGAAGGAGACGTGCGATCTGCCCGTTTTCGCCACCATGACATATCAGGAAAACGGAAAGACATTTTTGGGAGCCGACCCCGTCGCCGCAACGATCACACTCTGTTCGCTCGGCGTCGACGCCGTCGGTCTTAACTGCTCGATAGGCCCGAAGGAGGTCTTGCCGACTGTCCGAAAGATACTCGAATATGCTTCTGTTCCCGTGATCGTCCAGGCAAACGCCGGACTTCCGACAGTCGACGGCGACAGCGTTATATATAATATCGACGAAAAGGAATACGCCGAAAGCGTAATAGAAATGGCCGAGATGGGCGTTTCCGTTATCGGGGGATGCTGCGGCACAACGCCCGATTATATCGCCGAGATAAGACGGGTACTGAGCGGCAAAAAGCCGATAAAGCGCTCCGTCCGACGCGTTACAGCCGTAACGAGCGCGCAGAGAGCCGTCATTCTTGACGGCGGTACGGCGATCATCGGCGAAAGGATAAACCCTACGGGCAAGAAAAAAATAAAAGAAGCGCTGCGTACCGAGAATTACGACTGCATTCTGAACGAAGCGATAAATCAGCAGGAACACGGAGCCGATCTGTTGGACGTAAACGCCGGACTTCCGGAAATCAACGAAACCGAAACGCTTAAATATCTCGTAAAGGAGCTACAGGCGGTAACTCCTCTTCCGCTTCAGATAGACTCATCCTCGCCCGAGGCGGTCGAAGCGGCGGTAAGGTGCTATAACGGAAAGCCGATAATAAACTCCGTCAACGGTACGGACGAGAGCATCGAAAAGATACTTCCGATCGCCAAAAAATACGGAGCCGCCGTTATCGCTCTCACGCTTGACGAAAACGGTATCCCGAACACCGCCGACGAAAGATTACATATAGCCGAAAAGATCTTGGACGCCGCCCTTGACGCGGGCATTAAAAAAGAGGATGTGCTTGTCGACTGCCTTGTGATGACCGCGTCGGCGAGCCAGAGCATGGTCATGGAGACGCTTCGCGCGCTGACGCTCGTAAAACAGCGTCTCGGGCTTAAAACGGTCCTCGGCGTCAGCAACGTCTCGTTCGGACTGCCGTCACGCGAACTGATAAACAGCACCTTCCTTGCGGCGGCATTCGGCGCGGGGCTTGATATGCCGATATTAAATCCGATGTCAAAGGCGTATACCGACGTCGTGGCCGCGTTCAAGGTGCTCAACAACGAGGACAAAAACGCGGAGAGCTTTATAGCGAATTATTCCGTCTCCACGACGGGATCGGCGCCTGCAAAGCCCGACAGCATCGAGCTTCCCGAAATAATATTAAAGGGCAAAAAGGGCGAAGCCGCCGAGGCTGTAAAAGCTCTTTTGCCGCGCACTTCGCCGATGGAGATCATAAACGACCTTATCATCCCCGCTTTAAACGAAGTCGGAAAACGCTTTGAGTCGGGCAAATACTTTTTGCCTCAGCTGACGGCATCGGCCGAGGCGGCAAAGGCGGCGTTCGACGCCATAAGTCTCGGAAGCGAGGGAGAAATAAAAAGATCAGGCGAAAAGATAATCCTCGCAACGGTCAAGGGAGATATCCACGATATCGGCAAAAACATCGTCGGTATGCTGCTTAAAAATTACGGATATGAAATAATCGACCTCGGAAAAAACGTCGAGCCGGAAACGATAATTGATACGCTGAATAAACACGGCGACATAAAGCTTATAGGTCTGAGCGCCCTTATGACGACGACGGTACGCAACATGGCCGATACCGTGACAGCCGTAAGGGAAGCCGGCATAGACTGCAAGATAATGGTCGGCGGTGCCGTCCTAAATGAGGAATATTCAAAGCTCGTCGGCGCCGACTATTACGCCAAGGACGCCGCCGAGGCCGCAAGGATCGCCGCCGAGGTATTCGGCAAATAAACGGAGGTAATTTATGGAACAGGTACAGATCAAAGAGCCTATACCGCTGCTTGACGAAAACGGAAATGTTTTAAAGCCCGGCTACTGCAAAACGCCCCTTTACGAATACAAAAGAAGCGCGATCAAGGCAAATCCCCTTCGCATAAAGGAGTGGGATTTCTATCAGTTCTCCAATAAAAGATATACGACGCAGATAACCGCGGGCGATATCTCCATGGCGGGCGCCGGCAGCTTCGGCTTTTTTGACAGGATGACGGGAGAGCATTTCGACATCTTAAGACCTATGCCTCTGACGCTCGGCAGGCTCGGTCTCGGGGAAAACGCCGAAACGCCGAACACCGTGCGCATCAAAAATATCAACTTCGATTTAACGATCGTTTCGACAAAGAAAAAACGTTCGATCTCCTTTAAAGGCAAGGATATAAGGGGCAGGAGCGCCGAGGCCGAGATCGAAGCAGAGATCCCCGAAGGGCTCGAATCGCTCGTCATGGCCGTTCCGTTCAAGGAAAAGGGTCACTTCTATTACAACCAAAAGGTAAACTCGATGCCCGTAAAGGGTTATGTTAAAGCGGGCGATATGTTCGCCGAATACAAACCCGAAACCGACTTTCTCATCCTCGACTGGGGACGCGGAGTGTGGCCTTATAAGGTGCATTGGTACTGGGGCAACGGGACATACAGGATGAAAGACGGCAGGACGTTCGGCTTTGAAATAGGCTGGGGCTTCGGCGATATGTCGGCCGCTACGGAAAACATGATATTCTGTAACGGAAAGGGCCATAAAATAGGAAAGATCGCTCTCGAATACGACAAGAGCGATCTTATGAAACCGTGGCATTTTATTTCGGACGACGGCAAATTCGACCTTACAATGACTCCCGAATACGACAACGCGACGTCTGCGCTCGTCCTCGGGCTTGTAGGCTCGAAATGCCATCAGGTATACGGAAAATGGAACGGAACCGCCGTCCTCGACAGCGGCGAAGTGCTTAAGATAGAAAACATGCTCGCATTCTGTGAGGACGTTACGAACCGTTGG
>JAILLJ010000133.1 GCA_024693205.1 Clostridiales bacterium | reverse complement strand
TGTTGTCGTTATCGCGATCCGGCTCGGTCGTGATCCCTCTTCCGAAGAAGCGTCTTAAAAACGACGTCGTTGTGGTATTGTCGTTATAATCGCCGTCGTTGTCGTAATTATAATTTCCGTATGACGACCGCGTCGTGTAATAATAGTCGTCGTCGTACGACGAGCTGCCGGATTTCGACGTCATGAAATCAAACGGCGACGTCCTTGCCGAATCGTTTATCTCGATATTCGACATGCCGTACAGAGCCGTCTGGATCCTGTGAGCCGCGAGCTGATAGTCGACGATCCAGACAAATTCGGGCGCGTAGCCGTAGCCTGTCCTGATATATGAATCCTTGCCGGTCACAACGGGGTCGGTCTCCGTCGGGTCGACCACGGGGGTAACTATTTCGGTCATATTATATTTAAGCCAGCCCTGCATAAGCGCCTGCGTCGCGTAGGAGACGATCTGTCTTCTCGTATAGTTTGTCCGGACATAGGGCAAAACTATATTCATCATGTTGTTCAGCTGTCCCGCGGAGGCGTTCTGGGCGCTTTTTATCAGCGCAGTTATGATGAGGCGCTGTCTTCTCGTCCTCGAAAAGTCGCCGTCGCTGTCGCTGTGGCGTATACGCGAGAACACGAGCGCTTCCTTTCCGCTCAGCGTCACGGCTTCGCCGGATTCGATGTTGCAGGAGGACGTCCTGTTGATATAATTCGCCTCATACGGTTGGACCTCGACCGTGACTCCGCCCAAGGCGTCGATAAGCTTCGGGAACGTCTTGAAATCGACGCAGATGTAGTTGTCTATCTCTATTTTATAATTGTTTTCGAGCGTATTTACGAGCGTCGCGGGTCCGCCCCAGTTGAAAGTGGAATTGACCTTGTAGTATCTGTTTTCGCCGTTAATATTCATGTAGGTATAGGCGTCGCGCATAAAAGAGAGAAGCGTTATTTCCTTTGTCTTTTTGTTGAGCGAAACAAGGATCATGGCGTCTGACCGTCCGTCGGAGACGGCGCCGTTTTTGGAATCGACGCCGCAGAGAAGGCAGTTTATGATGTTTTTGCTGTACATTTTTTCTCCGCCGTTCGTCGCCCATTTAAGAAGCCAGTCGTTCAGCGAATTGGCGTCCGACACGTCGTACATGGGGTCGAAGTTAAGGCTTTCTTCCTCCGCGGTAACGCTTTCGTCGGCGTTATCGAAATCAAGTCCGTCGTCGCCCCGGTCGATCTTTATAAGGCTCAGCTTCTTACTTATCACAAGACCCGTAAAAACCGATGCTCCGAAAAGTATCACAAGAAGAAAAGACAGCAGGAATTTTAAGTTGTAGTGATGGTTTTTCAGAAAGAATCTCGTAAACCCGTTTCGGTATTGCTTTTTGTCGTGGTATTGCTTTTTCTCTTTCATTCGCCACACCCGATAATCAAATATACACTTTATTATAACATATACGATCCGAAAAATGTTGATTTTTTGAAAACAATATATAAAAAATGTTCAGCCGCTCCGAAATGCATCAAAGCGGCTGTAAAAATTTTATGACTTTGGTTCGATCTTTCCGTAGAGGGAAGCGGTCGTAGAATCGGAACGCGGGGGACGGCTCGGGGTCTTATCCTGCGACGACTGCTGATTTGATTTTCCGCCTCTGCGGTAATTTCCTTTACCGCCGCGGCCTCTGTCGTCCCGACCTCTGTAATATCCGCCTCTGTTGTAGCCTCCGCCCGGCTCGGTAGCCTTAAAGCCCTCGGCGAGGGTAATGACCACTCTGCGGTCGCTGTCGGAGCCTATCGAATGGGAAGTGACGCCCTCGATCTCCTGGATCTCCGTATGGATAACGCGTCTCTCGTAGGGGTTCATCGGATTTAACGCGATGCTTCTGCCGTATTTCTTTACCTTTGCGGCATTCTTTCTCGCAACTTCCTTGAGCGTCTCTTCGCGCTTTTCTCTGTAGTTGCCGATATTTATCGAAACTCTCTTATAGTCCTCGGAATTCTTGTTGATGATAAGGCGAGTGAGATATTGGATGGCGTCGAGCGTTTCGCCTCTGCGTCCTATTACGGTGCCCTGGTCGTTTCCGCAGTCAAGCTGTATCTTGACCGTACCGTCCTCTTCCTCTATCTCCATTTTGGGATCCTCAACGCCCATTCCCTTAAGAATAGCCGTGATGTACTCCTCAGCCTGTGAATACTCGGACACATTGTAAAAAGCCCTTACCTTAGCGGGGCTTCCGCCGAAAAGACCGAGTGTTTTTTTCTTTCCTTCGTCGATTATCTCATGTTCAACAGTGACGTCGTCCGGCGCGTTGAGCTTTGCCTTTGCGTCTTCAAAGGCCTCCGATACGGTCGTACCTGTACCGATTGCTTCCTTTATCAAAATAACACCACCTAAATTAAAATAAATTATCTCGCGTTGTTTTTAATTTCAGCTACACGTTTAAGGTTTTCTTCTCTTGAACGGCGCTGTACCGTTTCTTCGATAAGCTCCTTTGCGAGCATTTTCTTGGGACTGTGTGTAAAGTTTAAAATCACCATCTGTAAAAACGCGAAAAGATTGGACGCTATCCAGTAAATACCTATACCTACGGGGAATTGGAACGTAAAATAAAGCGAGAAAAGCGGCATGCCGAAAGTCATACAACCCATCGTTGGATTTTTTGCCGCCTGGGGATCGCTGCTCCTCTGTCTCATATACATAAAAAAGCTGCTCGCGAGCGACGAAAGACCCGAAAGTATCGGAACTATCCAGAGAGCGCTCGGATGCTTGATCTGAGGCACCTGTCCGAGAGGCAGACCCAAAAACTCGAAATCAAATGAGGCTATCTTATTGAAGATATCCGTGGGGACCGCTCCGCTCAGCTTGTCTATATTTTCGATTATCAGAAGCTGTATCGTTCTTTCGGAGCTTTTAGTGACCTCGACGACATTTTTAAGCGCCGTCGTCAGTGTTGCGATATCGCCGTCGGAGATACGAAGAACGTATTTCAGCGGACGGTAGATAACGCCGATAAGTCCGTAAATTATCGGAAGCTGTATTACGAGCGGCAGGCAGCCGGCGCCCATGGGATTTGTTCCCTCGCGGCTGTAAAGAGCCTGCGTCTCCTCCTGGATCTTTCTCTGATCTCCCGCGTATTTTTGCTGTATCTTTTTGACCTTCGTCTGCATCCTCTGCATCTTAGCCGTATTTTTCTGTTGGCTGATGGAGGTCGGGAACATCAGAAGACGCGCTATAAACGTAAAAATAATAAGCGCAAGTCCGTAGTTGTTGACAAGATGGTAAATTTCCCTAAGTACAAAGCCGAATGCTCCATAAAAGTATGACATCTGATATCCTCCGGGAAACGGGAGAATGCTCCCTTTTTGATGATTTAAAATTATTTACCGCGCTTTTCCTTTTTCGGCGGAACCGGATCATATCCGCCGGGGAAAAGCACGTTGCATCTGAGAAGCCTTCTCACGGCGAGAAGCGTTCCTTTGAACGCGCCGTGTATCTCTATGGCTTCAAGCGCGTACTGCGAGCAGGTGGGATTATACCTGCACATAGGCGGAAACAGCTTTGAAATGTGTTTCCTGTAAAATCTTATCGCGGCAGTCAAAAAATTTTTCATGACTCGGTATTATCCTGAACGGATCCTTCTGTTATCCCTAATTCGGTAAGCTGGTCAAGCATGATCTTTTTTATGTCGGTGCTCTTTGCCGACAGCGTTCTGAACCGCGCTACAAAAACAATATCCCATCCGCCGCTGCATTCGTCAGCGAGACCGCGGTACGCCTCTTTGATAACACGGCGGCACCTGTTTCTTTTTACCGCGCCGCCGAGCTTCTTGCTTGTTGTTATCCCTATACGGCAAAAACCCGCGCGGTTTTTAAGACAATACGTAACCAGCGCAGGCGCCGTACATGACTTCCCGCGGCCGTAAACCCGCCGGAAGTCTTTATTTTGCTTTAAAGTGATTACGGCAGACAAAGCAAATCAATCCGTTCTTAAATTAGTAGGAAAGTCTCTTTCTGCCCTTTGCCCTGCGGCGCGCAAGGACCTTGCGGCCGTTTCTGTCGGACATTCTTTTACGGAAGCCGTGTTCCATCTTGCGATGGCGTTTCTTCGGTTGATAAGTTCTTTTCATTGTCGCTGTCCTCCGTTAATTATTCGTTCGTATAAGGCAGGAGAGCGATATGACGTGCGCGCTTGATGGCAGTCGTCAGCTTACGCTGATGGGCCGCGCATGTTCCCGTAACACGGCGGGGTAAGATCTTCGCTCTGTCCGAGATAAATTTATGAAGCTTATTTACATCTTTATAATCGATCTCTTCTACCTTGTCAACACAAAACGAGCAAACCTTTTTGCGTCCTTTTCTGTTGAGCGGTCTTTTGTTGTCGCTTTTATCGTAAGGCATAAAGTATATCCTCCTTGTCTAAAAATCAGAACGGCAGATCGTCGTCGTCCTGTATATCTCCGAAATCCCCTGCGTCGCCCGTTGAGAACAACGGAGTCGACGCTGCCGCGGGAGCAGGACCGTCACCGACATAGCGCGCCGCGCCGCCGCCCGTGCCGCTCTCTGCCTTTGAACCGCAGAAGCTGACGTTATCGGCGACTATTTCGACGGCTGTACGCTTATTGCCGTTTCTGTCTTCGTATGATCTTGTCTGGATCGAACCCTGTACGGCTATCATCGAGCCCTTGCGGAAATAACGCGTTACGAATTCCGCCGTCTGTCGCCATGCGACAACGTCGATGAAATCGGCCTGACGCTCTTCGCCCTGCTTGACGAAGCTGCGGTCGACCGCCACACGGAACGATGTTACCGAAATACCGGTTGTTGTGGTGCGCAGCTCGGGATCCGCCACAAGTCTTCCCATTATTATCGCACAATTAAGCATTTTTTGACCTCCTTGAGCGTTAATCCTTCTTGACTACAAGCGAACGTAAGACACCGTCGGTGATCTTTACGATACGCTCGAGTTCAGCAGGGAATTCGGGAGCGCTCGTGTAGTTGAATAAAACGTAGTATCCGTCCGGCTCGTCGTTGATGGGATACGCAAGTCTGCGCTTGCCCCATTCATCAACGCTTTCGAGAGTACCGTTTTCTTCCACGAGAGCTTTGAACTTATCGACGAGAGGCTGTACGCTTTCGTCTCCGTTCGCTACTGAGAAAACTATCATGGTCTCATAGCTGTTTGCTGCTGACATTCCAAGCACCTCCTTCTGGGCTTTCGGCCGTCATAGGTTTACCCTAACGGCCGGATTGACCGCGGTGCAGCCGCGGTAAGGATGCGGCGAACCTCGTATTTTTCGCCGTCATGCCGCAAATAATGAAAAATTTTAAAAGCGGCAAGTTACAATTATATCAAAAATACAAGTAAAGTCAAGAGTTTTTTTGATTTTATTTGTATTTCGATCCGATTTTATTCGTAAAGCGGGTATTTTTTACAGATCGCCGTGACTTCTTCTCTAAGCCTGTCCGCATTGTTTTCAAAATCGGTGGCGCAGATGTAGATGAATTCGGCTACCTTGTCAAGATCCTCTTCGACAAGTCCTCTCGTCGTAACGGCGGGAGTGCCCAAGCGAAGTCCGCTCGTCACGAACGGCTTTTCGGGATCGTTGGGGACTGCGTTCTTGTTGGCTGTTATATATACCTCGTCAAGTCTGTGCTCAAGCTCCTTGCCCGTTATGCCGAGAGAGCGGAGGTCGACGAGCATAAGGTGGTTGTCCGTTCCGCCGGAGACGAGATCGACGCCTCTCTTCATAAGTCCGTCGGCAAGCGCCTTGCTGTTTTTGACGACCTGTTTCTGATACTCCTTGAATTCGGGCTTGAGCGCCTCGCCGAAGCAGACTGCCTTTGCCGCGATGACGTGCATGAGCGGGCCGCCCTGGTTGCCGGGGAATATGGATTTATTGATGTCCTTCGCGTACTGCTCCTTGCAGAGGATGAGTCCGCCTCTCGGGCCTCTGAGCGTCTTATGAGTTGTCGTCGTAACGACGTCGGCGTACGGCACGGGCGAAACGTGAAGTCCCGCCGCGACGAGTCCGGCGATATGCGCCATGTCGACCATGAATATCGCGTCGACCTTCTTTGCGATCTCGGAGATGCGCTCGAAGTTTATCTCTCTCGGATATGCCGAAGCGCCGGCAACGATCATCTTAGGCTTACATTCAAGAGCTGTTTTTTCAAGCTCGTCATAATCTATAAATCCGTCGTCATTGACGCCGTAGGGAACGAAGTTGTAGAGCTTTCCGCTCATGTTTACGGGAGAGCCGTGTGAGAGGTGGCCGCCGTGGGCAAGATTCATTCCCATGACGGTGTCGCCGGGCTGCATGAATGCGGAATAGACGGCGAGATTCGCCTGCGCTCCGGAATGGGGCTGAACGTTTGCAAATTCCGCGCCGAATATCTTTTTAGCTCTTTCACGGGCGATATCCTCGACTATGTCGACATATTCGCAGCCGCCGTAGTATCTCTTTCCGGGATATCCTTCGGCGTATTTGTTTGTAAGGACGCTGCCCATCGCCGCCATGACGGCGGGGGAAACGATGTTTTCGGATGCGATAAGCTCAAGGTTCCTTCTCTGGCGCTTTAATTCCAGATCCATCGCGTCTCCGACGTCCTTGTCATACTTTGTTACAAAGCCTATGGTGTCCATGATATCTTCGTACATTTCGTTACTTCCTTTCGGCGTTTTATTTATTACATTATAAATTATAATACCGTGTTATTTTTTTGACGGCGTGATGACTCCGTTTTCGTCGAGGCTCGTGCACCAGCCTGTCGAATGGCTCTCGATGAAGTAATATCCCTTTTCCTTGGCGGCGGGATCAGTTACGAGCGACGTCGTCGCGCCCGATGTAACGCAGGGATGGAACACGTTCGTCATCTTTCCGTCCTTATCGACGATTATCTCGACGATGCCCGAATCTATATTTTTGGCGTTGAACCAGAAGTTGCCGAGAGAGTAGGCGATAAGACTGTCGTTATAAATCTCCATGCCCGTGAGAACATGCGGATGCGCTCCGATGACCGCGGAAGCTCCCGCGTCAATAAATTTATGGGCGCGGTCAGTCATGGGTTTATCGTACCACTTGACTTTTTCGTAGCCCCAATGGACCATCACCATGACGTAATCGCTCTTTGAAGCCGCTTCCTTGACGGCGTCTACGAGAGCGTCCTCGCTTCCGACCTCGGCGGGAATGATGCCGTAGCCGTTTTCGCTCGCGGCGGGAACTCTGTACCACGCATATGCGTCTGCGCCGGCGACATAGGCTATTTTTCTGCCGTTTATTATGTAATATTCGGCCTGTGACGCCTCTTTGAGGTTTTTGCCCGCTCCGACATGGCCTATGCCTGCTTTGTTAAGCGTTTCGACAGTGTCGTTGACCCCCGTTTCGCCGTAGTCGTTTATATGGTTGTTTGCGAGGGAAACGACGTCGACTCCAAGCTCCTCCATGACGAAAACATTCGCAGGATCGGACTTGAAGGTATATGATTTATTTTTTGCCTTTTCATCGCTCGTCGTATAGACGAATTCGTTGTTGGCGCACATGACGTCCATGCCCTTAATAAGCTCCAGCGTCTCGGTCGAAACGCAGTCGGAGATATTGTTCGTCTTTCTGTACTGCTGCATAACGGCCCAGTCGTCCGCCAAATTGATATCTCCCGCGAAGCCGAGCTTGATCTCTCCGTCCTCCGAAGTGGATTCGAGGACATGGATATGTTTATCGCTCTTTATGTCTCCCGACGCGATGTCGTTAAGGACGTTGAGGGAATTGCCCGTGAGCTTATGCCATGTTTCGGCGGTATACGACTCGTCGTCCATAGCCTTAAGCACCTTTTCGAGCGTCTCCGTTCCGTACTCGGCGGCGCAGTATTCGAGCGTTTCCTCCGAAAAGGACTCGTCCTTTTTAAGGAGCTTATCTATGAGCTCGCTCGCCGCTTCCGCATCCTCCGTCTCGGAAACATCCGCGGAAGTCGTTTTAAACAACGATTTTACCGCTCCGCCGTTTTCTCCGGAAAGCGGATCGGAGTTCGGTATGCCGCGGATAATGAATATCCCGACGACGCACAGCGCGATGCAAAGGATAGTTATAAACACGGATGACGCTTTAGCTTTCTTCATTGCCCTCATTCCTTTATCGAAATTAAAAAGATAAACTGACTCAGCGTATCTATTATATTGGTATTTTTACTCCATGTCAAGAAATTCGGCAAAATTATCGTTGACAAAAGCACAAATTTATATCATAATATCTGCAAAGAAAGGAATGATACGTAATGAATAGAAAACTCTTTACCCGCGTTTTATCCGCTGCCGTCGCGCTTTGCCTTGTGTTCTGTCTTTTCAGCGGTTGCGGCAATAAAACAGACGATACGTCCGACAAAATCGCAACGTCTCCCGCCGGGAACAACACGGCTTCGTCCGATAACAATACGTCTCCGGCCGGTAAAAAAACGTCTCCCGCCGGAGATCAAGCGGCGACCGGCGAGCATTCTAAGGTCAAGGTGACGATGGAAAGCGGCGACAGCTTTATAATAGAGCTTTATCCCGAATACGCGCCCGAAACGGTCGCCAACTTCTTAAAGCTCGTAGGCGAAGGCTTTTACAACGGTCTTACCTTCCACCGCGTCGTCGATAATTTCATGGCGCAGGGCGGCGATCCCGAAGGAACGGGCAGCGGCGGCTCGCCCGACACGATAAAGGGCGAATTCAGCTCAAACGGCTTTACCCAAAACACTCTTTCCCATACGAGAGGCGTTGTCTCGATGGCGCGCAGCAACGCTCCCGACTCGGCTTCGTCGCAGTTCTTTATCTGCTACGGCGACTCGACCTTCCTCGACGGAAATTATGCCGCGTTCGGCAAGGTCATCGAGGGAATGGAGGTCGTCGACGGCTTCTGTAAGGTCGAAAGAACGATGAACTCCATGGGCGAAATGGCGACGCCTGTAAATCCGATCGTCATGAAGACCGTCGAAGTGATTAAATAAAAGGACAATAAAAGGACAAATATCCTTTGCCGCAGGTTTTATTGCGTGACAGCTTTAAAATTTGCGGCAATTTTGATTTAAAAATTTTGATCTAAAAATGTATTGACATTTTGAAAAAAGACGATTATAATATCACTTGTTCCCGATCCGGGTGTGGCGCAGTTGGGAGCGCGCTTGACTGGGGGTCAAGAGGCCGTGAGTTCAAGTCTCGCCACTCGGACCATGCAAAAGGCACGCTTACGCGTGCCTTTTGCAATGATATCCGTTCCTTGTCGGAACGGATGATATACCTTCGGTATGATATCGCACTTCGTGCGATGATATACGCCTTCGGCGTATGAAGGAACGGATATTATATCATACCGCGCAAGCCGTATATCATTAAGATACTCTTAAACACTCGCGAGCGTCCTACCGCCTTTCTCTCGTCGTCGCGATACCCAAAACTCCCTATACGAGGTTTTTAAAATGGATAAAAAACTGATCGTGATAAAAATGAGATGTCCCCAAAACCACAGATGCCCGTCCGTCGGGGTCTGTCCGGTCGGCGCCTTGTCCCAAAAGGG
>JAILLJ010000118.1 GCA_024693205.1 Clostridiales bacterium | reverse complement strand
GGCTTTATCCCGAAATGTACGAAAGACTGATTACCGCCGCGCGTAAAACGAACGCGGATATCGCGGTCTGCGGCTACCTCTATCAGTATCCCGACAGGGACGTCACGATAGATTTCCCTTTCATGAAGGACTGTTTTCTCGACAGGACTTATATAAAGGAGAGCGTCGCTCCGTTCATGCTCGGCGACTCCGCTCTCAATTCCCTTTGGAACAAGATAATAAGAAGAGACGTCGTAATTAAAAACGATATACGGCTTTGTCTCGGACAGAGATACGGAGAGGACAGGGACTTCTTTTTAAAATGTCTCGCTTCTTCAAACGGTATCTGTTTTATCTCATATACCGGATATTTTTACAGGCGCGTGCCGACGGGAGCTATCCAGAAGGCGAGGCGCGATTACGTCGACACGATGATCGAATGCGCCCAGAAGCCGGAGCTTTATACAGCTCTCGGAGTCGACGAAAAGACAGCGCAGGCGGCGTGTGAAAACGAAAAGGCAAAACAGCTTCTTTCATCTATCGCCTTTACCGAAAGAAATTTCAAGGGAAAAGAAAGAAGAGAAGCGCTTAAGGCGATAATGAACGACGAGCGCGTGAAAAGCATGACCGACGCCGTTTTGAACCCTTCGTTCGGAGAGTTTTCGAGGTTCGACAGGCTCATCGCCGGAGCGGTAAATAAAAAGAGTCTTTTTTCGCTTCGTCTTTATACAAAGCTTATGAAGCTGAGGGTATCGTTATACGGTCTTTTAAGGCGTGAAAAGGAGGAGTAAGGCTTGGACAGCGGGTTGAGGCTTACGGTTTTTACACCGATGTACAACAGAAGACATACGATCCATCGCGTATATGAAAGTCTGATGCGCCAGACGGTCAGGTGCTTTGAATGGCTGATCATCGACGACGGCTCGACCGACGACCCGAAGGAGCTTATCGACGAATATAAAAAGACGGCAGACTTTCCGATAAGATTTTACCGAAAGGAAAACGGCGGCAAGCATACAGCGTGGAACATGGCGCTCGGGCTGATAAGTACAAATTATTTCATCTGTCTTGATTCCGACGACGCGATACTTGACAACGCGATCGAAAGGATGCTCTATTATTGGGATTCGATCGACGAAAAAAAGAGGGACGATTATTGGTGCGTCGTGGGACTCAGCATGGATCCCATAACGGGCGAAGTCGTCGGCGACAAATTCCCCGAAGGTATAAACGAGAGCGACGATCCCGCGAGAGAAGCGAGGAACGTCGGCGGCGACAAGTTCGGCTGTCACTCACTAAAGGCGGTAAAGCAGTTCCCGTTTCCGGAGCCGGAGGGAACGACGTTTATAACCGAGAGCATAGTCTGGGATAAAATAGACAGATATTACAGACAGTACTATGTGAATGACGTGTTCAGATATTACTATATCGAAAGCAATTCCCTTACGCAGTCATGGTACAGGGAACACGTCAAGGAGGGCTACGTCTCAAATTATTTTTGGAAACAGTCAAAAATAAACAACGTAGGCATACAAAATTTGTCCGACCTGAAAACGGCGTTCCAGCTTCCGTATTACGGCTTTATGTCCGGCAAAAAAACGGGAGAAATATTAAAAGGGATCGAAATAAAAAAATACAGGCCGCTTGTTCTTATGATGACGCCCGCAGCGTTCGTGCTGAAAAAGACAAGAGGCAAAAAATATATCGAAGAATAAACGCTCAAGATGAAAAAGAAACTACTTTTTATTATGCCGTCGCTCTGCAGCGGCGGGGCGGAAAAAAGCCTTGTAAATCTCCTGTCGGTAATCGACAGTGACAGATACGACGTCGACCTTTTTCTTTTCAGGAGAGAGGGAGTTTTTCTGCCGTCCGTTCCCGATTTTGTCAACGTCACCGACGCGGGAAAAGACTACTTGATGTTTGACGGTGATTTTAAATCGGCCGTTATCTGGTTTTTAAAAACCGGCAAGCCGTCAAAGGCTCTTGCGAGGCTCTGTTATTCCCGCGCGCTTAAGATAAAAGACGAGTCGAAGCGATGCCGGATCCTTTGGAAATATCTTAAAACGGTCCTGCCCGAAAACAAGACAGTTTACGACGCATCCATAGGATATCTCGAAAGCACATCGGTCTATTACTGCGTCGAAAAGACGACGGCAACAAAACATATCGGCTGGCTCCACACCGACTACGGAAGGATAGAATATCAAAAGGAGACGGACGAGCCGCATTTTAAACAGCTCGACGCTCTCGCTTGCGTGTCCGCCGAATGCCGTAATATCGTCGAAAAATATTTCCCGTTTCTTAAAGGGAAGACCGAGGTCATCGAAAACATCATTTCTCCCGGACTTATCTCCGAAATGTCAAGAAAAGCGGATGCTTTCGATAAAAAGGACGGAGAAACAGTCATCCTCACCGTCGGGCGCATGTCGCCGCCAAAGGGGATCGACAACGCCGTCAAGGCCTGCGCGTTGCTTCTGAAACGCGGATACGATATAAAGTGGTACCATATCGGAAAGGGAGAGCTCCTCGGAGAAACAGAGGATCTTATAAAGAGCCTCGGCGTTTCCGACAGATTTATCCTGCTCGGCGAAAAGAGCAACCCATATCCGTATATCGATAAATGCGATATATATGTCCAGCCCTCGCGCTTCGAGGGGAAATCAATAGCCATAGACGAAGCTAAATGCCTTAAAAAGCCGATCGTTTCGACATGCTTTACGACCGTCCGCGACCAGATAGAGGACGGAGTGACCGGACTTATCTGCGATATCTCCCCCGAGGGCATCGCCGATAAAACGGAGCTGCTTTTAAAGGACGTCTCTTTAAGAAAAAAGCTGTCCGACAACCTTTCTGAGGAAAAACAGGGGAACGAGGAAGAAGCTTTAAAGCTTTATAAGCTAATAGAGGAATGATTATGACTGCTGCGCTGATTATCCTATCTGTTCTGGCGCTTCTCGCTCTGATCGTTGTCTTATTTGACGCCGTACCGCTCTTTTTGAATTGGGAGGAACGGATAGGAATAGGACGGATGAGCGGCGAGGCGTGGCTCGGCGCGGTAAAAAACACGGCGCTGAAATGGCTTAAAAAGACGCCGTCGGTCCCGATAACCGACAACACACGGCTTACTCTGATCGACAGGCTTCGCGGAAACTATCGGAGCGACAAGATCCAAAGCTGGCAGGAAGCTTTTCTGCTGCTCGGCCTTAACGAGTGCGGGAACGACGAAGGAACAAAGAAGGAAATAAAAGAATATGTCGACCGCGTTCTGTCCGAAAGCGCTGACAAGCTTCCGATGAGCGTCGACTTCGCGCTGAAGGCTTACGCCGTTCTTACGTCGCCTCTTTGCGACAGGGAAAAAATGCGTCCGCTGTTTGATAGTGTATTTGATTTTTTAAAGAAGTCGGCAGGAGACGGCACAGTGCCTTATAACGTAAATATCCCCAACGTAAGATTTGTCGACGCCGTCGGCATGGTCTGTCCGTTTTTATTTGAATACGCCGCTGTCTACGGCTCGGACGAGGCGTCGGCTCTCGCCCTGCGCCAGATAGACGAATACGTAAAATACGGGCTTCACAGTTGCCTTTATGTGCCTGTCCACTGCTTCAATACGGCAAACAAGGCGCCGCTCGGCGTCTACGGATGGGGAAGGGGATGCGGATGGTTCGCGTTCGCGCTTTACGCCTCTCTCGGATCGACAGCCGGTGAAACAAAAGCTCATATCTCAGAGATCGCTGAAAAATTCGCCGACGGGATGATAAAATATCAGCTTCCGTCCGGCGGATGGGGACGTATGATATTTTCGGACAGCGTCGGCGAAAGCTCGGCGACGGCTATGACGGCTTGTCTTATGAACGGGCTTTTCCTCGAAAGCGGCGATGAAAAATACAAAAATTCCTTCGATAAAGCGATATCCTTCCTTCAAAAATCCACGAGAAGAAACGGGAAGGTCGATTTTGCCCAGGGCGACACAAAGGGGATAGGCTTCTATTCGTCAAGGCTCGGCGTTTTGCCGGCGGCGCAGGGAGCGTCTCTCGTTGCGGCGTGCAAAGCTCATACAAATAAAAAGTAAAAAAATATTAAATTTACGGTCAAAAGCATTGAAAGTCACATAGATAATGTGGTAAAATAGTAAAACAGCGGCAAAGAAAGCGAGGCGTCGTTTTGTGATCGATATACATTCACATCTCCTATATGATATAGACGACGGCCCCAAGACGCTGCGGGATACCATCGAACTTTGCGAATACGGATTGGAGCAGGACATCGAAGCTACGGTACTGACGCCGCATCTCACAAAGCCCGAGAGAGTCGATTCTCTTATCAGCAAAAGAGACAGGCACGTCGAGGCGCTCCGAGAGGAGCTCGACAGGATAGGCATAGACATGCTTATCTATACGGGCGCCGAGGTGTTCGTAAACGACGATATTTTTTACGCAAAAAAGCTTGAAAAGGCGGCTATCAACAACGGAAGATATATCCTTGTTGAGTTTGACGTTTCATCTCTCAGTATAAAACGTCTGATAAGCTACCTTAACGAGATTTTTGATATGGGACTTCTGCCTATCGTGGCACATCCCGAAAGATACAAATACTTTCAAAACGATTACGCCATTTTAAACTACCTTGTCGATATGGACGTTTTGTTCCAGGTGAACGCCGGAAGCGTTGCGCGTTTCGGCAAGCGCGAGGAGTTTGAACTGGCATATCAGATGGTGCTCAACAACGCCGCGACATTTATCGCGACCGACGCCCATTCGCTTGACGCGAGACCCAACGACCTTTTGCGGATGGTGCGTCATTTTCCGCCGGACATAAAGAGAGAAAGTCTTGACTTTATGCTTTATGAAGCTCCGGCAGCCGTCATAAACAACGAAAAGATACCGCGTATACCGCGAAGACCCATAACAGCGAAAAAGAGATTTTTCAGATAAATTACTCAGTAAGGGGATTTTAAAAGATGCAGGAGAGAATCGAACTGCCGTCCGGAGTCGAAAACAAGGCGAGCCAAAGCTCAGGGAACCCGATGTTAAATATCAATGTTGGCAGGCTGCTCAGGCTGCTTCTCAATAAGCTTTGGGCTATCATTCTTGTCGGCCTTATCTTGGGCAGCAGCGCGTTTTTATACGCCAAAGCGACATATGTAAGGGTATACAGTACGACTACGACGCTCGCCTTTACCGTCAAAAAATTCGTAACGACGACGGATGACAACGGCAACGTCATAAGCGTAAAGGAGATAACAAAATATTACTCCAGCAGCGACGCTGACAGATATCAGTTCCTTATAAGGAGCGATACGATGGTCGAAAAGGTGTCCGCGGCGCTCGGAGGCGAATACAGTCCGAATATGATAGCAAATTCCATCACCGTCTCGTCGACGCAGGTCCTCGGCTTCTTCAACGTGACGGTAACGAGCACGAACAAGGACTTCTGTTCAAACGCGATAGTCGTTATCATCAACGAGTTCCCGTCATATATCCAGGGCTTTGACACCACGCTCGGCATTACCGTTCTTAAAAAGCCTCTCGCACCCTCTGTAACAAACGCCGATACGGCTGTATCGAGGGCGTTCATGGGCTTCCTTGCCGGAGCGGGAGCGGTCGCGGCGATAATCGTTCTCCTTGATATTTTCAGCAACACGGTCACAAGCACGGACGACGTCAGGAACAAGCTTAACGCTAAGCTTCTCGGAAGCGTTCCCCTTATCGAGGTGTCGCAAAACGGTTCGCGACGAAAGAAAAAGCCTCAGAACGGAGTGCTGATAACCGACGAAAGCTCCGTTACCTTCAACTTCGTCGAAAGCTTTAAAGCAATAAGGACAAAGATCGAAAATATATCCGAGGATCGCGGCTTCAAGGTGTTCGGTATTACGAGTACTTTCGAGGATGAAGGTAAAACGACGGTTTCGACAAACATCGCCTGTGCGCTCGCCCAAAAGGGCAAGACGGTCCTCCTTATAGACTGCGACCTTCGTAAACCCACCATTATGACGACTGTCGGGATAAAGGACGACAAGCAGGTCGGTCTTATCCCGATAATAAAAGGAAAATCCACTTACGTCGATTCGATAAAATTCGTTAAAAACATGGGCGTTTTCGTAATGCCCACCGGCGGCGTCACGACGAAATCCACCGAGATACTTGACTCCGACAGGGTCAAGGAGGTGTTTGAGCAGGCTCGCGCCGAGTTCGACTATATAATCGTCGATACTCCGCCTACCCACGTTGTTACCGACAGTATGGTGCTTTCCGGTATAATCGACTCGATCATATTTACAGTCAGATGCGATTACGCCAAGATAAAGGATATCAACGAAACTCTCGGTGAAATATATGACGCCGACATGGATATTTCGGGAGTAGTTCTCTCGATGCTTGAGGACACCGGCGCCAACAGGTACTATAAGCGTAAGGGCTACAGGTACAGAAGATACGGCAGGTACGGCAACGGCGGCTACAGCTACGGCAAGAAATACGGCCTCGGCGCCTACGGCTACGGCGGTTACGGCGGATCCAAGTCGTCCGGCTACGGCGATAAATACGGTTACGGCAACAAATACGGCTACGGCAGCGGTTACGGCAGCGGTTACGGCAGTGGCTACGGCAGCGGTTACGGCAGTGGCTACGGCAGCGGTTACGGCAGTGGCTACGGCAGTGGCTACGGCAGCGGTTACGGCAGTGGCTACGGCAGTGGTTACGGCGGCTACGGCAGTGGCTACGGCAGCGGTTACGGCGGCTACGGCAGTGGATACGGCGGCTACGGCAGCGGCTATGGCAGCGGATACGGAAGCGGTTACGACAGCTATGGCGGCTACGGCGGCTATGGCGGTTACGGCAGTGGCTACGGAAGCGGTTACGGAAGCGGATACGGAAGCGGTTACGGAAGCGGTTACGGCAGCGGTTACGGCAGCGGTTACGGCAGCGGTTACGGCAGCGGTTACGGCAGCGGTTACGGCAGCGGTTACGGTTACGGCAAGGGTTACGGTTACGGAAAACAAAGGCGTCAAAGCGTACGCGCTTCCGACGAGGAAATAACGAGAAATCTCGAAAACAACCGCGGAAAGAAGAACAAGAGCGTTCCGCGTAAACCTCAGAGAGGCTTCTTCGACAGCGATAACGCTCCGAAGCCGGAGGATGAGGAAAAACCCGAAGATATAAATAAAACCGGCGCGGGCTTCGGCACGAACAAACCGGGATCGGGCTTCGGTACAAATAAACCCGGCGCAGGCTTCGGTACGAACAAACCCGGCGCAGGCTTCGGTACGAACAAACCCGGCGAAGGCTTCGGCACGAACAAGGGCGGCGAAGGCTTCGGGATGAACAAGCCCGGCGGAAACGCCCAAAACAAAAACGGCGGACAAGACGACGACAAAGAGGTTTAAGGCGTAAACAGCTTTATTAGGAGAGAGGATGCCCGATGGAAGAAGACAGGGAACAAAGGTTAGCGGTCCTTATCGACGCCGATAACGTTTCACATACCTATATCAAGCCGATGCTTGAGGAGATCGCGCGTTACGGAACTCCGACCATAAAAAGGATATACGGCGACTGGACGAAGCCGGAGTCGTCGGGATGGAAAAATATCCTTCTCGAAAACGCGATAGTTCCCGTCCAGCAGTACAGATATACTACGGGAAAGAATGCGACGGACTCAACGCTTATCATCGACGCCATGGATATCCTTTACGGCGAGCGCGTGAGCGGGTTCTGTATAGTTTCGAGCGACAGCGATTTTACAAGGCTCGCGACGAGACTGCGCGAAGCAGGTATGATGGTTATCGGGATCGGCGAGCAAAAGACTCCTCAGCCATTCATCGTGGCGTGCGACAGATTCATCTTCCTTGAGATAATCGCTCCTAAAAACGAAAAGCAGCAAAAGGATCAGATCGAGCCGAAATCAGGCTCGCAGCCCCAAAATCAACACAGGCAAAACGGACGCGTCCCGCAGGAGGTCATTGATCTTATCTTAGCTTCGGTAAACGACGTCGCCGACGACGACGGATGGGCGTTTTTGGGAGACGTCGGAAATCTTCTTCTCAAGAAACAGCCGTCGTTCGACAGCCGAAATTACGGCTACAGCAAGCTGACTCCTCTGATAAGCTCGACAGGGCTTTTTGAGATAGACAAGAGAGACACGTCCAACAGAGGAATAAAACATATCTATATAAGAGACAGGGGATTCACACAGGGCGATAAGCCTTGAAGGGGTACGCATCGTTCAAGGGTAAACCGTAAAAAAGAGGAACGGACTATGGTTACGAACGGTAAGGTTTCTGTTATTGTTCCCGTATATAATGTCGAAAAATATCTCGGCGAATGTCTTGAAAGCATTATCGGACAAAGCTACAGAGATCTCGACATTATCCTGGTGGACGACGGATCGACGGACGGATCGGGCGATATCTGCGATATTTACGCAAAAAAGGACGGCAGGATCCGTGTTATCCATAAAAAGAACGGCGGTCTGTCCTCGGCGCGAAATGCGGGACTTGACGCGGCAAAGGGCGGTTGGTTCGTCTATGTCGACAGCGACGACTTTATTTCCCGCGATATGATCCGTACGATGGCGTCGGTCGCCGAAAAGCACGACGCCGAAATAGTTAAGTGCAATTTCATCTCCTTTAAAGACGGCGAGACAGAGCCGGATCATTCGGACGATACGGGAAAAGAAACGGTATATACGTCAAAAGAAGCGATCAAAAACTTTTTGACGGAGGAGTATTCGCGTAAAAAGCCGTTCGGCATCAACGTCTGGAACGCTCTTTATAAGACGGACACGGCAGGCTCGCTGAGATTTCCCGAGGGTCTTATATATGAGGACGGTTATTATTCGCCTCGCGCGTTCATGGCGGCAAAGACGCTCGTCCATATCGACAGCACCTTGTATTTTTACCGTGAAAATCCCGCCTCGATAACCGGCGGCGGAATTACCGATAAAAGTCTCAAAAGCGTCGACGATTGGGAGTATATATATAAATGTATAAGCGAAAAGTTCCCGGACAAGGCTGTTTACGCCGTCCCGAGATGGATAGAGAAGCTTTTGGTGACTTACGACACGATCCTGTTGAGCGGAAAAATAGACGCTTCGGGAGATTGCAGACGTCATATAATCGAAAAGCTTAAGGAAAACAAAGACCTGTTTTTTGACTTTGCCGATAAGGATCAGCTGAAAAAGATAAAGGCTTTGATCTCGGATCCCGAAAAATACGCGAGGATGCTGACGGGCGGCTCGTTAATAAACCGCTTTAAGGCGTCGGTCAAATCGCGTTTAAAATAAAAGCGGGACATATGTATATTATATAAATGTATATGAACGATACGGTTTCAGTGATAATTCCCGTTTATAACGAGGAACGATACCTTGAGGAATGCCTCGACAGCGTGGTCGGACAGACATACGGCGACCTTGATATCATCATCGTTGACGACGGTTCGACGGACAGATCGGGCGATATCTGCGACAGATACGCCGAGTCGGACGAAAGAGTGAGCGTCATCCATAAAGAAAACGGAGGGCTTTCCTCGGCGCGAAACGCAGGGCTCGACGCGGCAAAGGGAGAATATCTCGCATTTATCGACAGCGACGATTATATCGCAAAAGATATGATCGAAAATATGCTGGACGTTTTAAAAAGACATGACGCCGATATCGTCAAATGTAATTTCGTAAGGGTAAGAGAGGGCAAACCGTCGTCCGACTGCTCCGACGATACGGGAGCGGAAACGGTTTATTCGTCAAAGGAAGCGGTCAAAAGCTTTTTGACGGAAAAGTATTCGCGCAAAAAAGCGTTTGCCGTCAGCGCCTGCAACGCGTTATATAAAACGGAGACGGTGAAAGATATCCGCTTCCCCGAGGGACTTTTATACGAGGACGGATTTTATTCCCCCGTGGCTTTTTTGGCGGCGGAAACGCTCGTCCATGTAGACAGGACCTTTTATTATTACAGGGCAAGCCCCGATTCCATAACTGCGAGAGGCGTCACGGAAAAGAGCCTCGAAAGCCTTGACGACTGGGAATTCATCTATAACAGGATATACGAAAAATATCCCGAAACTGCGTTTTTGGCCGTTCCGAGATGGATAAGAAGGTTTTTACAGATATACGACAACCTTTTGAAAAATGACGAGATAGACCGGTCGGGCAAGTGGAAGCGCCATATCGTCGAAAAGATAAGGGAAAATCGCGTACTGTTTTTATCGGCGGCTGATGAGACACAGGCTAAGAAGTTAAAGCTGCTTGCCCGCGATCCCGAGAAATACGCGAGATATATGACGGAAGGATCTTTTTTACACCGCGTCAAAGCGTCGGTGAGCGGTCTGCTCCGTAAGTGACCGAAACACGGCGTCTCGATACAGATACTATATAGATACCATATTACAATGTAATAGCGCTTTTATGGTTCTCCTTGACGGCTTGTCCGATATGTTCGGCTTTTTCCGACATTTTCCCCGTACGCGTTGAAAAATCTTTACTTAAAACGCCTTTGAGACGGCATTTTTTGTCTTGACAAATCAAAACTTTATGTTATAATCAAAGGACAAAGATGTAAATGAGGAGTGTCGGGCTTGGACAGGAGCGCGCAAAAAAATGTCGCGACAAATAAAAAAGCTTACCACGACTATTTTATTCTTGAAGAATACGAAGCGGGTATAGCGCTTCACGGCACCGAGGTAAAGTCGATAAGACAGGGCAAGGTCAATCTTAAAGATTCTTGGTGCGCTATCAAAAACGGCGAGATATTTGCCAACGGAATGCATATATCTCCTTATGAGCACGGCAACATCTTCAACAGGGATCCGTTAAGGCCCAAGAAGCTGCTGATGCATAAAAGGGAGATAAACCGCCTGTACTCTGTCGTAAAACAGCAGGGTCTCGCGCTCATCCCGTTGTCAATTTATTTCAATAAAGGCAGGGCAAAGGTGAATATTGGTCTTTGCAAGGGAAAAAAGCTTTACGACAAGCGCGAAGCGCAAGCCGATAAAGATGCCCGGCGTAATGTTGAAAGAACAATGAAAGAATGGTCTTCCTGAGCCGCAGGGCAGCGGCAAAAAGACTTTGGGCACTTCAGTGTTTTTTCATTTGGGCGCATTGGCAAAAAACTTTGTGTCGGATTCATAAATGGGGATGAAAGGATTTCGACGGGGGTTTTGAGCCACGATAAGCGAGCAGCGGTGCGGGGCCGCTATAAAATCCGCAGTTTATTAAAAATAAACGACAATTCTACAGCTTTAAAAGCTGCTTAATTTAAGCAGCCGTCTTTACCGGTAGGACCGCGGACCGGATAAAGGCGTCGATCAGCGGTGAACGTGAACGGACGACCGCCTTGTGATCCGTCATGAACAACAGGGCTACCGAAGCGGCAAGCTTGTCTGTCGGCGTGCCGAACGGGGAATCTCAAAGGACAGAATACGCTCGTAGAAAGTTGTGAGGATGGGCTTTCGGACGCGGTTTCGATTACCGCCATCTCCACCATTTGATTCTCTTGTACACATAGTTTATCTTACCCCTGCATTGTGCCGAAAGGCAAAAAAGGAAAGGAAAGGTTATTATGAGCAAGTCAACAAGAAATATCATTATTATTGTTGCGGTTGTAGTAGCTGTGGGAGTTGCTTCGGTGCCCTTTCTCTCAAAAGCAATGAAAAACAAAAAGACCGATGTTCCCGTAGCCGCAGAGACGTCGGGGACGACGATCGTTCCGGATGAATTTGATTATCCGAACAATCAGCCGGACGTGACCGACGCCACGTTTGAGCAGCTCATGTCAGAGCTTGATACTCAAAAAGCGCCGGCGACGACGGCAAAAGCCCCCGCTAACGCAAATACTCAGGCTCAGTCGACAAATCAGGCGGCGACAACGGTTCCCGCGACAGATAAGGCGGCCGACGACACAACGACAACAAGAAAGACATTAGCATCCCTGTTTACGAAAAAGGC
>JAILLJ010000001.1 GCA_024693205.1 Clostridiales bacterium | reverse complement strand
AGTTAACAACTCGCCCAAAATTCAAAACTGGCTCACCTCAGCAAGACGCTCAAGAGCAACTGGGTTTAACGATCAGGCAGCACAGTATTACGATTTAGTTCTGACAGAGGACCCGAACAACTGGGAAGCGACTTTTTTTAGCAAGTATTGCCGCGCAATGGGATCGCGTGTTTTAGTACTTAAAGATAAAGCGCAAGCTTTGACAACAGCAGCAGTTCTGTCGGTTACACTTGCATCATCCTTGCCCAAGGATGAATTTCGTAATGCAGTAAAACAAATTGCTGATTCGTCCGCGTCTTTTTTTGACACTGCATATAAAACGTGTCAAAAAGGATACAATGATTTATGGCCAAATATAACATCCTCCTATAATATGGCTCATCTTCAACGTGTTAGCGCATTTATCCTGATGCCCGTTACGCTGGGTACCGCAATCGATAAAATAAACACAGTATCTGATCTGAGTGTTCCACTGTTAAAAGGTGCGATTGAAAGGCGTAACAGTTTTCTTAGAGATGTACAGGCACACGGAGTTAGTCCCGATGGTTTCCCAGATTGTAATTGTACCGAAGCTTTGAAAGTGATTCGAAAGTATGATCCAAATTATGGTGTTGTTCGGTCGTCTACAACAACTTCGGCTTCTTCCGCTTCCTCAGGAGGTTGTTATGTTGCGACATGCGTATACGGTTCCTATGACTGTCCACAAGTCTGGACGTTGCGGCGATACCGCGACAATATGCTCGCATCGACAAGGCGCGGACGTGTGTTCATTCGTATATACTATGCCGTTAGTCCGACGCTCGTGGCGTGGTTTGGTCATACAAACTGGTTTAAAAAACTATGGCGCGGGAAATTAGATCGAATGGTTACTTTTTTGCAGAAAAAAGGTGTTGAAAACACGCCATACGAAGATGCAAATTGGTAATCCGCTTCGCCCTCTCGGAAACGGGAGGGTATTTTTATGTGTCTGGAACTTGACGCTTCTGGAACGGGCAGCGCTCCGAACGAACTCCCGCGCCGGGGATCGCGGTCGGAACCGCATCCGCTCTGCGTCAGGAACGTTGGTTCATAGAAAATCGGACGCTATGTTTCCGAAAACGCAAAAAGAAAGTGTGACATAAAAAACTCACGAGCCAAAATAAGCTCGTGAGGTCAGTGGTGGAGATGAAACGACTTTTATTCCGCTTTATTCGTCTCGCCGTTATCCGAACTGTTTTTTTCTTCGATATATTTTTTCAGGAATTTTTTATCGGCGTCGGAAAGCTCCGCGTCCGAAAGAAGATCGGGACGTCTGTCAAACGTCCGCATGAGCGACTGCTCCCTTTGCCATCTTTCGATGTTGGCGTGGTGTCCCGAAAGAAGAATTTCGGGGACCTCGGCTCCGTGCCAGTCAAACGGCCTTGTATACTGCGGATATTCGAGAAGCCCCGAAAAATGGCTCTCCTTTTCAAACGCCTCATCGGCGGCGAGCACTCCGGGCTGCATCCTCGTAACGGCGTCGGCTATAACGAGCGCGGGCAATTCCCCGCCGGTCAGTACATAGTCGCCTATCGAGATCTCTTCATCGACTATCTCGTCGAGTATCCTCTCGTCGACGCCCTCATAGTGGCCGCAGAGAAGCGCGAGGTTGTCAAGCTTTGACAGCTCCTTTACTTTTTCCTGGGTCAGCACCTGCCCCTGGGGCGACATGTAGACAAGGTGCGGACGCTTGCCGAGCTCATCACAGAGCGACATGAAGCAGTCGTATATCGGCTGGGTCTGCATGATAAGGCCGTAGCCTCCGCCGTACGGCGAATCGTCGACGCGGTGATGCTTGTCCTTTGTATAAGCGCGTATATCGCGGCAGTTTATCTCGATAAGTCCGGCGCCCCTCGCGCGCTTTAAAATGCTCTCGCTGAGGACGGAATAGCACATGTCGGGGAACAGCGTAAGAATATCAATCCGCATCGTCGAATATCCCCCTTATCGGAGTTATCTCGATCATCCCGCTTTCGACGTCGACGCTTTTTACGACGAGCGGTATCGCGGGCAAAAGATATTCCTTTTTGTTTTCGTCGGTAACATGCCAGACGTCATTGGCGCCGGTCTTACTGACGTCGGAAATGACTCCGTAGACGACGCCGCTGTCTGCGTCCCTGACGGTACAGCCTATAAGCTCGGATATAAAATATCTTCCCTTTGGGATGTTTGCGTCGGCGCGGCGCATAAATAAAACCTGTCCCCTCATGGCGGACGCCTGTTCGACGGTATCTATACCGTCAAGCTTTAAAAGCGCGATATTGCCGTGAGGACGACAGGAAATTACCCCGACAGACTTTGATCCGTTTTTGTCGAGGTAAAGCGTTTTGAATTGTTTTATAAAGCCGGGGGAATCGCACCAGGGATCGACACGGATCTCTCCGCGGACCCCGTGGGTGCCGACTGCCTTCCCGACTTCGAGAAAATCTTTAATCAATTTCTACGGAAACTTTTTCGTTCCTGCGAGTCGATGCCGCGCTCATAACGGTGCGGATCGCCTTCGCAATGCGTCCCTGCTTGCCGATGACTCTGCCCATATCGTCCTCAGCGACGTGAAGATGACAGACAATAACGCCCTCGTCGTTCGGTTCGTCGACCGTCACGGAAACGGCGTCGGGGTCTTCGACGAGACCCTTTGCGATTACCGTAAGTAATTCTTTCATCGTTATTCCTCTTTAAGGTTTGATTATTTGATTATACCGCTCTTTTTAAAGAGAGCCTTGACGGTGTCCGTCGGCTGAGCGCCGTTTGACATCCACTGGAGAGCCTTTTCCTCGTCGATCTTGATCTCTTCGGGATCGGTAAGGGGATTAAAGGTTCCGAGCTCCTCGATAAATCTTCCGTCGCGGGGATATCTCGAATCCGCGACTACCACACGGTAAAAGGGTGCTTTCTTTGCGCCCATGCGGCGCAGTCTGATTTTAACAGCCATGATTGGTTCCTCCGTAACTATAATAAAATATATATTTGTGAGGTCGCCTCCGAAAGATCAGAGCTTTACCGAAAAGCCCGATTGTCCGCGGCTATTTCGCCGTCATTTGTAAAAAACTCTTTGATAAATCAAAGTCGTCTCCGTTTTTTACAATTCAGACGAAAAATTTACCGGCGCCGAGAACACTTATAACCATTCGGGACGTCCCTGTTGGTAAACGTATTAAGCGATCGTCAGATCTTGAATCCGCCCATGTTCTTCATGTTTTGCATCATCGCCATGCGCTTCATCTGCTGCTTTTTGTTTTTGCCTCCGCCGTTCATCTGTTTAAACAGCTTCTGGAGCTGTCTGAACTGAGACAGTAAGCGGTTTACGTCCTCGACCTGTCTTCCGCTTCCCGCGGCGATCCTGCGTTTTCTCGAAGGATTTATGATATCGGGATTGGCTCTTTCGGCGGG
>JAILLJ010000095.1 GCA_024693205.1 Clostridiales bacterium | reverse complement strand
AACGTCCGCGCCTATCGTGAGAACATATTCTCCGGCTTCGTCGGCTGTAAAGGCAAGAGTATAAAAACCTTTTTCGCCCATCTCGATATCGCCGGCAACATCTTTGGAACCGTTCACGAGCTTGATGGCTTTTTTGTTCGCCTCAAAATTTCCGTCCATACCGCGGTCAAATTCCATCGAGATCGTATACGCTTTGTCCTCGTCCAAGATCTGACCCTCAAGATCCTTGCCGTCAAGAGTAACGGAAACTATCGAAAGCGGATTGTTTCCTCCTCCGCCGCCGTTTCCACCGCCGTTCCCGGCAAAGGCAAAGACCGTAAACGAGAGCGCCGTTATAACGGCAAGAACCACGCATAATAACTTCTTTGTCATAATAAACTTCCTTTCGTTATATGCCCTGCATTTCAGCAGGATCTTAACGTCATTATACGGTGTTCTTGCACAAATTTCAATAATTTGACTTTAAATTATTTCTTGACAGCTTCGGTCACGCCCTCGGCAAGTCCCGCTATCGACTGTATCTCGCTCGGGATGATTATCTTTGTCGCCTGTCCGTCCGCCGCCTTCTGGAACGCCTCGAGGCTCTTTATTTTTATAAAGCCTTCGCCCGGATTTGCCTTGTTGATAAGCTCGATAGCCTGCGCGGTCGCCGTCTGCACCTGAAGGATAGCCGCCGCTTCACCTTCGGCTTCGCGCATCTTGGCTTCCTTAATAGCCTCGGCGTGAAGGATAGCCGCCTGTTTTTCGGCCTCGGCCTCAAGTATCTGGCTCTCTTTAAGTCCTTCGGCGACAAGCACCTTGCTCGCCTTTTCACCTTCAGCCTTAAGGATAGCCTCACGGCGCTGACGCTCTGCCTTCATCTGTTTTTCCATGGCGTCCTGTATCTCTTTAGGCGGAATGATGTTTTTAAGCTCTACACGGTTGACCTTTATTCCCCAAGGGTCGGTCGCTTCGTCGAGGATACCTCTTATCTTGGCGTTTATTGTATCTCTCGAAGTGAGCGTATGGTCAAGCTCCAGCTCGCCGATGATATTACGAAGCGTCGTAGCCGTAAGGTTTTCGATAGCGGATATCGGGCGCTCGACGCCGTATGTGTAAAGCTTCGGGTCGGTTATCTGGAAAAAGATGACCGTGTCTATCTGCATCGTAACGTTATCTTTTGTAATAACTGGCTGCGGCGGGAAATCGACGACCTGTTCCTTGAGCGAAACGGTCTTTGAAACTCTTTCGACAAACGGTATCTTGACGTGCATACCCGTCTGCCAAGTTGTGCTGTACGTTCCGAGACGCTCAATGACATAAGCCTTGGACTGCGGAACGACCTTGACATTAAGAATTATTATTATAAGAACAAAAACAACGATTCCTAAAAATACCCACGGCATAATTATCTCTCCTTTTTTAATTGTTGTTTACCGGTGCGTTCTTGCGAGAAACGATGATCTTTACCCCTTCGATCCTGTCGACGGTGACCGTCTCACCCTTTTCTATGACGGAATTGTCGGACGATCTTGCCGTCCAGACCGCTCCGTTCACAGAAGCCTGACCTGTCGACTCGAGGTTGTTTATCGTTTCAAGAACAACGGCGTCCTGTCCTATCGCCCTGTCGGCGTTTGTCGGCTTAACGCTCCTTTTTGTCATCTTTTTGACGATCGGACGCGTTAAAGCAAGACTTATCGCAGATACGACGGCAAACAGCGCGAATTGAAGCCAAAGCTCGGCGCCGAATATATTTGCCAAAAGCGCCGCGAGCGCTCCGACGGCAAACCATATCGTCACCATCTGTGCCGTAGCCGCCTCAACGATGATAAGAACGACAAGCAGTACGATCCATACATAAAGCATACTTTCCATTGCTCTCACCTCCGTCAGCCGAATGATTTCGGCTTTTCATATTATAGCACAAATCGGGCAAAATTGCAATTGTTTTTCATCGAAAATACAATGCGAAAAAATAACCTGACGTGTAATTTTTTAGTAAATCGCCTCGAAAAAAAGTTGCAATTTGCAAAGATATTCTGTATAATGTAATTACTATATTATTTTTAGGGGAGATAGATGTTGAAGTATTATCTTGAAAGCGTCGAATCCGTCCTTGCCGAGACAAAAAGTTCTCCGACCGGTTTGACCTCCGCCGAGGCCGCGAAGCGTCTCGAGGAAAACGGAAAGAACAAGCTCGCCGAGGCGAAAAAGGATTCACTCATAAAGCGCTTTTTCTCTCAGATGGCCGACCCGATGATAATCATCCTTATCGTTGCCGCAGTGATCTCCGCGGTAACATCGATCTCAAGCGCCGAAAACAGCTGGGCAGACGTAATAATCATTATGTTCGTCGTTATCGTAAACGCCGTCCTCGGCGTCTACCAGGAGAGCAAGGCCGAAAAGGCGATCGAAGCGCTCCAGGAGATGGCCGCCGCAACGACCAAGGTCATCCGTGACGGCAAGGTACAGACAGTCCACAGCGAGGATCTTGTCGTCGGTGATGTCATAAGACTTGAAGCCGGAGACGCAGTCCCCGCCGACGCGAGGATCATCGAAAGCGCAAGCATGAAGATCGAGGAATCCGCGCTTACCGGCGAAAGCGTTCCCGTAAATAAATTTATCGATATCATCAACCTCGAAAACCAGAAGGACGTCCCGCTCGGCGACCGTAAAAATATGGTTTATATGGGCAGTACCGTCGTTTACGGCAGAGGCGAAGCTGTCATAACCGCGACGGGAATGGATACCGAGATGGGCAAGATAGCCGACGCTCTCGCCAACGCCGAGGAAGGTCAGACTCCCCTTCAGATCAAGCTTACACAGCTCAGCAAAATACTTACCGTACTCGTTATCGGAATCTGCGTAATCGTTTTCGCCGTCGGCGTTATCGAGGACTATCTCAAGCTCGGCGCCATTGCAGGCTCGACTATACTTAACACCTTCATGGTCGCCGTCAGCCTTGCCGTCGCGGCTATTCCCGAAGGACTCGCGGCAGTCGTTACGATAGTTCTTTCCATAGGCGTTACAAACATGAGTAAAAAGAACGCCATCATAAGACGGCTCACGGCAGTTGAGACCCTGGGCTGCGCGCAGATAATATGCAGCGATAAAACAGGTACGCTTACACAAAATAAAATGACCGTCGTTGAGCATTACGGCGACGATGAAAAGCTTCTCGCCACCGCTATGGCGCTCTGCTCGGACGCCGAGCTCAACAGTGAAAACGTCGCGAACGGCGAGCCGACTGAATGCGCTCTCGTCAATTACGCCTATCACCTCGGTCTTCCGAAAAATATTCTCGAAAAGGATACTCCGCGAATTGGCGAAGCTCCCTTTGACAGCATGAGAAAAATGATGAGCACCGTTCACAACGATAAGGGAAAGATAATCCAGTACACAAAGGGTGCGCCCGACGTAGTCTTAAAGAGATGTACCCACTATCTGAAGGACGGCGAGATGCTCCCGATAACGGACGAAGTAAAAGCCGAGATAGTTGCCGCCAACAAGGCTCTCGCGGAAAAGGCGCTTCGCGTTCTGCTCGCAGCCATGCGCATACATCCCGCGATCCCGACAGACTTCGAGCCCGATACGCTCGAACAAGATCTTTGCTTCGTCGGTCTTACGGGAATGATCGATCCCGTACGCCCCGAGGTCAAGGACGCTATCGTTGAATGCCGCACGGCAGGCATCCGTCCCATCATGATAACCGGCGACCATGTAGATACGGCTATGGCGATCGCCAAGGAGCTCGGCATACTGACCGAGGACACGACGGCCATAACAGGCTCACAGCTTAACGAAATGAGCGACGAGGAATTCAACTCGAAGTTCATGAACATAAGCGTTTATGCCCGCGTACAGCCCGAGCATAAGACGCGCATCGTCAACGCCTGGAGAGGCGCGGGATACGTCACCGCAATGACGGGCGACGGAGTAAACGACGCGCCGAGCATCAAGTCCGCCGATATCGGCGTAGGAATGGGCATAACCGGCACCGACGTCACAAAGAACGTCGCAGACATGGTTCTCGCCGACGACAACTTTGCAACCATCGTCGGAGCTGTCGAGGAAGGCAGAAGGATCTACGACAACATCCGTAAGGCAATTCAGTTCCTTTTGGGCTCAAACATGAGCGAGGTACTAAGTATCTTTACGGCGACACTTCTCGGATTTGTTATCCTTGAGCCCGTACATCTTCTTTGGATAAACCTTGTCACCGACTGCTTCCCCGCTCTCGCATTGGGAACGGAGGCCGCCGAGCCTGATATAATGAACCGTAAGCCGAGAAGCACCAAAGACGGCATATTTGCCGGCGGAATGGGCGTCGACGTTGTTTATCAGGGCGTCGTAGTTACGCTTCTCACCCTTGCCGCTTATTTCATCGGACATTTCATGGAATCCGGCACTTGGGAGATAACAAACAGCGCCGACGGCACTACGATGGCATTCCTTACAATGAGCATGGCGGAGATCTTCCACAGCCTCAACATGCGTTCACAGCGCGGCAGTATATTCAAGCTTAAGAAGCAAAACAAATTCCTGCTTCTTGCAACGGCGGCAAGCCTTGTCTTAACGATCGGCGTTATCGAGACTCCTATCTCGGCGTTGTTCCATTTCCGCGAGATCGACATTTCCGAGCTCTGCGTAGCGCTCGGCCTCGCGGTCGCGGTCATACCGATAGTCGAGCTCGTAAAGCTTTGTCAGAGAGCATATAATAAAAACAAATAACGACTTCAGATCAAACGTCCCATAAATGATCGGGCTTCCCTTCCGAAATAAGATCCGGATGGGAAGCCCTTTTATATATTAAATAGGAATGTTTGTTTTGAATGTCTGTTCTTAAGTGTTTATGCGGTTTTATGCTTCCGCGAGTTCCTCAAATCCGTTTTCGGCGAGGCATTCCGCGACCTGTTCTTTGAGAAGACGCGGGACGTCGGCGTATGTCTTTTTGCCGAGGATGATCTTTGTCGTCCAAAGCATGGCGAGCATTGTTTTCATCTCCTTTATGTTTTTTAAAAATCCGTTACGCATAGACGGTCTCGGAGAGTTCGAGGATAGCTTCCTCACACGTCTCCACCCTGTCTTCGAGCGTCGGCTCGGACGGGTCGTCGGGTATGAGCGTCCAATGCTGAACCACCGTATTGCCCTCAAGCACATACGTCGGGACGGCATGATACCCTGCCCGCTCCGGCTGTTCCGTCTCCGTTAAGACGTAATACCCGTCCGCGCGCGCTATGTCTGAATGTTGAGCGTAGAAGCGCGGGAGATCGGTATGATATCTCCCGTCCGTTTTGCTCACGCCCTGTTTCGGGCAATATATTATGTCGTTGTTTTCCGTCAATTTTACGAACATTTAATACCTCTCCAATCCGATCTCATAATAATAGTTGTTGTAGATTTCCTCCGCCGAAAGCGTTTTGTTATATACTCTGATCGTGCCGAGATACGCCAGCTGTCCTACAGGTCCCTGCGGCTTCGTGTACGCCATCATACTTGATACGTTTGGCAGCTGAGCAAGCGTATCCGTGCGTTTCAAGACGCCGTTATAATATGTTTTACAAGTCGTGCCGTCAGTCGTCGACAGCATGTGTATCGCTTCGGCTCTTATACCGTCTATCCAGCCAAACTCCGTTGATCGCCAGCCGTCCCATCTTGAAGTGAAAAACGACGCGAAAACCGTTTCTCCCTGTGTCATGTTTAATGTACTCAACAGTTTAAGCGACACTTCAACCGTTTTCACGCCCGTAAGCGCCGTACCGGACGGCGAACCGACAGTAACGCTGCGCTTATACTGAATTCCCGATTGTATGATGTAATACGCCCCGATAGCGTTTGCCAAGCTAACGCCGTCACTTGAAACGGCGCAGAAATCATCCGACGCTCTGTCTGGAACGCCTTGATTTGTTATTGTGTCGCGCCCGTCGATCCATGCGATAAGCCCGTCCAATACGGGCGAAGGTTCGGTCTTTCCTCCGACAAGCAGTCTTCTTTGCGCGATATACATTACGTTACCGCCTCCGAGTCAAGGCCGCCTACCGTCCACGCGCCTGTATTCGGGTTGTATATGAACGTAAGTTCATGCGATCCCGTCGACGTGTCTGGAAG
>JAILLJ010000090.1 GCA_024693205.1 Clostridiales bacterium | reverse complement strand
CAACGTCTACAACTGGGGCGAATATATCGACCTTTCGCTTATCCCCGAATTTGAAAAAGAAACGGGCATAAAAGTCAACTATACAACATATGAAAGCAACGAATCGATGTACGCCAAGGTCAGCTCCGGCGCGGCGTCATACGACGTCGTAATACCGTCGGACTACATGATAAGCAAGATGATCTCAGAGGACCTTTTAGCCGAGCTCGATTTCAATAATATTCCAAATTATTCTCTTATCGGCGACGACTATAAAGGACTTTCCTTCGACCCCGAAAACAAATACTCGGTACCTTATACATGGGGCACCGTTACGATAATTTACAATAAATCGCTCGTCGACGCGAAGGATGTTGAAGACAAGAGCATCGATCTTCTCTGGAACGAAAAATATTCGGGTCAGATACTGATGTTCGACAATCCGCGCGACGCGTTCGGTCTCGCCCTGAAGAAGCTCGGATATTCGATGAATTCTCTCGACGAAGGCCAGTGGAAGGAAGCCGCGGAAATTCTCAAGGCTCAGAAGCCGCTCGTTCAGGCATACGTCATGGATCAGATATTCGATAAGATGTCGAGCGGCGAAGCAGCCATCGCCCCCTATTACGCCGGCGACGCGCTGATAATGCAGGAAAGCAACCCGGATATAGATTTCTATATCCCCAAGGAAGGCACCAACATGTTTGTCGACGCGATGTGCGTGCTTAAAAGCTCGCCTCATAAGACGGAAGCCGAGCAGTTCATAAATTATATGTGCAGCACCCATGCCGCGGTCAAAAACGCCGAGGAGATAGGCTACGCTACTCCCCAGCTCGAGGCAAGAGCCGAGCTTGATCCGACGATCACCTCAAATCCCACCGTGTATCCGTCGACTGAAACATTGGCGTCGACCGAGGTGTTCTTAAACCTCCCCGCAAAAATCAATCAGCTCCAAAGCGATCTTTGGACAGAGATCAAAAACGCCCAGGCAGGCTGAGCCTGCACGCATGTCGGGAAGATAGAGCGATATAACCTTTATGTCACATGCCCGACCGGCAGGCGGGTAGTACCCGCTGACAAGTCGAGGTCGGCAGTGCCCGCTGACAAGTCGAGGTCGGCAGTGCCGACAGACATGTCGAGCAGATAGGGCGATATAACCTATATGTTTATTGCCCGACCGGCGGGCTGAGCCTGCACCCATGTCGGGAAGATAGAGCGATATAACCTATATGTCACATGCCCGACCGGCAGGCGGGCAGTGCCCAACCGACAGGTGACCGGTATAAAAATCAATAAAAAACGAGCAGACAACGTAGATCGTTCTACGCTGTCTGCTTTTTTATTATTTAATTCTTAATTCTTAACTCTTAATTCTCACGATTCTCACGATTCTCACGTTTTGCTTTTTCTCGTGAATTCCATCAAAAGCTTTTTTAGGAGCAGCTCGTTTTCTTTATGTTCGCGAAGGCTCTGTTCAAAGCGCATATTTTCAAACGCCTTGCGAACGTCCTCCTTTGCTCTCAGCTCGTCAACGTCCTCTGCCCAAACGCAATACTGCACGAATACTATGACCTCGTCGGGACGCACCTGCATAAAGCCCTCCGAGGCATAAAACTCATGCCATTCCCCGTCCGTATTTTTGACCTTTATCTCACCGAGCCCGAGAGACGCCGCCATGGGCGCGTGGTCGGCAAGGACGGTTATCTCGTCGTCATTTTCGAGACGCACCGTCACGGCAGTCGCCGCGTCGTCAAAAAACGGCTCCTGCGGAGTGATTATTTCAAGTCTGAAGCTTTTCACCCTATATCATCCTCAAAGAGTTTTTGCCTTTTCGCGCGCCTCGTCGATATCTCCGACCATGAAGAACGCCGCCTCGGGCAGATCGTCCGCTTCGCCGTCGACTACCTGGCGGAAGCTCTCGACTGTATCCTCGATCTTGACGAATTTTCCTTTATCTCCCGTAAACGCCTCCGCGACATGCAGCGGCTGTGACATAAATCTCGTAAGCTTCCTCGCTCTTTTTACGATCATCTTATCCTCGCTCGACAGCTCGTCAATTCCGAGGATGGCGATGATATCCTTTAAATCATGGTATCTTTGAAGCACCTCGACCGTCTGCTGCGCTACGCGGTAATGCTTTTCGCCGACGTTCTCTTTTTCGAGAACTCTGCTCGCCGATGAAAGCGGATCGACGGCGGGATATATGCCCTGCTCCGATATTTCACGCGATAGCACAGTCGTTGCGTCGAGATGTGTAAATATCGTTGCCGGCGCGGGGTCGGTCAGGTCGTCGGCGGGAACATATACCGCCTGTACCGACGTTATCGAGCCTTTATCGGTCGAGGCGATCCTCTCCTCGAGGTCGCCGAGCTCGCTCGCCAATGTCGGTTGGTAACCCACGGCGCTGGGAAGACGTCCCAAAAGCGCGCTCACCTCGTTGCCCGCCTGGACATAACGGAAAATATTATCAATGAAAAGCAGTACGTCCTGATTTTTTTCATCCCTGAGATATTCCGCCATGGTGAGTCCCGAAAGAGCGACTCTCATCCTGCTTCCGGACGGCTCGTTCATCTGGCCGAACACGAGAACGGATCTGTCTAAAACTCCGCTGTTCGTCATGTCGGAGATAAGCTCCGTGCCCTCTCTGCTTCTTTCGCCAACGCCCGTAAAGACGGAATATCCGCCGTGATTCATGGCGACGTTGTGGATAAGCTCCATTATCAAAACGGTCTTGCCCACTCCCGCTCCGCCGAAAAGACCTATCTTTCCGCCTTTTGCGAACGGGACGAGCAGGTCTATGACCTTTATCCCCGTTTCGAGAATTTCACAGACGGGCTTTTGCTCCGCGAGCGACGGCGCCGCCCTGTGGATGGAAAGATAACGCTCGGCCTTTATTTCGCCTTTACCGTCTATCGGACGTCCGAGGACGTCGGTCACCCTTCCGATGACGGCGTCGCCGACGGGAACGCAGATGCCTTTGTCGTCCGTATCGACCTCCGTACCGCAGTTTATGCCCTCGGTCGGGTCGAGCGCGACGCATCTGACCGCTTTGTCCTCCGTCTGCATGGCGACCTCCATATGGCACTTTCCGTCGACGGTCGTCAAAAGCGCGTGTATCTCAGGCTCCGTGCCTTCGCTGAATCTTACGTCGACAACGGGACCGGATATTTTTATTATTTTTCCTCTGGCTTTTTTATCCATATCGGCAACCGCACGAATGCGCCGCTCCTTTCAAAAATGCTTGGTCATATGCTAAATCGCGGAATTCATAAGATCCGCGACCGAGGCTATTTCGGTCAGCTCGTTCGTTATCGTGAGCTGGCGCACCTCGTTATATTCCTTGTCAAGTTTTTTTATCATCTCGTCGGCGTTGTCCGTGGCGTTTCGCATCGCCGTCATCCTGATATAGTTTTCGCTGACGAGCGCATTGTATAAACAGCCGTAGAGATATCCGACTATATATTCGCCGACGATCTTTTCAAACACAGTTTCGACCGACGGCTCGTATATTATTTTATCGGCTTTATAGTCGCATTCAAGCTCGATATCGTCAAAGTTTGACGTTGAAAGCGGCAGGAGCCTTCGTGTAACGACGACCTGCGACACCGGCGTCCTGTAATCGGTAAAGATGACGAACGCCTCTTTTATCTTTCCGCTCAAAAACATTTCGGAAACCTCGCTTTTGATAAGCTGACAGGCATGTATCGACGGGAACTGCGTTATCCCCTGCCATTCCTTGTCGACCGTTATCCCCTTGTTTCTCAGCATGTCGGCGACTATTAGCCCCGAAACATGTACCACAGCGTTTTCGCATGACTTTATCTTCTTTACCGCGGCGTTCACGACATCCGAATTATAGGCGCCGCAAAGCCCTTTATTTCCTCCGAGGACGAGAAAATACGACGCTCCGTCCCCCTTTTTTCTTTCAAAAAAGGGACATTTTACCTCAGGCGACTTTGAGAGGATATCCTTTACGGACGCGCTTATCCTTCGCATATATGTGTCGTTATATGATATATGCGCCATGCCGCGCCGCGCATGCGACGCCGACAAAAGATACATCGCGTTAGTAACCCTTCGCGTCTGACGGATCGTATTAAGATTTTCGTTGACCTCGTTTAAGCTTTTCATGATTTTTTATTTATGACCTCGGCGGCCTTTAAAAATACTTTTTCGTCTTCTTCGTCGAAGTCGCCGCTCCTGTCTATCTTTTCCATAACGTCGGCGCTGTTTTCGTGAAGCTCCGAAAGATAAGCGTCCGCCGCGCCGTGAACGTCGACGACGTCCTCGCCGTCAAAAATGTTCTTTCTCGCCGCAAACAAAAGCGCAGTCTCGTCGCTTAAAGCGTAGCATCTGCCCTTTGGCTGGACGAACAGCTCGGTGAGCTTTTCGCCGTGGACGAGCATCTTTTTTACCGACTCGTCGAAGTCGGAGCCGAATCGCGCGAAAACCGACATTTCCCTGTACTGCGCGAGGTCGATCCTGAGTGACGACGACACCTTGCGCATTGCCGAGGGCTGTGCCGCCCTGCCGACACGCGAGACGGAAAGGCCGATGTTTACTGCGGGACGGATGCCGCTGTGGAACAGCTCCGACTCAAGATATATCTGACCGTCCGTAATGGATATCACGTTTGTCGGGATATAAGCGGAGATGTTTCCGCCCGTCGTCTCGATTATCGGGAGAGCCGTCATCGTTCCCCCGCCGAGGCTGTCGGAGAGGGATGCGGCGCGCTCGAGAAGACGGCTGTGAAGATAAAAGATATCTCCGGGATACGCCTCTCTTCCGGGCGAGCGGTGTAAAAGCAGCGACATGGTACGGTATGCCACGGCGTGCTTGGAGAGGTCGTCGTATATTACAAGGGTGTCCATGCCCTTTTCCATAAAGTATTCGCAAACGGTACATGCGGCGTAGGGCGCGAGGTACTGCATGGCGGGGCTGTCCGACGCGGTCGCCGCGACGACCACGCTGTAATCCATCGCTCCGCTTTCTCTGAGCTCCTGTATGACTCCCGCCACCGTCGAAGCCTTTTGACCGATGGCGCAGTAGACGCAGATCACGTCCTTGCCCTTTTGGTTCAATACGGTATCTATGGCGATAGAGGTCTTTCCCGTCTGTCTGTCGCCGATTATCAGCTCTCTCTGTCCCCTGCCTATCGGTATCATGCTGTCTATGGCCATGATACCCGTCTGAAGAGGCTTTTTTACCGACTGTCTCTTTATGAGCTTCGGCGCGGGACGTTCGACGGGATAATATTCGTCGACCTCGAGCGGTCTTCTGTCGAGCGGCCTGCCGATGGGATCAATTACCCTGCCGATAAGCTTTTCGCCAACGGGAATATCGCAGACCTTTCCCGTGCCCGTCACTCTGTCGCCCGCGGTGATGTTTTCGGATTTGTCAAGAAGAACGGCTCCGACGCCGTTTTCTTCAAGATCGAGCGTCATTCCGAACGCGCCGTCTCCGAGCTTTAACAATTCGCCGTAGCAACGCCCCGGCAGGTCGTCGACGCGGACTACTCCGTCGCCTATCCTGCTGACAGTTCCGTAATCATAAACGACGGGAGAAGTTACAAAGGAGCTGACGCGGCGCTGTAAAAACGCGCTTATGTTTTCGACACGAAAATCATCCATCGTTTCGGCTCCTTTCATCCTTCGTTCATATGCTTTTTGAGCATCTCCATCTGCGTCTTTATGCTCATATCGTAGATCCTGCCGTCGACAGCGACGGTAAAGCCGCCGACAAGCTCCTTTGAGACCTTTTTTTCAAAGGAAAGCTCTCCGCCGCAACGTTCGCCAAAGCGGCGGCAGATATGCTCGTATGTCTTATCCGAAACGCTTTCGGAACATGTTATAACAACTTTTTTCATAGCTTACTCACCTTCCGAGAGGTGTTCGTCGAAAAACTTTTCCGCTATTTTCATATTGTCCCCGTCTTTGATATTTCTTTCAATAAGCTTTTCGGAAATAGAAAAGGCAAGGTCGACGACGTCGGAGCGCATGTTTTCGAGCGCTCTGGTTTTTTCGTCCTCGGCGCTTTTAAGAGCGTCGCTCTTAATATCCTCGGCTTTCTTTTCGGCGTCGGCTATTATTTTTTCAGCCTGCATTCCGGCTTCCTTTTTTGCTTTTTCCTCTGTCTCCGCGGCTGTTTTTTCGATATCGGCGATAAGCGCTTCGTACTTCGACTTTGTTTCGAGCGCCTCCGCTTTATCCGCCGCCGCGCTCTCCGCCGCCTTTTTCAGCTTCTCGTTTCTCGCGTCGAGGAACTTTTTAACGGGCTTCCAGACGAGCGCGCGGACGATGACGAACAGCAAAACGATATTGAGGATATTCAAAATAAGGTCCATCGGCAGATTTCGGATATCAAAACCTTCCATGGTGCTGACCGTTCCTTTCGGTTATACTTTTGTTGAAAGAATAAGGGCTATAACAAAGCTGTAGATAGCGGTCGATTCCGTAAGCGCAAGTCCCAAAAGAAGCGTCGAGCTGATCTTTCCCGATGCCTCGGGCTGACGCGCCGTCGCGTCCACCGCCTTGCTTGTCGCAAATCCCATCATGATGCCCGCTCCGAGCGCCGGAACAAGAGCCAATGCCACTGCGAAAATTGCCATTATTGTTTCCTCCTTTTATTCCGTCGCTTCCCTTATAAAGGTAAGCGACAATACGATAAATATATAAGCCTGTATCAGCGGGTGGAAAAGATTGAAATATATTCCCGCCAACGCAGAAAATCCGACAGCGTAGCCGCCGAGCGCGGACTTCATAAGATCCATAACTATCATTCCGCCGAGCATGTTGCCGAAAAGACGGCATGAGAGCGAAACGGGGAACGCGAGATCGCTGACCATCTTCATCGGAAGTATCATCGGCGAGGGCGACGCCAAGGACTTTATCCTGCCCGAAAGACGTTTTTTCTTTATCCCGTAATAGTTTATCAGCGTAAATGTTATCAGCGCCATCGAAAACGTCGTTTCGAGATCGGAGGCAGGCGAACGGCTCCCTAAAAGCTCCGCCACGGCGCATCCGATAAGATAGACGGCAACGGTGAACATATAAGCCGAAAGTTCATCCGAAAGATCTCCCGCTATGCCCTTCACAAAATTATCCATCGCTTCGACAAGCGTTTCGATAACGCTTTGAAAGCCTTTCGGCTCATCGGCGAATTTCGGAAAAACGGCAAAACGGAAGATGAGCGCGAGCACGAGAACGACGGCCGTTATCATAAACGACGTCAGCGTCGTTTCGGCGAATGAGACGCCGAAAAGCGTTTTTCTCATTGACAGAAGCTCTATCGGGATGTCAAGTCCGTTCCCTCCGCCCGTAAGCATATTGACCGTCGCGGCGACAAAAAACCAGCCTGAAAAGACCATTCCGTAAAACGTCAGCCGGCGCCTTCGCTTATCTTTTTTAGGATCGGCGTCGCCGCCGCGCTTCTTAAAAAAGACGTGAAGTACAAGCATTACGGCAAAGATAAACGCCGATACGGAAAGCTTTATCGTCATCGCGGTATTCAAAAAACATCACCTCTGTTCCTTTGACCTGATGTTTGACTTTATAAAATAATAAACCGTAAGTCCCATTATCCCCACTCCGAAACCGATAAGGAAGGGAATAAGATATTTTCGGAGCAAAAACACAAAAACCGGGATAAAAATAACATAAAGAACAGCCTTGATTGCCGCAGGCAAAAAAAGCCGTCTCTTATCAGCCGATACGATCCCGTCCGAAATCTTCCTCAGTAAATACGATTGAACAGCTCCGACGGCAACGCCGACAAAAGCAAAAACCAGATTCACCTTTTTCATCTCCAACGAAAAGTAAGCCGCATATGTAATTATCGCTCATAAATAACAAAAATCATTATACACCTCTTTTGTTTGTTTGTACATATAAAAATAAATATTTTTTTAAAAAATTTAAAAGCCGCGACAGACCAAAATTCGGAATGCCGCGGCAGTGATTTATACAGTCTGATTTTTATTTATGTGTCGGCTCTTGTCGGCTGTGAAACGGCAGCCTTCAAGAGTCCGCAGCGTTCAAGAAGATCCGAGTCCGCGACCGTCACGACGCCGTCGTTATTTGCGTCGGCGGCGCGGTATGAATCCGCTCCGATGTTGTTCTTTGTGACAAGTCCCGCCGCGATAAACGCCGCGACCAACGCGTCGGCGCCGTTGATGAAGCCGTTTCTGTCGGTATCTCCTACAAGCACCACGGTCGCCCTGTCGAGCTCCGTGTTTCCGCCGTCGTTTGAAAGATAGATGACACAGCCCGTGTAGAGGATATCGCTGCCGCTGAGCCTCTCGACGCTCCTGCCCATCGTGTATTCGTATATCCCCTCTTCGGAATTATATGTTTTAGTCAGTTTTTTACCCTTGACATAAAGTCCCGACTCGGTGTTGGCGAAGTTACTGAGTATCTCCCCTGCCGTGTCGCTTCCGTCGCCGATACCGTAAACGATATTGTCGTCGTAATTCATAAACACGTTCGCGGTGCTCTTAAGAACGATCTCATCGGATTCGAGAGCGCCGCCTGTCGTTATGAAATATCTCGCGAACGAGAGCGAGAAGCGCGTGTTGACACTGCTTATATTGCTTCCCGAAAGGACGACGACGCCTATGTCGTATATCTCGGGCTGAAGCTTCGCTATTATGCCGCTTCCCGATGAATAGACGCCCGGAGTCAGCGTCTTTCCGCTGACGAGGAATACCGTGTTGTTTTCGTCTATCACCGCATTTCCGTTCATGACGAAAGTACCTGCGTTATAAGCGGCTCCGCCGTTTTCCGAAACATTGGCGCTTATCGTCGAAGCGTTATCGGTCAGCACGGCGTTCGGAGATACGTAGATGCCTCCGCCGCCGGAAGACGCCGTATTTGCTCTTATAGTCATTGACGCGTCGGACGTACATTCCTCCGCCGACGCCGATATCGGAACGTCGGTCGGTAATGTGTCATGATTGTATTGGTATACGACGTTGCCGAGGTATGTTATGCTCTCGCTGTCGAGCGTCATCGAGGATGCGCCGAGAAGCGCGACGCCGCCGCCGTATGAGGCGCTGTTTTCACTGATCGTACCGCCCTTGACGTCGAGCGTTCCGCCGACCGACGCCACGCCGCCGCCGTATGTCGCTTCGTTATCCGATATTAAAGCCGATGAAAGCACCTCATATGAGACAAGGCCGTAACTCGTTCCGTATGTCGCACCCGCTACGGGTGAAGCGGGATTTTCCTTCAGGAGAACATGATCGTCGTCCGCGCCGAGAACACCCGCCTTTATCTTCAGCGTGCCGCCGTTAAGGTTTGCGATCCCGCCGCCGTTTACAGCCGTATTGCCGGAGATCTCACCGCCGATAACGGTCATAACTCCGCCGCTGTTGGCTATCGCTCCGCCGTTTGTCACAGCAGTATTTCCGGTAAAAGTTCCTCCGGAGATCACTTCATCCTCATCGGAGGATGAAACGAGATACACAGCTCCGCCGTTTGTCGCGTTATTTCCCGTAAAAGTGCCGCCCGATATCTCCGTCGATCCCGCCGCCGTCGAATAGACAGCGCCGCCGAGAGCGGCCGTATTTTCCGTCAGAGCGCCGCCGCGGATCATAAGCGACGCTTCGTTATATACTGCGCCGCCGTTGCCGGACTTGTGGTTATCGCTTAACGTGACTCCGCCGCTTATCGTACAGCTTCCCTTATTTATTACGAGACTTTCGGTGTTTTCGCCTGTCAGCGTATATCCTCCGTCAAGTACGAGGAACGCGTTCTTATCATCGTCGGAATTTCCGAACGTCAGAGAGCCTGCCGGGCTGACCTCGAACATCGCGCCCGTGTACGCGGGATCTCTCCTTATCGTTCTGACCTCCGCTCCGTCGGATACGATCGTTATATCCGATGAAACGATTATTTTTTCGTCGATAATATCGTCGCCGATAAGCCTTATTATTCCGATGCGCGAATCCTCGTTCCCTATCTCCTCGATGGCGGCGACCGCCTCTTTGATCGAGGTATATCTCGTGTCGTCCGCTCCGAACACGCTGAGGAGCGCGACGGGCGTCGTCTCTCTGTCGATAAGGTAACCTGTCGAGGTGAGATAGAGCTTGACGCCGTTTTGCGTAAGCGTCGAATAATGCTGATAACTTACAGCGCAGAATTCACCGCTGAGCACCTGCGCGCCGGAGACGTAGTTTTCGATATATAAGTACGCCGCGATGCCGCTCGTCGTGATGTTTCCGACATTTTCTATCGTCTTACCGCTCTTGATAAAGATGTTGCTGTCGTCGCTCACGGACAGATTTCCCGATACCTTAAAGATACCGCCCTGATATATGCCGCTTCCCGTCGTAGCGGTGTTGCCGGTAAATTCGCCCGACGTCAGCAGTATCTTTCCCGTATTGTACAGACCGCCTCCGGAGGACGCGTTGTTCTGTGATACCGCTGCGCCCGAAAACGCGATCGTACTGTTTTTATTGTAGATACCGCCGCCGCCCGTGACCGCGGTATTTCCGCTCACCGTAAGATTTGAGAAGTTTATAAGCGGAGTCGGCTCCGTGTCGCCGTCACTCGACAGCGCGCCCTCGCAGTAGATACCGCCGCCGTTTGAGGAAGCGGAGTTGCCGCTTATCGTTCCGCCCGAGATATCGAGTATCGCTTCGCCGCCGTAGTTGAATATACCGCCGCCGTTTAACGAAGTGGAGTTGCCCGATATCACGCCGCCGGACATATACAGAGCCCCGCCGTTATTGTAGATACCGCTGCCGTTTGACGTTGCGCTGTTGTTAGTGAGCTTTGTTCCGGGATAAAGATTCAACGCACCGGAAACGCTTATCCTGATAAGCGAAAGACCGCTTATCCCCGCTCCGCTTCCGCCGTCGAATATAAGAAGCGGGTCGTCGTCAGTTCCTCCGGGATTTACCGTAAGCTCTCCCGAAATTTCAAAGAGGTTTTTGGAGGCCGCTCCCGAGGCGCGCGTCACGGTATGAGGCGTACCGTCGGACTTTATCGTCACCCTTCCGGTTATCGGTATAACAGCCGATTCGGACGTGTTACCGAGCACCGTGAGAGTTCCCTCGCCCGTTCCGATATGCGCGGCGGCAGTGCCGAGCGTCGAATAATAGCTCGTTATCTCGCCGTCTATCTCTGCCGTAATATGGTAGTTGCTCTTGAGCACCATCGCGCTCTTCTTTGACGCCGTACTGATATAGCTGTCGGAGGAGAAGTAAAATACTCTTATCTCGGGATAATAGTTGAAATAGACGTCCGACGATCTTATTATCCAGTATGTGCTCGAAAAGCCCGCAAATGTCGAAAGGCTCTGGGTCGTCATCTGAGTAGTCGTATATCCTACTGAAACGCCCGACGTGTCGGAAACGCCGCATCTCTGGTTGTCGTAGTAGCAGTAGCTGATCGTTCCCGCCGCGTAATATCCCATTACGGCGCCCTTATAGCCTATCTTGCAGTCGATATAACCGGTCGAATAGACGGCTCTGACTTCGCCGCTCTCCTGCTTTCCGACGATTCCGCCGACATAGCTTATGGCTTCGATCCTGCCCATGTTGTAGCAGTTCGTGACGGTACCGATGTTGTCGCCGACGATGCCGCCGAAGTTGTACTGCTGTGCGGCGCTGAATTTATGGATATAGCCCGTGTTGTAGCACTGTGTCACGACGCCGCCGACGGCGTTTTTGCCGGTTATTCCGCCGCAGCTGAGATTGCCCGTTATCTCGCCGAGATTTGTACATGACGTTATGGAGCCGACATTCGTGCCCGCCATTCCGCCGACGTTTTCGGTGCCCTTGGCATATGTGAAGTTATGGCAGTTCGTGATCGTTCCGGCGTTCCAGCCCGCTATCACGGCGACATTGTTAGTGCCCGTAACGGACGACTTCTCGGTATAGATGTTGGATACAGTGCCTCCGGCGCCGATATATCCGAAAAGTCCCTGATAAAATCCGCCTGCCGCTATGTAGATACCGTTTATATGGTGGCTTCCGCCGTCAAAGTTTCCGACAAACTGGTTATTGATATTGCCTATCGGCGTCCACTCGTTTGAAGATTCGTTGAAAAGGTCGGTGTTTAAAAGGATATCCTTTGTTACTCTTGCGTTCGCCGCCGTGTTTTGCGTAACTCCGGAAAGAGTTCCGTTTACGAGAGCACCGAACCACGCGAGCTCACTGCCGTTCGAGATAAGATAAACGCCGCTGCTGTCCTGATTGGGTCTTGAGAGAGAGCCGTTCCACGTCACAAGCTCCCATCTGAAAATAGGATATCCGCTGTTCTGGACAAAGTAGTCGGCGGTGAATGTATCATATCCGACGTTGAGGCTCGTTATCATCGTCTCGTCCATCATGAAATCATGCTCGGCCGCGACGCCCCAACTGTCTGTCAGCGTCGAATTATCCTTATCGTAATAGCACTTTTGGGTGTTGGTGCCGTATGAGAAATTCCCGAATACGGCGCCGACGTTCGTTCCCGAGCAGGAGACCGTGCTTATCGTATAGTTTCTTTCGATATCGCCGTAAACGACGTAGCCGATAAGGCCTCCGGCATTGTTTGAAGAAGCGGTTATCGCGCCCTTGCTGTATGAATGGCTGACCTCGCTTCCGGAGCTTGTGCCCGCAAGGCCTCCGACATGCATCGAGCCCGTAACGGAGCCGTGATTACAACAGCCCTTTATAACGCAGTTACTGAAATTGTAGCCGACGATGCCGCCGACCCTGTTTACGCCGGAGACGGTCGCCTTGCTGACGCAGTCCTGTACGACGGCGGCGTTCCTGCAGTATCCGACTATTCCCGCGACGTTGTTGCCGCTTCCCGTTACCGTACCGGATACGCTGCAGCCGTAGACCTTGGCGCCGTTTGAATATCCCGCGATACCGCCGACGTCGAGCGCGCCGGAGATCGAGGCGTTTTCGAGAGTGACGTAATTCACCTCGGCAGGGACCTTATGCTTTATCATTACGGGCGTTCCGTCGTTGTTATAAACGAGCGCGCCGTTGTCGTCGGTCTCCTGTACCGTTGTTTCGGTAACGCCGAGACAGCCGAAAAATCCTCTGTAATCGGACGAGCCGCTGACGCATACGCCGCTTATCGAGTAGCCGCCGCCGATAAATTTGCCGAGATAAGGCCTGTCGTATGTACCGATCGGAGTCCATTTATTTGTCGTCGAGCCGGCGGAATTGAGAGCTATGTCGGTCGCAACGATACCGTTTATCGAGTTGCCCCCGCTGACGGAGCCGTTTACCCTCGCCGCAAACCACGCGAGCTTTTCAGCCGAGTCGATGATATAGTAGCCCTCGTTATTGAGCGCGGGCTGAACGGTCGTCGTGCCGTTCCATGCATAGGCGTAGAAGCCGAGCTGGGACAAAGATAATATCATAAATAAAGTCATTATAATCGCCGAAAGCCTTTTTTTCATAGCGGTCACTTTCCCTTCTTTTTGTAAGGTATATATCATTCAGAATTATCCTTTATAATTAGACATATACATTATAATACATTCTTATCAAAATTTCAATCCCAAAGAACAAAAAATTGTAGCTTTTGCCGTCAAAAAAACGAAAATCATTGACACCCTGATTTTTTTAAATTATAATCGACCTATAAACAATTTGGAGGTAAAAAATATGAAAATCAAACGTCTTATATCCGTTCTCCTCGCGGCTGTTTTTGTCGTGGGAATAATTGCCGGAACATCCGTTTCGGCGTCCGACACCGAAAAAATCAAAAACGTCATCTTCATGATAGGCGACGGCATGGGCGAAAATAACATAAACTACGCCAAGGCTGCCGAAAAACGTTCCCTTACCATGGAAGTATTCCCCATCCGCGGCCAATCCGAAACGCGCTCGTCCTCAAACAGAGTCACCGACAGCGCCGCGGGAGGCACGGCTCTCTCATGCGGGATAAGAACGACGAACGGCTGCGTAGGCGTCTTTCCGCTTGATCCTCTCGATCTCTTCGTTTCACCCAAATCGCTCACCGAACGCGCCGCCGAAAGCGGCATGAAGACGGGCGTCATAACGTCAGACAGCACATCCGGCGCGACTCCCGCGAGCTTCTCCGTCCACACCTCGTCACGTAAAAACGAAAAAGATATCTCCGTACAGCAGATGCATTCCGTTTTCGACATCATCTGGGGCGCCGCTTCCGAATCGGTCACACAGAGCGAAGTCGAAGCGAACGGCTTTACTTATATTAACGATATCAACGGAATGAACGCTCTCGAAAGCGGCTCAAGGAGCTTCGGACAGTTCGCCGGCGACACATGGAGTTCGTCTCCCGAGCTTGATACTACTCCCACTCTTTCCGAAATGACCGAAAAGTCGATCTCCCTTCTTTCCGGCAGTGATAAGGGCTTTTTCCTCATGGTCGAGGGCGCGCACATCGACAAATTCGCGCATTCAAACAAGGGCGAAGAAATGACTGAGGCTCTCTATGAATTCGACAACGCCGTCAGTATCGCTCTCAACTTTGCTTTGAGAGACCGCCATACGCTTATCGTGATAACGGCCGACCACGAGACGGGCGCCATTCAGCTCATCGACGGCGAATATCAGTTCACATCCGGTTCCCATACGGGCAACAACGTCCCCGTTTTCGTCTACGGCTCGACCGAAATTATCAATAACGGCCAGGCGATCAAAAACCGCGAGGTCTCAAATCACGTCGCGTCGGCGCTCGGCTTCCATAGCGGCACAAATCCCGGCCGCATAGCCTTATTCTTCAAGAATCTTTTTAACAGGGTGTAATTTATGAACGCCGATAATACCAAAAATTTTGCCGAAAGGATAGCTGAGACCGCTCCCGTAAAAGCATACGAAAGGGCGCGTAAGTCCATCTCCGTCGTCGGGAAGGCTTTGGCAAAAAGAAATTCAGCGCCGAAGATACTTCCGTCGACATTCGACTATATCCGCGCGCCCCTCTCCGATCACTTTACGGCGGGCTACGGAAAAGCATGTATCCTTCCGTCGGGAATACCCCAAAAAAAATATTATATCGCCGGCTACAGGGTAAATAATCCCGCAAAGGGAGTCCTTGACCCGCCTTACGCCTGCGCGCTTTGGCTGAATGACAACTCCGGCCGCGGTGGAATGCTCTTTGTCTCGATCGACAACGTCGGTATGCTCGGCTCGGACGTGAACGCATTAAGGCTGTACCTCTCCGATTTCGCGAGAACGACCGACTGCCGGAGCATAAATATTTCAAGCACGCATAACCACGCCGGCATAGACACGCTCGGCCTTTGGGGACCCATCCCCGTCTCGGGGCGCAACCCGTCATATATGAAATTCCTCTTTGAAAAGGTGAAGCAGGCGGCGATAAGCGCATATAAGGACAGAAAAAACGGCGAGCTGTATTACGGCTCCGTCCGCGTCCCCGATATCCAGAGGGACACGCGCGAGCCCGTCGTATACTCCGACGTCTTAACGCGCTTTCGCTTTGTGCCGAGCGGGGGCGGACGGGAAATATATATCATAAACTTTGCCTCTCATTCCGAGTCGCTTCAAGGCTCTAACAGCTTTGTCAGCGCAGACTTCCCGGGACATATCAGAAACGAGATAAAGCGGAAAGCAGGAGCCGAAACGATATATTTCGTCGGAGCTATCGGCGGACAGATATCGACAAGACCCGACGGCGGAGACGAAACGAAAAAGCAGAACGGAGACTTCTCAGAGGTCTGTGAAAACACCGGAAAATATATCGCCTCATACGCTCTCTCCGTTACGGACGAAAAGAAGCTCTCGCCGCGGATAAACTTTATCCGTCAGGAATTTTATCTCGACGTCGAAAACCCGATCTATCTTATGGCAAAGGCGGCAAACATCATAAAAGCGGATATCTGCCGCCGCGCAAAGTCGCCCACCGGCATGTCGCTCAAAACGGAGATGACATATGTCGAAATAGGCGGCGTAAAGATCCTCTTCCTGCCCGGCGAATTGTTCCCGGAGCTTGCCTACGGCGGATATCTTACCGCCGAAAGCTCGGCGACCGGTCTTTCGCCCGGCATAAATCCCGAGCCTCTCGTAAAAACAGCCGAAGACGACAGACTTATCGTCACGGGGCTTACCAACGACGAAGTAGGCTATATCATCCCGCCCAACGACTTCTTTTTAAGCGAGGATATGCCCTATATCGAAAACGCGATCGACCGTCTCGGAAGACGTCATTACGAGGAGACGAATTCCGTCGGCCCCAACGCCGCCGAACAGATCGCCTCCGTCTTTGCCGACGTCATAAACAACGTTAAATCAACAAAAATACGATTTAAATAAAAAATATCGGAGAAAGATATGAAAAAGATTTTCAAAAAAGCGTCAGCCGTATTTTTTGCCGCTCTTATCGGTTTAAGCTGTATGCTTCCGGCCGTATGCGCCGATAGCTCTCTTCCCCTTCTTTCGACAAAGGGAGATAAAATAGTCGATCAGAACGGAAATGAAGTCATTCTGCGCGGGACGAACTTCGGCGGCTGGGGGATACTTGAGGACTGGTTTTGTCCCTATACCGATCCCGCCGGCGTCGAAAACGTCTATGAAACGCTCGTCTCACGCTTCGGCGTCGAAAAGACTCACGAGCTGTTTAAAAATTACAGAAAAAACTGGATAACCGAACAGGATTTTAAAAATGTCAGCGAAATGGGCATGAACGTCATCCGCCTGCCCATTTGGTACCGCTGCTTCCAAAGCGACGACAACGGGACATGGTACCGCGACAAAAGCGGCAATATCGACTGGAGCGAGCTTGACAACATGGTCGATCTCTGCCGCAAATACGGTCTTTATATCATAATCGACCTGCACGGCCTTCCGGGATATCAGAACGACTACGACCACTGCGGAAGATCAAAGTCCATGTCGCTCTTTGACGACACTCCCGAAGCGAAACGCTACAGGGAAGTCACCGTTGATTTCTGGACGGAGCTTGCTAAACACTATAAGGACGATACGACGGTAGCGATGTACGACCTTATGAATGAGCCGCTCGGCACGAACATCACCCGAGACAGGAGCTTAAAACAGGTCTTTTGGGACTTTTCGGACGAATTGTACCGCGAGATAAGAAAGGTCGACGGCGACACGATAATTACGATGGAGGCGATATGGGACCCCTCCGCCATCCCCTCACCCAACGTCTACGGCTGGGAAAACATCGTATATCAGGAGCATCTTTACGACGTGACAAATCCCGCGTATCTCCGCAAGATGAACGAGATAAAACGCGCGAAATACAACAGCCCGTTTTATATCGGTGAGTTTTATCCGCGCGGCATATCGTCCTTCGACTATCTGTTTTCGATATTCAACAAGCGAGGCGTGAGCTGGACGACGTGGACATATAAGGGAGCGGGAAACGGCGCCGACAACTCGCCGTGGTTCCTTTACGGCTCGTCCGAAATAGAGAAAATAGATTTTAAAAACGACAGCTACGAGACGCTCTCCGAAAAATGGGGCGAGGTTCTTCGCACCGACAGCGGAAAATGGAAACGTACCGCCTTCGCCGACTACGCAAAGCTGTTCACCAACGGCACCGTCGACAAGGCGGCGCTCTACTCATTCGGTATCACCGACAGCGTCGGCTCAAAGGAGACGAGAAAAACGCTTTTCCGCGACAAGCTCAAAGCGATCTACACCACGATCCTCGACTGGCTCCGTAAGCTTAAAACAGGCGATCTGATCTGATCTTAAAAATCATGTTCATCATCAAACGGCCGTCGTGATCGGCGGCCGTTTTGAGTCTTTTTGGAAATATAAAGAAAATTTTAAAAAAATTTCAAAAAACACTTGAAAAATCGAAAAGTATTCATTATAATAGAGAAGCTTTAAAAATTGTCGGGTCGGTGAGAGATTTGAAAAAGGTTTTGCTGATCGGCGACTCGATAAGATTAAGCTACGATCATCGCGTAAGAGAGCTTCTTAAAGACGAAGCCGAGGTCTGGGGTCCCGATGATAACTGCCGCTTCACCAAATACACTCTTTGGGAGATAAACGGCTGGATCGGTCATTTCGGAAAGCCCGATATCATCCACTGGAACAACGGCATATGGGACACGTTCAAAATAGCCGATGATATCGATCCGTTCACTCCTCTTGACGAGTATCTTTACAACCTCGAAAAAATCTACGGGATAATGAAAAGATCCGGCGCAAAGATACTTTTCGCATTGACAACTCCCGTCAGAAGACAGCTTCTCTCCGACAACATCGAAAAGATCCGACGCTATAACGAAGCGGCGAGCGGTCTTATGAAAAAGCTCGGAGTTCCCGTAAACGATCTCTATTCCCTGATATCCTCCGATATCGACGGATATATCGGCGATGACTGCCTTCATCTTAACGAAAAGGGCGTCGAGGCCGCAGCAAGACAGACGGCGGACTTCATTCGCGGATATCTCGATCAAAACTAAATACCTTGCTGGTGTGGCTCAATGGCAGAGCAGCTCATTCGTAATGAGCAGGTTGTCAGTTCGATTCTGACCACCAGCTCCACGTCGTCGCGAACTAAATATTGTTCGCGACGATTTTTTAAACCCGAAAAGGAGAATAAAATGCTTATACAAAGCGATATGCCGAATGTGATACGCGCAAAAAATTGCAAGCGCGAAAAAGACCAATATGTGATGTACCGAAAGCGCTTTTCCGTTCCGAAAAAAGGCGATTTTTCGATCTGTCTTTTTGCGGACACATATTATAACCTCTATGTCGACGGAGTTTTTATAAACCGCGGCCCCGTAAGGCGCCACGAAAACAGCGCCGAATACGACGAAATAAACGTCCGTTTAAAAAGCGGAACGCATTGTGTCTGCGCTCTTGTGCACCGCCTCGGCGTCGAATGCGCCGGTCACAGAATCGGCAAAAACGGCTTTTGGTGCGTCATTGAGGGCGGCGGCTTACGCATTCTCTCCGACGGGACGTGGAAGGCTGAGTATCTCGACGCCTTCGATTCCGATCTCGCCGTATTTTCACACTACGATTTCAGAGAAAACGTCGACCTTCGTCTCCTGCCTCCCGACTTCTTTAAAACGGATTTCGACGACTCATCCCGGGACGGCGCCGAGATACTTTACAAAGCAGGCTCGTCCGAGGACTTTTATAATAATTACTCGCTCAGGAAAATGAAGCTGTTTTCATACGTCCTGCGCAAATCGTCCGTCATAAAAAGCGGATATTATAAAGAAACTCTGCCGCAAGGCGAATACTTTTTTGACCGCCTTGTTTCGAGAAAAACCGTAAACAGCGTCGGGGACGGCTCATTTATCGCCGCCGATCTCGGCGTTACCGTATCCGGCACCGCCATAGTCGAATATTCGGACGCCGCTGACGGGACGGAGCTTATAATCGGCTACGACGACACGCTCGATAAGAACGGGATGATCGACAGCGGAAGATGCATGAGATGCGCCGACAGGTTTATCCTCCCCGCCGGTGACGGAAAGGCCGAGGTATTCATGCCGAGGGGCTTTCGCTATCTGCTCGTCCACGTTTCGGGCGACTGCAAAATAAAAGCCGTATCTGCGCGCGAGGAGGTCTATCCCTATCTTCCGAAAAGTTTCTCATTCGGAGACAGATATTTTGACACGCTTTACAGTCAAAGCCTTCGCACACAGCGGATATGCACCGTCGACGGCTTCGTCGACTGCGTAAACCGAGAGAGAGTTCTTTGGCTCGGCGACGCCATGCTCGATTCGCTCGGCGCGTATTACGCCGAGCCCGACATGGGGCTTCTACTGACGACGATCTGCGAACACGCGGCAGGTCAGCACATTTCCGGCGCACTCGGCGGCTACAACTCCAGCAACTTAAGCCCCGAATGGCTCCTCATGGCGCCTTACAACCTGATGTTTCTCAACATGCTCTGCGACTTCATCCTCTTTACCGGCGACGAAAAAGATATTCTGCCGATGAAGGATACGGCGGCGGGGATCCTTAAATTCATCGCCTCAAATTTTAACGGTGACGGACTATTCGACGTCGATATGAACGACTGCTCGAATTACTGGGATTGGGGATATCCCGACGCAAAAGGACAGTCGCTGAAAACGAACGCGTATTTCATTTACACCGTCTCGCGTATGTCGCGCTTCGACTTCTTTTTAGACACGGTAAAGCCTTATGTATCAATGCTTCCCGATATGAAAGAAAAGTGCTTTAAGATCTTTTGGGACGAAAAGAGAAGGCTCTTTCACGACGGCTGCGTCAAGGGCGAAAAGCCGGACGAGCTTTCGACACAGCTTGCGAACGCCCTCGCGATACTGTCCGGCGTCTGTCCCGACTCACTTAAAATTGAGCTTGCCGAAAGGATGACCGATCCGAATGAGCTTGACGCCGTACCCGTCGGAGAAAATCAGGACGGAAACGAGTTCGTACCCGATAAGAAAAAGATCCTGCCGTCGGGAACGATGTATTCGGCATTTTTTGTTGCCGAGGCACTCTTTGAAGCAGGCAGATACGATCTCGCCATAAGCTATATCAAAGAGGTCTGGGGACCGTTTGAAAAGCTGCCGACGCTTCCGGAGCTTCGCATTAACGGCGCGACCAACACGATGTGTCACGGATGGTCGGGCGGCCCGTCATATCTTCTGCCGCGATATCTTTTGGGGCTTCATCCCGCTTCAAACGGATTTCAACGTTCCGTTTTGACTCTTCCCGACGTCTCCCCTAACGTCCTTTCCTCGGCCGAGGGAATAGTCCCGACGCCCTTCGGAGATATCACCGTTTGCTGGTATAACCTTGACGGAGCGTATAAGGTGATGATCAAGGCGCCCGACGGAGTCTCCGTCGAGGTCAAAAAAAACGGACGATCGGTATCGTTCGACAGCCCCGTACAGCTTGAAAAAATATTGTTTATATGATATTATTTTATTATCGAAAAAGCGGGAGGAAATAAATGATGAAATTTGCGACAAGACAGATACGCGCCGTCCGTGAGATACCTAAAATGATCGAAAAGACGCTTCGGTATTTTTTTACTTTCAAGTGGAAAGCGTTCGCCGCGTCCTTTCTCGTTGTATTTCAGCTTTTAGGCGCGTTTTTGTTTGATACGCCGATAACGCCTCACGGCGAAAAGCTCGATCTCAGCAAATTTGAGCTTGTATGGCAGGACGATTTCGATCACGGCTTTGACGAAAAGACGTGGGAGGGACATTACGTCTACAGCGCGAACGACACTCAAAAGCGAGACACGGCATATTGGAACCGCGATCAGGTATCTTTCACCGACGACGGATGCCTTAAACTCACGGTCGAATACCGCGACGGCGCGGCGGGGATGCAGTACTATTCCTACGGGATGGACACCAATCCCTCAAAGCACTATATCAAGGAATACGAGGGTTACGAGCAGCTTTACGGTTATTTCGAGACGCGCTGTATCCTCCCGAAGGGGCCGGGCATAAACCCCGCGTTCTGGCTTCTCACCGACGGAATGTGGGCTGACGACACCGACGGAGGCGTAAGCGGATGCGAGATCGACGTCTTTGAGACAGACACCGATTTTAACAAAAGAAGTCCGTTTTTCAACACGGTCTACCATACGATACATATCGACTCCTACGAGGAAGCTCACAGGAGCGAGATGCTCGGCTCATACTACGCCGACGATCCCTATAACAAGTTCAACACATACGGAGTTTTGTGGGATAAGGACGGCTACGTCTTTTATATCAACGGTGTCGAAACGGCGCGGACGTCCTTCGGCGGCGTTTGCGAGGTGCCGCTTTATCTCATTCTCTCACTCGGCGTCAATGACAGAATAAAGGAAAACACCTTTCTCCCCTCAAGCATGGTCGTCGATTACGTCAAAGCATATCAACCGGTCAGCGACCGGCAGGCTGAGCCTGCACGCAAGTCGGGAAGATAGAGTGATATAACTTTTACGTTGCTTGCCCGACCGACGGACAGTACCTGCTGACAAGTCAAGACAGGCTGAGCCTGCACGCAAGTCGAGGTCGGCAGTGCCGACAAACAATTCGAGAATGCAGAGTGCGAGAGACTTTACGTCGATCGCCCGAATGTGACATTAGTTTATTTGATCGGGTAATTTGCGGGGGAGATCCTTCCCCCGCTTTTTCTTTTGTATTTCTTTGTATAAAGTCTGAATTTTTATTCCCTTTTTTGCTCTTTTTTGCTTTGTTTTTCTTGATTTTTTTGCAGCGATTTGTTATCATAGAGTTTAGTTATATTTAATGGTATTAGAGGCGCGATAATGTTAAAAAAGCAACCTGTTTTAAACGGCATTTCCGACAGCCGCTTCGTATTCTTTTCGATGTGGATAATCTACGCCGCGGCATATTTCGGAAGGACATGCTACTCCGCCGCCATCGCCGCAATAACGGCAGACGGTCTCTTTACAAAATCCGAGGCGGGCGTGATCGGCACCGTGTTTTTTCTCTGCTACGGCAGCGGTCAGATCATAAACGGTTTTTTGGGCGATAAGATATCTCCGTTCGGGATAGTTCTGACAGGCACCCTGCTCTCCTCATTCTGCTGTTTTACCATGGGCACTCTCTCGTCTCATCTCGCAATGGCTGCTGTCTGGGGACTCAACGGCTTCGCTCAGTCCATGCTCTGGTCGCCTCTTCTTAAAATACTGTCGTCCGTATTAAGGGCGGACATGAGAAAACGCGCCTGTCTCAACATAGCGCTGTCCCACCCTATCGGCACGACTCTTTCATATTTCTCCTGCTCCGCAGTTATAAAATACGACACATGGCACCATGTATTTACAACGGCGTCCGCATTTCTGCTTCTCGCTTTTATTTTCGGCGTTTCCGTCTTTCTTGCCGTAAGGCGCAGGTTCGTCTACACCGAGCCGGAGATACTGACCGAAGAAGCCGCCGACGGCGCATCCGTCAGCCTTAAAACGCTCATTTTAGCGTCCGGACTTATCGCCATCGTTATCCCGACTATCCTTCACGGAATGCTCCGCGACGGCATAACGACATGGGTCCCGACGATGCTTTCCGAAACATATAAGATATCCCCCTCCTTCTCGGTAATGATAACGCTTTTCCTGCCGCTCATAAACGCGTTCGGCGCCTACATGATAACTCCTGTTTACAAAAAGCTTCGAGAAAACGAGCTTAAGACCTCCGTCGTTTGCGCCGTTCTCGGTTTCTTCCCGCTTATCGTGCTGCTCTTTATCGGCAAGATACCGATGGCTATAGAAACAGCGATGCTTGCCGTTACGACGGCGTCGATGTACGCGCTGAATTACATGCTTATAACAAAGGTCCCGATGCGCTTTTCAAAATTCGGAAAGACCTCGACCGTTTCGGGCATACTCAATTCCTTCGCGTATCTCGGCTGCGGCATTTCGACATACGGCTTCGGCAAGGCCGCCGAGGTGGTCGGATGGCAAAAAACGATAGTCATATGGCTTATCACAGTCGCTCTTATATTTATAGTCTGCCTGTTCTGTATAAAAAAATGGACGTCATTCCTCAAAAAGACGGAGCAGATTTGAAATGATCTCCATACGGTATTATAAATTCAAAGGAAGTGTTTTTCCGTGCAGAAAATGATGTCCTACATGCGTTCCGCCATGGAAAAATACAATATGGTGACCGAAGGAGATAAAATAGCCGTCGGGCTTTCCGGCGGGAAGGATTCCGTCGCGCTTCTCTGGTGCCTCGCGCGGATGAGGCTGTTTTATCCCGTTAAATACGAGCTTTCCGCTATTACGATAGATCCCGGCTTCGGTGGTCACGAAACAGATTATTCCGTTCTCGAAGAGCTTTGCGACAAGATCGAGGTACCCTATCACATAAAACGTACCCATATCGGCGAAATAATCTTTGACGTCCGCAAGGAGGAAAACCCGTGCAGTCTCTGCGCGAGGATGAGGCGCGGCGCTCTCCACGACGCCGTTAAAGAAATAGGCTACGGAAAGGTAGCTCTCGGCCACCATATGGACGACGCCGTCGAAACGTTTATGATGAATCTTTTTCACGAGGCGCGTATCGGCTGTTTTTCGCCCGTCACCTATCTTTCGCGCAAGGATATATACATGATACGTCCGATGATCTTTGCGAGAGAAAGCGACTGCGCGAGGGTCGTAAGAAAAGAAGAGCTCCCGATAGTTAAAAGCATTTGTCCCGCCGACGAAAAGACTGAGCGCGAAAGGACAAAGGAGCTTTTGAACTCGCTCGAAAAAAGGTATCCCGATATAAGATATAAGATATTAGGCGCTATGCAGCGCGGCAATATAAACGGTTTTTAACGAAAGGATTTTTGTTTTATGAAATATGCGGTTGTTTTATATGACGGCATGGCGGATTACCCCGTTCCCGCTCTTGAAGGAAAAACTCCGATGGAGGTAGCTAAAAAGCCGAACTTCGATATGCTCGGCAAAAAGGGCGAGGTCGGTATAGTCAAGACCGTCGCCGACGGGATAAAGCCCGGAAGCGACGTCGCTAATCTCAGCGTTCTCGGCTACGATCCCGTAAAATACCACAAGGGACGCTCTCCTCTCGAGGCGGCAAATCTCGGGATAAAAATGGCTCCCGACGACGTGGCTCTTCGCTGTAACATCGTAACGCTCAGCGACGAAGAAAACTACGACGACAAGACGATGATAGACTATTCCGCCGGCGATATCAGCAGCGAAGAGGCGGCGGAAATAATAAAGACGGTAAACGAGCATTTCGGAAACGACAGGCTCTCGTTCTACAGCGGCGTAAGCTACCGCCACTGTCTTATAGTCCACCACGGCACTATTGATCTCGGCAAGATGACGCCTCCCCATGATATCTCCAAGAGAGTCGTCGGGCCATATATCTCAAAAAGCCCTAACGCAAAAATGCTGACCGACATAATGCGCGAAAGCTACAAGCTTTTAAAGGATCACCCCGTAAATCTTAAGAGGATAGCCGAGGGCAAATCGCCCGCCAACTCCGTATGGTTCTGGGGAGAGGGCACATGCACCACGCTTCCGTCGTTTGAGTCACTCTACGGCGTCAGGGCGTCGATGATATCGGCCGTCGACCTACTTAACGGTATAGGCTTTTTAGCCGGAATGTCAAGGCCGCATGTCGAAGGCACAACGGGTTATATCGACACGAACTTTAAGGGCAAGGCAGAGGCCGCCGTTTCGGAATGGAAGCGCGGACAGGATCTTGTCTATCTCCACTTTGAAGCGCCCGACGAATGCGGACACAGAAACGAGCCGTTCAACAAGGTGCGTTCGATCGAGCTTATCGACGAGCTTGTTCTTCCCGTTTTGCTCGACTACCTTAAAACGACCGACGGCTTTAAAATAATGATACTTCCCGATCACCCTACGCCGATAGTGACGATGACACACGCTTCCGATCCCGTGCCCTATATGATCTATGACAGCACGAACGAAAAGGACAGCGGCGTTGACAGCGTAAATGAAAATTCGGCTAAAACTACGGGTAACTTCGTCGGCTTCGGTCCCGACCTTATGAAAAGATTTATCGGATAATAAAGGATGCGTTTATTTATGAAAACAAAAGCGGTAAGGCTTTACGGCAAAGAAGATCTGAGACTTGAGGAGTTCGAGCTTCCCGAGATCACCGACGACGAGATACTTGCGGAGATAATTTCCGACAGCATCTGCATGTCCTCCTACAAGGCGGCGGAGCAGGGCGCGTCACACAAGCGCGTCCCAAACAACGTCGCCGAAAACCCCGTCATCATCGGGCATGAATTTTGCGGAAAGCTCATCAAGATCGGAAAAAACTGGCAGGATAAATATAAAGAGGGCGAGCGCTTCGTTATCCAGCCCGCTCTCAACTACAAGGGATCCCTCGACGCTCCCGGATATTCATACAATTACATCGGCGGCGACGCGACATACATCGTCATCCCAAAGGAAGTCATGCTGATGGATTGCCTTCTCCCCTTTAACGGAAAAGGCATGTACGAAGGCTCGCTCACCGAGCCGCTCTCATGCGTCATCGGCGCATTCCACGCCTCTTACCATACGACAAGGGGCAGCTACTCCCACAGTATGGGCATAAGAGAAGGCGGAAAAA
>JAILLJ010000054.1 GCA_024693205.1 Clostridiales bacterium | reverse complement strand
ATGTACGACGCCCGTTCCTTCGGTCGCGTCGACGTCCTCCCAGGGGACTATTTTATGCTCGACTCCCTTTTGAGCGTCAAGCTCCGGGAAGCATGTATCGAAATGAAGTCCGACAAGCTCTTCGCCCTTGAATACGCGAATTACCTCTTCCTTGTCGTCACCGAGATGCTTTATGGCGTTTTTGGCGAGGATGATATGGGCGTCGTCGCTCTTGACTTTAACTTCGGCATATTCTATTTCGGGATTTACGGCGAGCGCGACGTTTGAGGAAAGAGTCCACGGCGTCGTCGTCCAAACGAGCATCTTCATGCCGTTTTCGATTATCGGGAGCTTGAAATATACGGAGTTGTGGGTCATCAGCTTATATGAGCCTGTCATTTCATGCTCGGAAAGCGACGTTCCGCAACGCGGACACCAAGGCATCGGCTTGTATTCCTTGCGAAGCCAGCCGTTGTCGCTGCACTTCTTTAAGAAATACCATATGCCCTGTATATTTTCATCGGTGTTTGTAAAGTAGGAGTTGTCCCAATCCATCCATTGACCGAGACGCTTTGACTGCTCGGTGATTATGCCCGAAAACTTTTTGACTCTTTCGACGCATTTACGCGTGAATTTGTCCATGCCGTAGCTTTCGATATCTCTCTTTGTCTTAAAGCCGAGCTCCTTTTCGACCTCGACCTCGACCCAAAGTCCCTGTGAGTCAAAGCCGTTCTGGCAGCGGCAGTCATATCCGCGCATCGCCTTGTAGCGGATAAAGATATCCTTGAGGCTTCTTCCCCAGGCGTGATGTATCCCCATGGGGTTGTTGGCGGTAATCGGGCCGTCGAGGAAGCGGAAACGCTCCTTGCCGGCGTTTTTCTCATGAAGCTTTTTAAAGCATTCATTGTCCTCCCAGAACTTCATTACCTCATGTTCATGCTCGACAAAAATATTTTTTTCGTTTTCTGACATAACGACCACCGTGTGATACGAGGCCCGCCTTTGCGGGGTATCGTTTCCTTTCATGAATTTAGACAAAGCACCCAAAGATGCGCGATTTACCGTGAAATAAAAAAATCGGTAATAATTATACATTATTACGCGATGTTTGTCAAATACTTATATTCGCCGTTTTGAATTATTTTACGTTATTTCATGATTATTCCTCCTCATAATAATACGAATAGTCTATGCCCTTCATAATGATCTCGCGGTTGTCGATGTTGTCTGTCAAAGCGCCGCTTATGAGCGAAAATATCTTTTCGGTATCGTCGACGCTTTCACGCATGGCGGCGAGGTAGTCCTTTTTGTCTATCAGGCTCCAATCAACGCGCTTTTTCAGGTTCTTTTTCAGGATAAGATCGAGCCAGATACGCGTGCTTCTGCCGTTGCCCTCCATGAAAGGATGAGCGACGTTCATTTCAACATATTTATTGACGATCTCTTCGGGCGTGCTTTCGGGCATAGCCTCGATATGCCTGAGGGCGCCGTCCAGATACACGGCGGGAGCAAAGGCGAAACCGTCTTTTGCGATATTGACCGTCCGTATCTGCCCGGCGAAATCATAAAGACCGCCGAAAATGTATCCCTGTATCTGTCTAAGGCCCTTCGCCGTCCCGACCTCGATGTTGTCGATAAGTCCGCTTTCAAAAAGCTCGTACGCCTTTTGCTTGCTTTTTTCGTCGAGCGAGGCCGACATGTTTTTCATCCAACGGGTAAACGCTTCGCTTCTTTTGCTCGGTATCAGCGCGATGACCGTATTCAGACCGGACTCGTCCACGACGTCTGTGTTATAAAATTTGCCGTCACGCGCTTTCAATTTCAGTTGTTTGCAATTTGCAAACAACTCGCTGTTTCTTCTTTTTACGGTCGCCCAATAAACGCGAGGATTTTTGCTTTTTGTCAGAGCTTCGGCAATATCCGCAGCGCAAAACCACCATTTGGAACTCTCCTCGTCCCAAACGGCGCGCACGGGGATATCTTCAAAAAATCTGATAGATGTTTTCAGCATAAAATGATCTCGCTTTTCTGAATTTCACGGCGTCAGCCTTAAAGTATTATATCATACATTTCGTAAAAAATAAAGGGCTGTCCTTCTTTCAAATTCCTTTAACTCAAATTATTTCACCCCCGCTGTTGCGGGAGCGGGACGGGTGTGGTATAATGTGAAAAACTGCGGAAACGGAGAGACATTATGAACACATGGTGGATATGTTTTATACCGTTGATGGTTTTGTTGATCATCCTTTCTCAGCAGAGTAAGGAAACGAACAAATCCATCGAATCCAAAATAAGAAGACAAAAAGGAGATCCGGAAATGCAAAAACTTGCTGTCAGATTTATCGGAAAAGACGTCCTGCTCAACACCGTGGCCTCCGGCGCCTATGACGGCGTTATGAAAGAGGTCGTCGACAATGCCGTTGTGTTGGAAAAAAACGGCAAAGAAACGGTCGTCAATCTTGATTATGTTATCCGATTAAGAGAATATCCGAGGAACAAGCGCGGAAAAAGGAAATCGCTTATCGCCGAATAAACGGGTCAGGTCGCTTGCCGGAGTCATGATAGATGGGAGGAACATATATGCGCTGTCATCGGGAAACATTTTTGCGGCGCCGCATTGATCGCGGCGTCTTGAGCGTACTTCTGATCGCTTCGCTTCTGTTCGGCATTCTGCCGACGACTGCGCATGCCGCGTCTTCGGCGGCTTCGTTCGCGCCCGCGACGGACATATATCCGGAACGCACGGAGTACCGAAAAGGCGAAGAGATCAATATCCGCACGCGACTGAACAACGATTCTCTTAATGATCTCTATGATCTTCGTGTGTGGATGGAATATGACGGCGCAGACACGATGCTCGTCCCGGGAGCGACCGAGCGCATCGTGGACGAGCTTCCGTATTTGTGTACAAATGACTTGAACTTTTGGATAAGTGAGACAAAAATCACCGACAAAATTGAGGCGACGAACAATTCGCTGCTGATAAATTTTACTCTTCGCATAGTTCGTCTTATCCCGAAATTATCAAAGTTTTTTGCGTTCCTGAAAAACGACCTGCAAAGGCTGTTCACCGCATTTCCCTCCCTATGGAGATCAAGATATTCAGCCGACCTCGGAGAATGTACGATCATGTACGACGGCCGTGAGATAAGGTGTATTTTTAAATGCAGCTATCAATTCAAAGGTGGACCTGTTTCCGTCCAGGCGAGCGCTCTCGCTAAAGGCGCAGAGCAGGCGAGCGTCCGGGTCAAAGCCCCGAAAAACGGCTTCGCCGGCATCGTTTTCGGCGCGGAGATCGACCGAAACGGCAGCTTCTCCGGGTGGCTGTTCTACATCAACGCGTCCGACGGCGCCGCGGGGATCGTGGAGATCACACAAAACGGGGTGACGTCCTTCGCGCGCAGAAAAGCGGATATACCGAAAACAGGCTCCTGTACGCTTTGCGTGCAGAATACGACCGGCGGCGTTAAAGCCCGGCTTTTAAACGATCTGTCCGAAAAGGACTCGGTTTTCCCGCTGTTTGATATCGCCCTCTCTCTGTCGGGCGACGAATGGGGACTGTTCAAAACAGGCGACGATGTGTATTCGGATCTTCAGTCAAGCGACGTACCGTTTGAGCTTCCGAAAGAAACCTACTGCAATCCCGTTCATACAGCCTCGCCGGATCCGTATGTCCTTTATGAGGACGGCGTGTATTATCTCTATTCCACAAATGCGCCGAGCGACGGATTTTATGCCGATGTTTCCACGGATCTTGTTCACTGGAAACGCCACGGAAAGATCGTTGCCGACAAGAAGGATCTTTACGGCGAACGCGGGTTCTGGGCGCCGGAGGTCTATCGCGTCAACGGAAAATATTATATGCTTTACACAGCCGAGGAACGACTTGCCGTCGCAACAGCCGATTCGCCTCTCGGCCCGTTTAAAAAAGCCGGAGACGGTTTCCTTATTCCGGAGCACTCCATCGACGGCAGTTTTTTCTTTGACGAAAGCGGAAAAATCTATATGTATTACGCGCACGCGACCGCAAAAGGCGAATGCCTGTATGTTACGGAAATGGAACCGGATCTGCTGCACTGCAAGGACGGCACAAAAAAACAGCTTTCCGTACCGGAAGGCTGGGAAGAATACATCAACGAAGGCCCGACCGTCCTTAAACATAACGGCACATACTACCTGACCTACTCCGGACAAGACTATCGAAGCGCAAATTACGGCGTCGGCTGTATGATATCAAGCAGCCCCACCGGCCCCTTCACCAGAGACAAGACCAACCCGATATTGCAGTCCAATACGGCGTCGCCGGGATGCGGCCATCACTGCTTTGCGTCGTCCCCGGACGGCAGCGAAATGTTTATCGTTTATCACCGCCACCTGTCTTCGGACGCGGTCCACCCAAGGAGCCTTTGCATCGATCGGGTGCAGTTCGTTAAGTCTGAAAGCGGAGCGGACAGGCTCGTGATCGGCGGCCCGACGTCCACCCCGCAGCCAATGCCGAAATAAACGAAGTGTCGTAAAGGTAATATGTGACCTGACCTCCTTTTGAAAGGGAAATACAGATAATGAAAAAGACGATCAAATCGAAAAAGCTTATAAAAAAGATGATCTCGCTGACCGCCGCTGTAATTACACTTCTGTCAATGACGAGCTGCAGCGCGTATAAGTCCCGCTACAAGGCTGTCGGATTTGTTCATTCCAACGAGTCGGCTTCGTCATTTATGAGCTTTTATCGCTTTGACGGAACAATGGTTTTCAAGATGAAGAGCGCCGGCGAAGGCGACCTGACATATTCGGCAAAGCTGGAGTCCGGAAGCGCCACGGTGTATTATGATTACCGCGGCTCCAAGACCGAACTGTTTTCCATAAACGCCGGCGAAGAGATCGGTTCACACGGCGGATACGTTGAAAAGGGCACTGTATATGTCATCGTTGAAACAAACGGAGAATGTCAAAACGGAGATCTTAAATTCAGCCTGGATCATTCTTAAGCGATCTCTTGAAGACGATCGACACAGATACGATCAATGCGAAAAGGAGTTCTGTAAATGGACGGCAAGAATATGAAGCTCGGCATCAATATGAATTTTGACAATGTCAGGGAAGACAGTCCGCAGTTTAAGTGCGTTTGCGACAAGGTGGATTTTATGGTGGCGCACACCGATCCGCAGCGCGAAGCTCTGCCGGTCTCGACCGAAAAAACGCTTGCCGCGGTAAAATTGCTCGACGACAGAGGGATCGACTATGTCGCCAATTTTGAATTTCAGAATTTCGGTCTCGACGCCACCGCGCCCGACGGCACCGAATGGGTCTTAAATACGGAGAAGCTTCACCGCCTTGCGATCCCGGATGAATACATAAAAGCTCTCAACACTTCGGAGCATTTCAAGGGCGTGATGTACGACGAATTCGAGCACGCGATCATAAATCAAAATCTTTCGATCATTTTATCGTCAAAGCGCAAGATCAAAAGATCCGTATTCCCTCTTCTTGACGGAAAAGATCCGTATGCGCAGGGTGAGCTTCTTGACAGTCAGATCGGCGAATACGCGGCGGAAATAAAGGGTAAGGGCGCAAAAATATTCATCGGCGAACACGTCTTTCCCGTTCTCCTTCACACATTCGCAAGAAACGGAATTATCCCGAATTTTAAATCGCAGAAAGAAGGCGTCACCGATCTCTGTTTCGCGATCGCGGCAGGCGCCGCAAAACAGTATGACGTCCCGCTGTGGACCTGTGTCGACTGCTGGTTCCGCATGACAAATCCCGGTCACTCGGCGGATGAAATGTATTACAACCTGAAGTTTGCCGACCTTGCGGGCGTCAACAACGCATATGTGGAAAGCACGTCAGTATTTGTCGACGAAAACGGCAGTCCCAACGATTATGCCAAACGATTCGCCGAATTCTCCGACGTCGGCATAAACCGTGAGCGCAGCTACGATATCCGCGATTATCGTCCCGAAGTAGGCGTCATCCGGTACGACGACACATATTGGGGACAGGGCGACCCCGTGATGTGGCGCTACATGCTTTTCGGAAATAAAAAAATAAAACCCGACCGCCGTTCAAAGGAGATCCTCGGTATATTCCGTCTTATCACACACGGCGAGACGTCGAGATACTGCTTCAACTGGGACAAGATACATCCCTGGGCGATGCGCAGACACCGCTCGTTTATGACGATGAACAGCGTCGCCGTTTTCGACGACAGAGTTCTTAAGGGTCTTGAATCGCTCAAGCTCTGCTTTTTAAGCGGGATCCATATCGGCGACGGGACGCTCGCCTATGTCGCAAAGCTCGTCCGGGAAAACGGTCTGACGGTCGTAACGCCCAAGCGATTCGCTCCGGAAAATATCCGTAAAAAGGCGAAAAAAAATTACTCCGAAATCGAGGACGGCAAAGGCTTGTGGATCGTCACCGACCGCATTTCCTCAAACAGAGTCAAGAAGAAGATCGCTCCGTTTTTAGGCCAAAAAGGAGAGATCCGCCTCACCTTTGACGGCGGAAAAGAGATAAGACTGAAAATCTCGGAAGACGGAGATTCCTTTGAGGCGCTGTAACCAATCAAATACTCAAAGAACACGGAACGGGGGCTGTCGCATTTAGCGAAGAACGAAAAGAATAAATAAAAACAGGGACTGTTTATCCGGAGAAATTTGGAAAACAGCCCTGTTTCGTTTTAATATGGAAAAATATGTTGTGAATTATGATTCTTTTCTCGCCTTTTTTTCGCCCTCGACGTATCTTTATACGCCTATCGGGCGAAGAAAACGGCGTCTTCATCTAAATGCGACAGCCCCTTCAGCTGAAAATCCGGTTCAATTCATATCAGAGATTTTCTTTATACCAATCGACGGCGAGACGAAGTCCGCTCTCAAAGTCGTAATCGGGGTCATAGCCGAGCATACGCCTTGCCTTGCCGATATCGGCGTTTGAATGTTTAATATCGCCGGGTCTTTCGGGGGCGTAAGCGGGAGATATATTTTCCTTGCCGAGCGCCCTTGTGAGCGCCTTGTAGATATCTATAAGGTATTCGCGGCCGCCGTATGCGATGTTGAACGAGTTGCCGGAAAATTCCGAGGGAGCGAGGCACGCCTTGAGATTGGCTTCGACGACGTTTTCGACATATGTGAAATCCCTTGACTGACGGCCGTCGCCGTAGATCGTCGGCGCCTCATCGTT
>JAILLJ010000040.1 GCA_024693205.1 Clostridiales bacterium | reverse complement strand
TCACTGATTTTTTTCTTCATGCTCTTTCCTCCCTTCAAAAACTTTTTTGAATCTTGAAAAAGCGGAATCGCTCTTTATCTCCTTGGGAATGAGCAGATCTATAAGCTCCTCACGAAGCTCGCCGTCGGATATGTTTCGTCTCAGATTTCCTTTAAGGGCGGTAGAGATATATCCCGTTTCTTCGGAAACGACGACGACGAAAACATCCCCGAGCTCGCTTGCTCCGATGGCCGCTCTGTGGCGCGTTCCGAGCTCGCTGCTTATTCCGCTGTGGTTTTTTGTGAGAGGCAAGATACATCCGGCGGCGTAAGCCCTGTTTTCTCTTATTACGAGCGCGCCGTCGTGAAGCGACGCCTTCGGGAAGAAGATGTTTTCGACAAGCTCCTCGCTTATCTCGGCGTCTATTTTCGTTCCCGTCGCTATGATCTCGCCGAGCAGCGTCTCCCTCTCAAAGACAATAAGAGCGCCAATCTTTCTGTCGCTCATCTCGGCGCAAGCCTTGCAGACTTCGCCGATACAGTAATTTGTCTTTTCGTTTATCTTGAGCTGCTCGCTCCTTGTCATAAGTCCGCCTATGGTCTTGAAACGCCTTCGTCCCATGGCCTCGACGGCATGTCGTATCTCCGGCTGGAAAAGAACTATCAGCACAAGGATGATATTTGAAAACAGCCTGCTGAAGAGATATATGCTCGCCTGCATATTTAAAAGAGAAATTATCGAATAGATGATGCCGAGGATGATAAATCCCTTAACAAGCTGGATGGAACGAGTGTCCCTTACGAGCTTGATAGCCCCGTATATGACAAAGGCAACCAAACAGATGTCGAGAAAATCCGTAAATCTGAAGGTTCCGAAAACTGCCCTGACAGGCTCCCATATTGACTTTAACGTTTCGATGATATCCATAGGTCATACCTCGCTTTATCCTACTATTATAGCATGGATGCAAGCCAATTTCAATTAAAACAGCAATAATTTAAGAATATTTAATAATTAAATCTTAAATTTTTGTTTCAGTCGCGGTAAATGATACATACGGCGTGGGCGGCGACGCCTTCTCCGCGCCCCGAAAAGCCGAGACCCTCCTCTGTCGTCGCCTTGACGCTGACGGACGAAACGTCGATCATACAGGCTTTCGCTATGTTTTCGCGCATCCTCGGGATATGGTCCTTAAGCTTCGGTCTCTGCGCTATCACCGTAGCGTCGACGTTGGAGATCTTATATCCCTCGGCCGATATCCTCCTTAAGACCTCGGAAAGCAGCTTCAGACTGTCTGCTCCGCTGTATTTTTCATCGGTGTCGGGAAAAAGACAGCCGATGTCTCCCATAGCCGCGGCTCCCAGAAGGGCGTCGCTCACGGCGTGAAGAAGAACGTCGGCGTCGGAATGTCCCAAAAGTCCCTTTTCAAACGGGATATCCACTCCGCCCAAAATGAATTTTCTGTTTTCCGTAAGTCTGTGAACATCGTAACCGTGACCTATCCTCATCATTTTTCATCATCCCTTTTCATTGCTTCGTCTATAAATGCTACCGCTCTTTTATAATCCTCTCTGTCCGCGAAGGAGTTTATCACCTCGACTGCGGAATGTGTCGAAAGCCTTTCGGGAAGCCCGAAATATCTGAGAAGCGCTTTTCTTCGTTCGGCGCTGTCCGCCTTACCCGAAAAGCCGTCCTCGTAAAAATCTATATTTGTTATCGGATCCGGCTTTTCCTCCCGCGTCTCCTCGTATATTATACCCGCCTTTCTCAGCGCCGAAAGTATTATCCCCGTCGGCACCCCCTCTACTCCGAGCTTGCCCTCCTTTGAAGGCTCTGTCTTTCGCTTTTCTTTTCCGAAGATATCGGGGATATATACATGGGTGATCTTTTCTTTGCCGACGCTCCCGCCGATAAACGAGCGTATCTTAAAGCCCGCCGAGTCGCTGTCGGTCATTATTATTATTCCCCTCGTGTCGGCAAGCTTTTTTATAAGCCGCTGTTTTTCCCTGTCCTTGAAGATCGAAAAACCGTCTGTGGGGATTATTATGGTATCGAGAAGCTTCGACAGCTTTATTTTATCATATTTCCCCTCGACTATTACCGCCTGCCTGATCTTTATCAAAAATGCTCACCGCCCCGTTTATTTTGCTCCCGCCGCCATAAGCAGCTTTATTATGCACTGCTCCGTGACCGTTTTCGCGTCAAAGCCGGAGCTTTTTAAAAGCATATCCGTTTTGTCAAGCGCATCGAGACATTCCTTAATTTTGGCGAGCGACATCCCCGACGCGTCGCGCGACGCGTTTTTAAGGCGGAATTCCCTGCCTCTGTAGTCAAAATATCCGGCGGCGTCCTCCGCTCTTTCGCCCGACGTTCTGAACACCTTTGCCCTGTACATATCGACATAGGCGGATATAAGCACTCCCATTATGACGACAGGCTCCGTCTTTTGGTCGAACAGCGTATTCAAAACGGCGAACGCGCGCGAAGCGTTGTTTGCCGTCAGCGCCTTCGTGAGATCAAATACGACGGCTTCAACGGTCTTCACCGCGGACGCGTCTATATCCTCTTTTTTTATTTCGCCCGAGCCAACGTAGGCGCAGAGCTTTCCGAGCTCGTTCACTGCGTTCGTCATATCGTTTCCGACGAGCGAAATAAAATATGCCGCAAGAGAGGGCGACATATGACAGCCCCTCTTTTCGGCTCCCGACATAACAAGCCTTTCAAGCTCCATGGGAGTTTTTTTATTAAGCTCTAAGACGCTCCCCTTTGCGCCGATATCCTTGATAAAGTTTCTCCACTTGGCGCTCTTCTTCGGCTGGACGTCAAGTGTATCCATGAAAAATATCAGTATGCACGTTTCGGGTACGTCGTTAAAAACCGACGACAACTTTTCGTAATCGGCCTTTGAAGCGGTATCGGCAGGAAAATCTGTCACCGTGACACATGTCCTTTCGCTCATCATCGGATAGGCGTCGACCGTCTGTGACAGCACGTCGATATCAAGCCCCTTGCCCTCAAATACATGGAGATTGAAGTCGGCAAAGCTCTTGTCGACAGCCTTTTCCTGTATTTTTTTGACGTAAAAGCTCTTTAAATACGGCTCGTCGCCGTATATCAGATAGAGGTTACTGAATTCACCCGACCGTATCTGTTTTTTTATTTCGTTTTCGGTAATATTCATGCGTTCACCAACTTTAAACTGTACTCTGTGTCGATCTTACATACCGAGGAACCGGACGTGGTTATGACCGTATCTCCGAAAAGCGATACGGAATATGCTCTGCCGCCCTTTGAGTTTATCGCGCTTGCCGCCTCCTCGCTTTTTTCGTCGCCCGAAATGACGACGAGCCCGAACTTTTCCGCCTCCAAACCCTCGGGAGGTTTTTGACGGCAATATAAAATGTCGGCGGAAAGAAAGGACGGCGGTATGTTTTTGACGTCGCTTCCCGGCCCGAACGTAAACAGCACGGTCGTGCCGTCAATATCGAGATATGCCGCTCCGCCGGAGGGATCTCCGACGTATTTTATTTCGGCGTTTTGCCAAAGCTTTGACGAAACATTTCCGGAATAAACCGGCTCGCATAATAAGCTGATATGTGATAGCTCCTCGTCACGCTCCGGAATAACTACCTTGTCTGCTTTAAACTCCGACAGCACCTCGTGCGCCGCGCTCGTTTCCGTACCGAGCGGTCTCGGTAAAAGCATAAATTCAATGCTCTTTACTCCGAGCGAATCGAGCTTGTTTTCGATCTTGTACGTCGCGGTGTTGTTCCCGCCGCAGCCTATGACCGCCGCCCTGTCGCCGTTTGAGACGACCACGGAGCTTCCGTTTCCGACGTCGAAGACCGTGATCTTTGTGACGCCGCCGCAGAAAATACCGTAAGACAGCATCCCCGCGGCAAATACTATAGCGGAAAGACCTGCCGCGAAAGCCGTCAGCCTTTTATTGAATCCGGCGAGCAGAAGCGCCGCCGCGAAAATAACGAGGGCGAAAACCATACAGAGCTTAATATATTTTTCGTCCGCATTCACCGACGCGAACGGAAGCGAAGCTATCTTCTCCGATATCCAAACGAGATATTTCAGCGCGACTCCGGACGCGAGAGCGGCGATCTTTGAAAAAAACGAGAAAAATCCCGTGCCCGCGAAAACGGGGATAAAGGCTCCCGAAATCACCGCAAAGGACGCCGCGCTCATCATCATGATGTTTGCCAAAGGCGCCGACGGAGAGACGCGTCCGAAAAGAAGCGCTGCTATCGGCATCGTAAACACCGACGCTCCGACGGACATAGCAAATATCCCGCCGACGGCGTAAAGCGGCGCCCGCAATCCCTTCGGCAAGGTCTTTATCCTTCTTTTAAGAAAGCCGTCCAGGGGACGCGCAAGAATAAATATGCCGAGCGTCGCCGCAACCGAGAGCATAAGTCCCACAGACGCCGCGTTTGACGGCTCAAAAAGACAGATAAGAAGGACTGCAAGACCGAGCGAATTCAGAGGGTCCGCCTGTCTTGACACGACGATCCCCAAAAGCATCGTCAGCATCATCACGGCGGCTCTCACGCACGAGACGGAAAATCCCGTCAGCGCGGTAAAGAATACGACGAAAAACATTGTTATGAGTGACGCCGATCTTCTGTTTAAACGCAGTCTTTTGAGTATCTCAAAGACAGACAGCGCAAATATCGAAAGGTGAAAGCCCGACACCGCGAAAAGATGGGATATCCCGCAGATGTTGAAATTCCGTCGTATTGAAGGCGGTATATACTCCTTTTCGCCGAGCAGCATCCCGAGAGCAAGTCCGCCCATGTCCTTCGGAAGAAAATCGAAGACGCTGTCTTTTATATAACGCCTGAGCTTTACGATAAAGTAGCCTATAGGCTTTTTCTCCGTCTTTTCCGTCCTTATTTCGTCGCAGTTATCGACATAAAGGAGCATGTTCTCCGATATACCGTAAAGAGCGGAGCTGCCTGTCGCCTCCGTCTTGTAAAGCCCGAGGGTCATTATCACTTTATCGTAAGGCTCCGCCGAAAGCTTTTTGTCCCACCGAAGCCTTATATTCGTCTTTACCTTTTCGCCGTTTATCGACGTCGTTTTAAGCGGGTATTCGTATTTCCCGTTTTGGGCCGAAGGGTAATCGGTCATAACGGCTTCGACCTTTAAACCGTCTCCCGCCTTGGCTTTGACATACTTTATATGAAACTCATTTTCCGTCACAAATAAAACACAAGCGGCGGCAATGGAAAGACATGCCGCCGGGATAACGACTCTGCCGCGGACGCCCTTTAAAGCCATACACACGGCAAAGCAGATTATCGCAACAACAAGCGCAGCCACAGCCACCGTTGTTTTGTTTATTATGAAAAGCGCCGTAAGTACGAAATATAGCGTTATGCCGATAACCGCCATTGGTCTTGGCATAATGGGCACCCCTCGTTAAGATGATTTCTGTCAAGTCGCCTTTTAGCCCGGAGGCCACGTGAAATCTCTTCCGCCGAGCAGATGGAAATGAAGGTGTTTTACGCTCTGTCCGGCGCAGTCGCCCGTGTTGGTGACTATCCTGAAGCCGTCCGTAAGTCCGAGCTCCTCAGAAAGAACAGCCGCTACCTCGAGGCAGTGTGCCGCGACGGCGGAATTGCCGCTGTCTATTTTTGCGGCGGACTTGATGTGCTCCTTGGGGATGATAAGAACATGCACCGGAGCCTGCGGGTCGATATCGTAAAAAGCGTATACGGTATCGTCCTCATAGACCTTTTTTGACGGGATCTCGCCCTTGACGATCTTGCAGAAAAGGCAGTCGTTCATGTTTTTGCCTCCTTTTGTCTGAATTTCAAAAAAATTATTTCAGCATTTCTTTAACCGTTTCCTTAACGGCGTCCATGGCTTCCTGTAATTTTGAAGCGTCCTTACCGCCCGCCATGGCGCTGTCGGGACGTCCGCCGCCGTTTCCTCCGGCGATAGTTGCTATCTTGCGGACTATCATTCCGGCGTTGACGCCCTTCTTGACGGCTTCTTTCGCGCATGCCGCGGCAAAGTTTACGGTACCCTTGTCGTTTTTGGCTCCTATCACGATAACGACATTGTCTCCGCTCTCCTTTGCCTTGTCGCACATCGAGCGCATTTCGTCGGGAGCCGCAGTGCCCAAAACAGCCGTTATGAGCTTAATCCCTCCGAACTCCTCGGCGTTGTTCATGAACTCCGCCGCCTTGATCTCGGAAAGCTTTGCGGAAAGCGTCTCGATCTCTTTGTCCTTCTGTTTTATCTCGTTCATAACGGCGGCCGCTCTCTGTTCAAGCTCGCCGACATTGGGAAGCTTCAGCGCCTTGGCCGTATTTTCTATCTTTTTATTTTCGTTCTTTATGTATTCCATGACTCCGAAGCCAGTAACGCCCTCGATACGTCTTACGCCCGCGGCTACGGACGACTCGGAAACGATCTTAAAAAGTCCGAGCTTGCCGGAGTTGTCGACATGTGTACCGCCGCAAAGCTCGACGGAGAAATCTCCCGCCTTGACTACGCGGACGACGTCGCCGTATTTCTCTCCGAAGAGCGCCATGGCTCCGAGCTTTTTAGCCTCGTCGATGGGCATTTCGTCGGTGTTCACAGCCTCCGCCTTCATTATTTCGGCGTTTACGAGGTTTTCGACCTCGTCGATCTCGTCCTTTGTAAGAGCGGAGAAATGCGTGAAGTCAAACCTGACGGTTTCGGGAGTGACGAGCTGTCCCGCCTGCTCGACATGGGTTCCGAGAACCTTGCGGAGCGCCGCCTGCAAAAGATGCGCCGCCGTATGGTTCCTCTCAGTCGCTTTTCTTCTGTTTTCGTCGACCTCGGTATTTACGGTCGCTCCGACCGCTATACCCTCACCGGATATCACCGAGCCGTAATGAAGGAATACGCCGTCGTTTGTCTTTCCCGTCGACGTCACCTCAAACACGCTGTCGCCGTCGGTTATTATACCTCTGTCGCCTATCTGGCCGCCGCTCTCGGCATAGAACGAGGTTTTGTCGAGAACAACAGCGGCGTCCGCGCCGTTTTCGGCGTAATCTCCTCTTTCGCCGCCGACGATGACGGAGATGACCTTGCAGCCCTCGGCTTTTGTATCGCCGTAACCGACAAAATCGGTTTTCGGAAGCCCCTTTGTGGCGACTCCGGCGTTTTTCCAAGCGTCGGCTCCCGCGTCCTTACGCGCGTTTCTCGAACGCTCTCTCTGTTCCTTTATCAGCCTTTCAAACTCATCCTCGTCGACGGTCATGTCCTTTTCGGCAAGGATCTCCTTTGTAAGGTCTATCGGGAAGCCGTATGTATCGGAAAGCTTGAAGGCGTCCGCTCCGGAAAGAACTCCGCCCTCTGTCTTTTTTGTCATTTCGGAGAGAAGGAGAAGTCCGGCGTCGATAGTCTTGCTGAAGCTTTCCTCCTCGTTTTTGATGACTCTCACGATGAAGTCGCGTTTTTCGACGAGATTCGGATAAGCCGATTTGTTTTCGTTTATTACGGTATCGCAGATCTCGGACAAAAACGGACGCTCTATCCCGAGCAGTCTTCCGTGACGCGCGGCGCGGCGGAGCAGACGGCGAAGGACGTATCCTCTTCCCTCGTTTGACGGCATTACGCCGTCGCCGATCATGAACGTCGTGCTTCTTATATGGTCGGTTATGACGCGGAGCGAAACGTCGCTCTTGTCGTTTTCGTGATATTTCACGCCGGCGACACGCATGACATGCTTCATTATATTTTGGACAGTGTCGACCTCAAAGAGGTTGTCGACGCCCTGAGAGATACATGCGAGACGTTCGAGACCCATGCCGGTATCTATATTGCAGCTTTTGAGCCTTGTGTAATTGTTGTTGCCGTCGTTCTCAAACTGTGTGAAAACGAGGTTCCAGAATTCGACGTATCTGTCGCAGTCACATCCGACCTTGCAGTCGGGCTTTCCGCAGCCGTATTTTTCGCCTCTGTCGTAATATATCTCGGAGCAGGGGCCGCACGGACCTGCGCCGTGCTCCCAGAAGTTGTCCTCCTTGCCGAGGCGCACCATGTGAGACGGCTCGACGCCTATCTCCTTTGTCCATATATCATATGCCTCATCGTCGTCGGTATAGACGCTTATATAAAGCTTGTCCGCCGGCATCTCGAGCACCGACGTACAGAACTCCCATGCCCAGCTGATCGCCTCGTGTTTGAAATAATCTCCGAACGAGAAGTTGCCGAGCATCTCAAAATACGTCCCGTGACGCGCCGTCTTTCCGACGCGCTCGATGTCGGGAGTACGGATGCATTTCTGACACGTCGTCACTCTCGTCCTCGGGGGAGTCAATTCGCCCGTGAAATATTTTTTAAGCGGAGCCATGCCGGCGTTTATCAGCAGAAGGCTCTTGTCTCCCTGCGGCACGAGCGAAAAGCTCGGCAGACGCAGATGTCCCTTGCTCTCGAAAAATTCGAGATATTTTTCTCTTAATTCGTTAAGACCTGTCCACTCCATTTTTATTCTTCCTTTATCCTAGAAGTATTCCTATAATATGTATCCAGTTGGCGTTTCTCTTTTCGTCGACGTTGAGGTCGGCTATCATAAGCTTGAAATAGATATCGTAAAGCTTTCCCTTGAGATTTTCTCCGCCGATGCTTTTAAACAGATAGTACCCGATCAGATGTATGCCGATCTCTCCGACGATCTGGGTATAATCCATAAGATCGAAGCTGTCGTCATGATACTTTTCATTGACCTTTTCGAGAAGCTTTTTGGCTGTCTCGCGAAGCACGAACGCGTTTGAAAGCTTTTCAGCATACTTCTCTCTCAAATCTATTCTCATATAATAAGTCTTTCGACCGTCGTCGAGCTTTTCAAGAAAAAACTCCGTGTTTTCTACTATCAGATCAGCCGCGGCGCTTATCTCGTCGGGCTCCATGGCGTAAAGCTCAAGATGTGCTGTCCTGTTTGACTTGTCGATACGGGTGATCTTATAAAACCGCGCGTCGAGCCTTTGGGAATAAGGCAAAAGCGCAGCGGAGAAACGCGCAAGGAAGGTGACGTATTGACTGTACACCTTTGCGGAAAATTTCAAAAACTTACTGTTGTCGATCTTTTTGAAGTCGCCCGCGTCGTTTTCATCGCTCGTCGGATCGGAGCTTCCGGACTCAAGTCGGATCGTAAAGACCTGCTCCTCGGCCGCTTCTCTGAGAAAATCTACTTTGCTCTCGGCTTTTTGTCCGTCGGAAGACGCGCTTGCGAAAACGGCAAGACCCGCGGAGAAAAATATCGTGAGCGCGAGCATGACGGCGACAATTGCCTTCGGAAAATGTTTTTTCAAGATAAACGCCTCCGTTATAAAAATTATTTTTTACGTACCTTGACCTTTAGGCTCTTTCCTTTTTCGGGCTTCGCGTATTGCTTATTTTTATAATAGACCGCTCTGCTCTTTTTTTCGGCGAGCTCCTTAAGCCTTTTTTTGCGTTCCTCTTCCTTCTTTTTCTTTTCCTTTGCTTTTTCCTCTTCGCGTTTTTCCTTGTTTTCTTTATAGAGGATTATACAGCCGCCTATGACCTGGATAACGTCCGCTCCGACGGCTACGGCAAGCTTATCGGCGATCTCTCTCGGCTTTTCGGGAGAAACGTCGAGCAGTACCTTTATTTTTATAAGCTCCCTCGCCTTTATGGCGTCCTCGGTCTGTTTTATCACTGCGTCGGACAGACCGCCCTTGCCTATCTGAAAAACAGGCTCGATGGAATTTGCCTCGGCTCTGTGCTTCGCTCTCTCTTTACTCGTCATAGTTTTGTCCTTTCAGCTTTTCAGCGAACGCGCAAAGCGCGCGGCGGCGGTGACTTATCGCGTCCTTTTCCTCGGGTGACAGCTCCGCCATGGTCTTTCCGTTGACGTCGTCGGGCAAAAACACGGGATCGTAACCGAATCCTCCGCTGCCCCTCTTTGAAAAAGCTATCTTTCCCTCGCATGTTCCGCGCGAGACAAGCTCTCTTCCGTCGGGAAATACACAGCATACCGCAGAGACGAATCTCGCGGTACGTTTTTCATTCGGAACGTCTTTTAACTCGTCCAAAAGCTTTATGATATTTTTTTCGTCGTTGCCGTGCTCTCCGGCAAACCTTGCGGAATAAACTCCGGGCGCGCCGTCAAGCGCGTCGACCATAAGTCCGGAGTCGTCGGCGATACAAATAAGTCCGCTCTCCCTGCATCCGCCGAGAGCTTTAAGACGGGCGTTTTCTTCAAATGTCTTTCCCGTTTCCTCGACGTCGGTAAGCTCGACTCCCGCCTCTTCCGCGATAAGCACATCTATCCCGAGCGGCTTCAATATCCTTTGAAGCTCGTCTCTTTTTTTAAGGTTGTGCGTAGCTATCAGAAATTTCATTCTTCTTTACCTTCACCGTCTGCGGAGCTTTCGCCCTCCGATTCCTCATCGTCGTGAGTCGGCATTTCAACGTCGAACAGTCCCTCGGCAAAAGCCTTGGCGCTGAACGGCTGGAGATCGTCGAGCTGTTCGCCCACTCCGACGAATTTTACCGGGAGCTTAAGCTCGTTTTTGATATTGAGCACGACTCCGCCCTTGGCCGTACCGTCGAGCTTTGTCAGAACAATACCGGTGACCTCGGCGATATTCATGAACTCCCTCGCCTGATTGACGGCGTTCTGACCAGTCGTAGCGTCAAGCACGAGCAGTATCTCCCTGTCGGCATAGGGCAGCTCCTTGTCGATAACTCTGTATATCTTAGCGAGCTCCTCCATGAGGTTCTTTTTGTTGTGGAGCCTTCCGGCGGTGTCGCAGATAATAACATCCGCGTCCCTCGCCTTGCCTGCGGCGATCGTATCGTAAACAACCGCGGCGGGATCAGCGCCCTCGCGGTGTTTTATCATATCGACTCCGGCTCTGTCAGCCCATTCCTGAAGCTGCTCTATAGCGGCGGCGCGGAAGGTGTCCGCGGCGCCGAGGATGACTTTTTTGCCGTCGTTTTTGAAATACGCCGCCATCTTGCCTATCGTCGTTGTCTTTCCGACGCCGTTTACGCCTATCACGAGGATAACGGAGGGAAGTGTTATAAGGCTGACCTCTTCTCCTCCCGAAAGCATGTCGGCAACGATCTCTTTGATGGCCGCCTTGACCTTATCGGCCGTTTTTATATTCTTTTTCTGAGCCTTTTCGCGGAGCTTTTCGACTATTTCGATGGCGGTATTGACCCCGACGTCGCCCATTACAAGCACTTCCTCAAGGTCGTCGTAAAAGGTGTCGTCGATCTCCTTTTCTTTTTTTCCGCGGAACATATTGTCGATGGCTCCCGACATATTGTCCCTCGTCTTTTTAAGGCCGAAATTAAATTTTTTGAAAATTCCCATTATAAGTTCTCCCCGAATGCATCAATCGGATTCCTGTACGTTTTTGATTATATCCTTTACCGTGGCATTGAGAGACGAATCTCTTGCCAGAACGCGCCTTATCTCCTGGAGCGCGTAAACTACCGTTGAATGGTCGCGTCCGCCGAAAGCGTCGCCTATCGCCTGGGTCGACATATGTGTCGTTTCGCTGACGACATACATCGCTATCTGGCGCATCCTTGACGTCCTCGCGTCGCGCTTCTTTGAATAGATATCGGCGGCGTTGGCGCCGTATGTACGGGCTACCTCCTCGACGACTCTTTCGATCGTTATCGGGTCCGGACGTTCCTCACTGAGGATGTCCTTAATAGCGTTCTGGACGGTCGCCATATTTGGCACCGTATCGTGGATAGCTACGACGGCGCAGATCTTCTTGACGGCTCCTTCAAGCTGACGGATATTGTTTTTAAGCTTTTCGGCTATATACTGTACGACGTCGTCCGTGAGCTTGACGTCGAGAGCCTCGGCCTTTCTTTTTACTATCGCCATCCTCGTCTCGAGATCGGGCGGCTGTATATCGGCGATAAGTCCCCATTCAAAACGCGTGCGAAGACGTTCCTCGAGCTGTACTATGTCCTTAGGCGGGCGGTCCGAGGTCAGAACGACCTGTTTCCCCGCTTCGATCAAAGCGTTGAAGGTATAGAAAAGCTCCTCCTGCGTCGTTTCCTTTTTCATCACGAACTGGATATCGTCCATAAGGAACACGTCGGCGTAGCGGTATTTTTTATGGAACTCTCTCGTATCCTTTTTGGCTATATAATAAACAAGCTCGTTTGTGAATGCCTCGCAGTTTGTAAGGACGATATTGAGGGAGGGGTCGTTTTTCTTTATCTCATAGGCGATGGCGCTGAGAAGATGCGTCTTGCCCAGCCCCGATTTTCCGTAGATGAAAAGGGGATTGTATGCTCCGCCGGGATTTGACGCGACAGCGAGAGCCGCCGCATGAGCGAATTTATTTGACGAGCCCACGACGAAGGTGTCGAAGGTGTTTTCTTCGTTATATATCCCGCTTACCGCCGGAGTCGTCGCCTGAGCCTCGATATCGAGGGCCGATGATACGGGCGACTCGAAATTGACCGCGACGGAAAAGCCGAGCGCCTGCTGAAATGCGTCGGTTATAAGATCGAAGAATTTTTGTTCTATTATTTTTCTCTTGAACTCGCCTATAGCTAACGTAACGACTCCGTCGTCAAAGCTGACGGGCACTATATCCTTTATCCAGACGTTGTAAACGGCGTCGGACATCTTCTTTTGAAGAATACCCGCAACGATCTCCCACAGCTCGTTCAATGAATCCATTTTTATCTCCTCCCCCTGATATACCGTTTCTTAATCTATATTTTAAGCTTCCCTTATTATTCTTTTTTACTATTCTTTCGCGTTTTCCCGATACCGCGTAAAGGTAATTATATCATAAGGAAAATATTTTTTCAACTTCTTTATATGGTGGTGTCTGCCCCTTCCGAGGTCAATCTGTGGGATACTTGATTTTTTCAACGCCTTGGAGTATACTGTTTTTGCCGTATGGTAAAGAATAAAACGACGGGCGGTGACGTGATGGATACCGAGCGCTTGGGGTCGAAGCCGAAGCTTTTCGGCGGCTCCCGATTGAATTTATATCTGATGATCCTTGTCGCAGTCACGTCTTTTTTTATGATGTTCGTTTTGAACCGAGCGACTCCCTTTGCCGCTGACGACTTCAACTACCACTTCATCTATTGGGACAAATGCTCGCCCGAAACGGCGATAACGTCGTTTTCCGATATCATAACTTCGATGAAGTACCATTACTCCGTCGTCAACGGTCGCATACTGCTCCATACGATCGTCGAAGCGTTCATCCTTATCGGAAAGCCCGTCTTCAACGTCGTCAATCCCGCTGTATACGTCGTTTTCACTTTCCTTATATATAAGCATTGCGTCGGCTCCTCAAAGGAGAAAAACGCTCCTCTGTTCCTTTCGATAAACATAATGCTCTGGCTTTTTTTAAGGAGCTTCGGTCAGACGACGCTTTGGCTCGACGGCAGCGTGAACTATCTTTGGGGCAGTACGATCCGTCTTGCCGCGCTGCTTCCCTTCCGTCTTTGGTCAGACGGCGAAAAGGGGCTTAAAAACAGCCCTCTTTCGGCGGCGGCAATGCTTATCCTTTCCCTTCTTGCCGGAGCGACGAACGAAAACACAGGCGCGGCGTTCGTCGGCGTCTCTGTCCTTTTCATCATTTTTTACCGCGTCAAAAAAATAAAAATACCCGTATGGTCGTTTTTTGCCTTGGCGGGCTCTGCGGCCGGGTTTGTCTTCATTTTGGCGTCTCCCGCGAATTTCGTAAGGACCGCCTCCTGGGGCGACGCGGGAAATCCGCTCTTTAGAAGGCTCGTCGGGATTCCTTACCATTATTGTCTGTATCTCGCCGTTCCGTTTCTTATAGCTTTAACGGCCGTCATTATCCTTAAAAATACAGCCACGCCCGATAAGGAAAGGCTGTTCCTCCTGTCGGCGGTCTATCTTTCAGGCTCGCTCGGAAGCGCGTTTTCGATGGTCGCAACGCCTTATTTCCCCGAACGCGCGTGGTTCGGCGTCACGGTCTATATGATAATAGCCGCAGGCGTCCCGCTGTCGGCGCTGAAGCTTTCGTCCCCTGTCGCGAAAAAGGCGGTCTGCGCCGCTTTGTCGGTATGCTGTATCTGGTGCGCCGCGTCGTTCGCGCTGACGGCCGCCGACGCCGTGAACGTAAAGCGTCAATATGACGAGCGGGAAAGCTATATCGAAAAACAAAAGGATACAGGCAACTTCGATATCGTTGTGCCGCCTATCAAGCCGGAGAAAAAACGCTCTCCCCTTTACGGGCTTACCGATATCTCCGACGACCCCGACAGCGTGAGCATGGGCGCAAAGCTCGCGTATTATGAGATAAACAGTTTAAAAAGATCCGAATAAAAATGAAAGCGTGTTTTTGTGAAAGAGTTATTCACCTTGTTTTCGGCGTTTTTCCGCATCGGTCTTTTCCTTTTCGGCGGAGGATATTCCATGCTTCCTCTCCTACAGCGCGAAATAGTCGATAAAAGGAAATGGGCGACGGAGGAGGAGATCCTCAATTACTTCGCCATCGGACAATGCACTCCCGGCGTTATTGCCGTCAACACCTCAACATTTATAGGATATAAACAGAGAAAAGTCCCCGGCGCGATATTCGCAACGCTCGGAGTCGTTACTCCGTCTTTTATCATAATACTTCTTATCGCAATGCTTTTCAGGAGCTTTGCCGACAACGTCTATGTCATGCACGCCTTCAAGGGCATCCGCATAGCCGCCGGAGCGCTTATCTTAAGCTCGGTCATCCGCCTTATGAAAAAGAACGTCCGCAGCGTCTTTCAGATCGCGCTCTGCGTAATAGCCTTCGTCATCGTCGCCGTGCTCGGCTTCTCACCCGTTTGGGTGGTCGTCGGCGCAGGTCTTTTCGGCTTCGCGGCGGGAAAGGTCGGTAAGGCCGTATGACATATTTTATGACTCTCCTGACGCTCTTTTACGAATATCTTCTGACCGGTCTGTTCGCCGTCGGCGGAGGGCTCGCTACGCTTCCGTTTCTTACGAGGATGTGTGAAAATCATCCCGACTGGTTCTCGATGACGGAGCTTACGAATATGGTCGCCGTGTCGGAGTCCACGCCCGGCCCGCTCGGAGTGAACATGTCCACCTTTGTCGGATATACCGTAGGCGGCGTGCCCGGAGCCGTGGTTTCGACGTTTGCGCTGATACTGCCCTCGGTCATAATAGTACTTATCATTTCAAAATTCCTCTCCCGCTATATGGAAAACAAATACGTTCAGAGCGTCTTTTCCGGGCTCCGTCCCGCCGTGACGGGTCTTATCGCGGCGGCGGCGTGGACTGTCATAAAAACGGCTCTGTTCAGGTTCTTTCCGACTGCGCTTTCGGACATACCGTCCTCTGTCGACGTTTACGCCGTGATCCTCTTTTTTGTGGTACTTATCTTAAATCAGATAAAACCGCTCTCGAAGATACATCCCGTAGTTTATATCCTCGCATCCGCCGCTGTCAGCGTTATACTGAAACTTTAATTTTCCATCCTTGCAATATATTGTTTCATTTTAACAATATCATCAAAAAATATTAGTCAAAATAGCTAAAATCAATGGCGGCGGTATCTCTCGGTTTTGTTTGAGCATATGAAAAATCGGAATTTTGCCCAATCCCGTTGACGTTACGCGGATTTATGATATAATAATTATTGCATTGTATCAGTCTATTGCAATTTTTTGTGTGGGAGATTTTAGGTATGTACGTTAAAGATGTGACAGTTCAGAACCAAGTAGGTCTTCATGCCCGTCCTGCAACCTTCTTTATCCAGAAGGCCAACGAATTCAAGTCCTCTATTTGGGTCGAAAAGGAAGAGCGCAGAGTAAACGCCAAGAGCCTTCTCGGCGTGTTGTCGCTCGGTATAATGGGCGGAACGACTATCCGCATAATCGCCGGCGGTTCCGATGAGGAACAGGCTGTCGATGAGCTTGTTAAACTCATAAATTCCGGATTTTCCGATTGATCTCTTCTTTTTATTTCGCGGGATTGTTGCAAAACACTGTTCAGGCCGCCCGACGTAAGTCTTTCTTTCGTCGGCTTTACGCGGCAGACGGTTTTGCGGCAATCTTTTGTTTTTATGAACGGTGAATTATTATGCCCGAAATAACGCCTCTTACAACAGAAGAACTGCGCAAAAAGGCGATGCGCCTTCCGCTCGATCCCGGCGTTTATCTTATGAAAGATAAGCGCGGTACCGTCATATATGTCGGCAAGGCAAAGGCGCTCAAAAACCGCGTCAGCCAATATTTCGGCTCCCATAAAAATCACGGCGTCAAGGTCATAAAAATGGTCGAAAACGTCGCCGACTTCGATTACATTTTAACAGACAGCGAGTTCGAGGCGCTCGTTCTCGAATGCAGCCTAATCAAGCAGTATTCCCCGAAATACAACATTTTGCTTAAGGACAGCAAGGGCTACAGCTATATAAAGATCACAAAGGGCGAATGGCCGAAAATATCGGCGGTCTATAAAAACGACGACAAAAACGCCGACTACATCGGCCCTTTCACAGGCTCCTTTTCCGTCACCAATTCCGTCGACGAGGCGCTGAAAATATTTAAGCTCCCTCAATGCACAAAGGTGTTTCCTCGCGACCTCAAAAAGAGCCGTCCGTGCCTCAATTACTTTATTTCACAATGCTCCGCGCCATGCGCCGGAAAAATAACCGCGGAGGAATACCGCGAATCCGTCGCCGACGCCGTAGCGTTTTTAAAGGGCGACAGCGCCGACGCGGTCGCCGATATGAAGCGGCGGATGGAGGAAGCGGCGGAAAATCTTGAATTTGAAAAGGCCGCGAAGCTTCGCGACAGGATAAACGCTGTCAAAAAGATAAATTCAAAACAAAAGGTCTCCTCCGCGTCCGTCAAGGAGCAGGACGTCTTCGCTCTCGTCTCCGAAAACGAAAGATCGTGCCTCAACGTCCTGCGCTTTTTAAACGGGAAGCTCATCGAAAGTGAATTTTTTATAATAGATCCTTCCGACGACAAGGCCGAGGCGCGGCGAGAGCTTATAAGAAGCTTTTATACGATACGCGACCGCGTGCCGCCGAAAATATCTGTCGACGGCGAGGTGAACGACTCCGAGCTTCTTTCCGACTGGCTGTCGTCTCTCGCGGGCAGAAAGGTCACCATCTACCGCCCGCAAAAGGGAGAACAGCTTCAGCTTTCGGAGATGTGTAAAAACAACGCCATCGAAAAGCTGATGCAGTATTCCGGCAGACCGAGCAAACAGGCGGCGGCGCTGAACGAGCTCGCGTCCCTTCTCGGACTTAAAGCCATCCCCGACTATATCGAGGCATACGACATATCTCATACGGCAGGCAGCGACAATGTCGGCGGAATGATCGTCTTCAAGGGCGGCGTACCGTTCAAGGCGGGATATAAGCGGTTCGCGGTCAAGGGCTTCGACGGTCAGGACGATTACGCTTCGATGGCGGAGATAGCCGAAAGGCGCTTTAAGGAATATCTCGAAAACAAGGACAGCGGCGAGGGCTTCGGCAAGCTGCCCGATCTCATCCTCCTCGACGGCGGGGCGGGACAGGTACACGCGTTTTTGCCCGTCATGGAAAAACTCGGCGTCAGCGTTCCCGTATTCGGCATGGTAAAGGACAGCCACCACCGGACGCGCGCCATAGCGTCCGACGGCGGAGAGATAGCTCTCACCTCAAAGCGAAAGGCGTTTACGCTCGTCTCCTCGATCCAGGAGGAGGTACACCGCTTTGCCGTATCGTATCATCATAAGAAGCACAGCGCGTCGAGCTTTTCTTCGACGCTCACCGAGATCGAGGGCGTCGGCCCCGCGAGGGCGAAGGCGCTTTTAAAGCATTTTAAAACCATTTCGGCGATAAAAGAGGCGTCTGTCGACGAGCTCAAGGCCGTAAAAGGCGTTTCGGAGCCGTCCGCGCACGCCGTTTACAAATATTTCCACGAAAAAATGTAAATTTTTCCGATTACTTCTTGACAAATATCATATAAAAATGAGATAATACAAAATACACGAAAGGCGGATATGAGCGTTTCGGCAGTCGCCGGGTCGCTTTTACATGATATGAGAGTTATAACAGGCACCGCGCGGGGCAGGACGCTTAAAACCCTGCCGGGCGACGACGTTCGTCCGACATCCGAAAAAGTCAAGGAAGCGCTGTTCAGCGCGATACAGTTCGAGCTTGAAGGAAGACGCGTTCTCGATCTGTTCGGCGGGAGCGGCCAGCTCGGTATCGAGGCGCTTAGCCGCGGCGCGAAAAAGGCCGTTTTTATCGACAGCTCTTCCCAATCCATATCCGTTATCCGCGAAAACCTCAATTCCGCCAAGCTCGGCGACAGGGCCGTGGTCATCCAGACCGACGCCCTCTCGTTTGTCAAAACATGCGTCGAAAAATTCGACGTGGCGTTTGTCGATCCGCCTTATAAAGACGGGCTTATCCAAAAGGTTTTGCCCTATCTGGTCGCCAAAATGAGCGACGGAGGCGTTATCGTCTGTGAATCACCGACAGACGAACAGCTTCAGCCGGAGATCCCGCCCTACGGGATATACCGCGAATACAAATACGGCAAAACAAAAATCACACTCTACAGACCGAGGAGCGAACAGATATGAAAATTGCGGTTTGCCCCGGAAGCTTTGATCCGATCACAAACGGCCATCTCGATATAATAAGGCGCTCTGCAAAATTGTTTGACAAGATCATCGTTGTAGTCGGAAAAAACTATAATAAATCGACCCCGTGCTTCACGCTCGCCGAAAGAGTCGAGCTTATCAAAAGAAGCACGACCGAAATAAAAAACGTTGAGGTCGACATGTTCGACGGACTTATCGCCGATTACGCGCGCCGTCAGAATGCCGTGGCGATAGTCAAAGGACTTCGCGCCGTGTCCGACTTTGAATATGAATTCCAGCAGGCGCTCATCAATAAAAAGATAAATCCCGAGCTTGAAACAGTATTTGTTACAGCTAACGCGGAATATATGTTCCTCTCCTCGAGCATAGTAAAACAGATGTGTATTTTCGGAAGCGATATTTCCGAATTTGTACCTATAGAGATATGCCACGATGTCGTTGAACGAATAAAATCAGGATCATAAGAAAGGAAATGTGTTATGAACTTTGAAGATTTGCTTGACCAGATCGAAAAGGTCGTCGACGCCGGAACAAACGTCGCTTTTACGTCGAAAATCATGGTCGACGCTAAAACGATCAAGACATGTATCGAAGACATGCGCCTCAATATGCCCGACGAAATAGCGCAGGCTCGTTCGGTCATCGCCGAAAGAAACGATATAATTTCAAAAGCCAAGGCGGATTCCGCCGAAATAATCTCAAACGCCCAGCAAAAGGTCGCCGAGTTCTCGGAAAAATCCGAGACAAAGGCGAGAGAGATCGTCAAAAAAGCCGATGAATTCTCAAAGAAAACGATAGCGGACGCCGAGTCAAAGGCAAACGAGATCGTATCCGAGGCCGAAGCAAAGGCGCAGAAGCTCGTCGAAGCGAGCGAGGTCGCAAAGCAGGCGCAGGAATACAGCGAGCAGGTCCGTGCCCAGGCCGACGAGGACTGCAACAACATGCTTGAAGCCACGAAGAAAAAGCTCGCCGAGATGGCGACCGAGAGCCGCAGAGAAAACGAGGCCGCCAAGTCCGACGCCAACCAAAAGGCTGAGGAGACGATCAACAAGGCGAACAAGTGGTCAAATGAGATCCGCACAGCGGCTATCGACTTCGTCGAGGATATAATGAAAAAATCCGACGAGGCTCTCATCACCAGCATAAATGAGGTCAGAAAAGCACGTCAGAGCGTAAGAGCCGCCATCGGCCAGCAGGACGGTCTTGAATAATTGAACGATATAAAAACGCATGGGTCGGTTTCCCGGCCTATGCCATATTCGCAGGCGTAGTTTAATGGCAGAATCTCAGCTTCCCAAGCTGATTACGCGGGTTCGATTCCCGTCGCCTGCTCCAGAAAAAACCGCCTTACGGCGGTTTTTTCAACGAAATCCGTCCTATCGGACGGACGAAATCGCCTGCGGCGGTGAAATCCCTTCGGGGTGAGATCCCGCTTCGCGGGGT
>JAILLJ010000036.1 GCA_024693205.1 Clostridiales bacterium | reverse complement strand
TCGAAAATGCTGAAATAAAACTTTATGTCCGCCGGCCAGTTGTCGGACGTCGCCGAGCAGTTCTTAAGCACGAAATATGTCGGGATAAGCGCGAACGCCGCAAGGAACGCCGCCGCGACGGACGCCAGTCCGAAGACGATCGCCGTACGCAGAAAACGTGAATTTTTTATCCTTTCGAGGAGCTTTCCCTCTGTCGCGTCGTCGCGGTCGATCGAAAAATATTTTATGAAGAAATAGATGAACATGAAGATGCAGACCATCATCGCCATGTAGTAGCTGCTTATCATCGTAAGCGCGAGAACGACGATATAAAGGGCGGGCTTGCGTTCGTTTATTATCCTTTCGAGTCCGAGAACGACAAGCGGGAAAAGCGCCATGGCGCCTATCCACATGACGTTCCAGTAGTACGCGATGAAAAATCCGCAGAAGGAATAGAGAACTCCGAACGCCGCCGCGGCGTGGTCGTGCCTGCCGAACGTTTTTTTGATATAGTAAGTGAATGTCGCGGAGGCTATCGACGCCTTTAAAAGGATCATCAGCGCAATGGCGTCAGGGATATCCTTATGGCCGAAAAAGAAGATCACAAATGCGAGCGGGCTTGAAAGATAGTTGAAATAATTTCCGAGGAACGTCCCGCCGAGGCCGGTGTTCCACGAATAGAGCATACTTCCACCGCTCTTAATGCGCTCGTAAAGCTCCGCGAAAAGAGGCCCGTACTGGTGGTACAGATCCATACGAAGTATCGTCGTGTCGCCGAACGGCGTCATGTCGAAACAGTAAAAAACGAGCAGCATTATAACAGCCGAGCAGAAAAAGGCGAGCATAACAAAGCTGTTGTCGGCAAGAACAGCCGCCAAAGAACGCTTCTTCTTTTCTTTAATCCTCGGCGCATCGTTTTGATATACCATAGATCATAAATCCTTTCGGTAGAAAATCCTAAAACGGATTGTAACATATATATCTTATTCTTTCAAGTTAAAAACATCAAATTACCAAAATGTTTACAAATACGAGAAAACATTGTAAAAAACCCAATATTTTCTCAGAAAAAATCACTATTGTTGAATTAAACGGTTGAGAAATTGAAAGATTGTGGTATAATATACGAAAGAAGGAGGAATGCTCCGTGAAGGATAAAATAAAAATTATCGACAATATCGGCGGACTAATAATCTCCGACGACGTTATTTCCTCTATAGCGGTGAACGCCGCCAAGGACGTCGACGGCGTGACCGGTTTTGTCACGCGCACTCCCGATTTCGTACAGACGATCTTTAAAAAAGAGGACGACAACAACAAATCCGTTAAGGTCCAGAACAGCGACGGCGGCTTAAAGCTCGATATCGGAATAACCGTATCAAACAGCGCAAAGATCCAGACAGTCGCTTCCGAGGTACAGAACAGTATCAAAAACGCGGTACAGAATATGACCGGTAAGATCGTCAGCAAGGTCAATGTCAATATCGCCGGCGTTACGTTCGGGGATGAGAAATAACGGGGACCCGAAAGAGAAGGAATTGAAAACTATGACGAGAAAAAAAGCGCGCGAGCAGGCGTTCCTGCTTTTATTTGAAAAATCGTTTCATCCCGAAACGGACATAGAGGATATCCTCGATATCGCGTCCGACAGCGAGCTTATCGAAAACGACGAATACGTCGTTAAAACGGCGTCGACCGTATCGTCTCATTTAAACGAGATCGACGAAGTGATCGAACAAAACCTCAAAGGCTGGCGAAGAGCGAGGATCTCAAAGGTCTCACTCGCCGTTTTGAGGCTCGCGCTCTGCGAGATGCTCTATTTCGACGACGTCCCCGTGGGCGTCTCGATAAACGAAGCGGTCGAGATGTGTAAAACATATTCCGGCAAGGACGACGCGTCGTTCGTAAACGGAGTTCTCGGAACGGTCGCAAAAAAGATATCGCCCGTTAAAAAAGATAACGCCGAAGACGCCGATAACGAAACCGGAGAAGAGACAGAAGAAAAAGATAAAGAAGACGAAAACTGAGATGGGTATTTATCTCGGCTTGGATACAAGCAACTATACTTCGTCCGCCGCCGTCTTTGACAGCGACAGCTTTCTTGCGGCAGAGGAGCGGATGCTCCTTCCCGTTAAGGCGGGCGAATTGGGCCTTCGCCAGAGCGACGCGGTATTTCACCATACCGTTCAGCTCCCGATCGTAATGCAAAAGCTTTTTTCACGATATGAGGGCGGCGTTAAAATAAACGCCGTCGGCGCTTCGGCGCGCCCGCGCGACGTCGAAGGGTCATATATGCCGTGCTTTCTCGTCGGAGAAGGGACGGCAAAGAGCATAGCGTCCGCAGCATGTCTTCCGTCGGCGTTTTTTTCTCATCAGGCGGGTCATATCGCGGCGGCTCTCTTCTCCGCAAAAAGGCTTGATCTCGCCGAAAGGGCCTTCATCGCCTTCCATGTTTCGGGCGGCACTACAGAAGCCGTTTTGACAAAACCGGACGATGAAAAAATTTTATCGTGCGAGGAGATAATGTCCTCGCTCGATCTCAAAGCGGGACAGGCCGTCGACAGATTGGGCAACATGCTCGGTTTCCCCTTCCCTTCCGGTAAATTCGTCGACGCGGCTGCAAAACAAAGCACGGCGGAATTCAAGATAAACATAAAATTAAAGGACGGCTGCTGTTCTCTTTCCGGCGTCCAGAACAAGTGTGAAGAAATGAAAAAAAGAGGCGAAAGAGACGAGGACGTATGCCGCTTCTGCATAGAATATATCGCCGCCGCGCTCGATAAGATGGCGGAATACGCGCTCGGAAAATTCGGCGATCTGCCGCTCGTTTTTTCCGGAGGCGTGATGTCAAACAGCATCATAAGAGAGAGATTCATAAAGAAATACGGCGCGGTCTTTGCCGAGCCTTCTCTTTCCTCCGACAACGCGGTCGGCATAGCTGTACTCACGGCGATGTATTTTGAACGTAAAAACTTTAAAGGGCGGGAGTTAAAATGAGATCTCCGCTTCTGACGGTAAGTCAGCTCAACGAATATATCAAGCTTATTTTTGAAGGCGATCCGAATTTAAACAACGTCTTCGTTTGCGGCGAGATATCAAATTTCAAAAATCACTATTCCGGTCACTACTATATGACGCTCAAGGACGACAAGTCGACGATACGCGCCGTGATGTTCAGAGGGAGCAACCAAAGGCTCCGCTTCATGCCCGAAAACGGGATGAAGGTAATAGCAAGAGGCCGCGTTTCCGTCTTTGAAAGAGACGGACAGTATCAGCTCTATATCGACGACATGCAGCCCGACGGGCTCGGCGCGCTCAGCGTCGCGTTCGAGCAGCTTAAAGAAAGGCTCGCAAAGGAAGGGCTTTTTGACGAAAGAAATAAAAAGCCGATACCCGAAATGCCTATGCGCGTGGGAGTC
>JAILLJ010000058.1 GCA_024693205.1 Clostridiales bacterium | reverse complement strand
ATTACGCGGGTTCGATTCCCGTCGCCTGCTCCAGAAAAAACCGCCTTACGGCGGTTTTTTCAACGAAATCCGTCCTATCGGACGGACGAAATCGCCTGCGGCGGTGAAATCCCTTCGGGGTGAGATCCCGCTTCGCGGGGTGTGGACGGATCATATTTCACCAAAGGCAAAGCCTTTGATTTCACCGCGGCGCTGCCGCGATTTCACGACTGTAATGTATTGAAGGTTCCATAATGGCAAACAGCAGGTTAAGCGACTTGTCCATGGATTTTGCAATAAAAGTATTGAAGATGTGCGACGGAATAAAAGGACATTATTCTTTGGTGAACCAATTGAAACGTTCTGCAACCAGTATAGGCGCAAATATTCGCGAGGCAAACTATGCGCACAGCAGACCCGATTTCATTTCAAAACTCCAGATCGCGCTGAAAGAATGCTATGAAACAGAGTACTGGCTGGAGCTGTTTCAAAAGGCAGAAACAGTGAAAGGAATAGAATTATCTGATCTTTCGCATGATTGCGGTACGATCCGCCGTATGTTGATTTCTTCAGTAAATACAGCCAAACAAAACAATCAAACAGAGTAGAATTCATCACACTAAAAAACCGGAGTGGGGCATTTTTTCGCTTTTTTACGCCGATTTTTATATGTGTTTTAACGCTCAGCGTTCTTGTCGATCTGCCAAACAAGTTGACTTTTTCGCCTAAAAAAGGTATGATAGCGGTAGTAGAATATGACACGTTTTTTTGTTGCGATCAAAGAAAGGAGCGTGAGAAAAATGGGGCTTTTCAGCCGATTTAACGGACCTGTATTTTATAAAGACGACAGTGACGCAGAGCGTCAGCTTGCAGAGCTGGAAGCGCTGTCGGAAAAGGCCTCCGGAGAGGCGGCCAAAGAGATCAAGCGGGAGATCATGCTTGTACAGGCAGGGATAGCCGGTGAAAAACAGGTTCGCTTCGAGCTTGAAAACAGTCATATTCCCATGTATATCCTGCACGACCTGTATCTGGAGCATAACGGGTTGACTTCACAGATCGACTATCTTATCATCACCCGTTTTCATCAGTTTGTGATCGAGTGCAAAAATCTTTACGGAGATATTGAGATCACGGAAAACGGCGATTTTGTCAGAACATTTTCCTACGGATCGTTCCGCAAAAAGGAAGGCATCTACTCTCCGATCACGCAGAACCGCCGCCACCTGGAACTCATAAAACAGATCCGTTCGGAACAACATTCTGTTTTGATGCGTGGAACTTTTGAAAAGAATTTCTACAATAATTACCGTTCGATCGTTGTATTATCCAATCCGAAAACGGTCCTGAACACCAGACGCGCAAAGAAAGAAATACGAAATCAAGTGATCCGCGCAGATCAGCTTGTGGAATATATCCGTAAGACAGACTCCGAGCCGGGATCGGTCGCCGGTTTTGATAAGAAAATTGAAGAACTTGCCAAATTCTTCCTGGATATTTGTAAGCCCAACCCCACGGATTATACGGAGAAGTATCGCGCCTTGATCTCCGAATCGACGCCCGAAGACCCTGTGCCCGAAAAAGCCGAACAAGAGGAACAGCCTCCGGTCGCCGAAGCGAAACAAGAGGATGAACCCTCCGCCGAACCGGAACAACCTCCGGTCGCCGAGTCGGAACAAAAGGAGAAACCCTCCGCAGACACGGAAGATCGGGAAACGATCCTTTGCCCGAGATGCGGCGCGCACATGGTAAAACGCCAAGCGCAAAAGGGTAGTAATGCGGGCAAGTATTTTTACGGCTGCTCCAATTTCCCAAAATGCCGAGGAATAATCAACATAGAGTGAAGCAAAAGGACTTGCCGATCGGCAAGTCCTTTTGCAACGAAATCCGTCCTGTCGGACGGGTGAAATCGCCTGCGGCGGTGAAATCCCTTCGGGGTGAGATCCCGCTTCGCGGGGTGTGGACGGATCATATTTCACCAAAGGCAAAGCCTTTGATTTCACCGTGAGCGAAGCGAACGATTTCACCAAAGGCGAGAGGCTTTGATTTCACCGCGGCGCTGCCGCGATTTCACTCAAAAAGCCCTCGTTATAGTCAAAGTCGGCATACTTCATAAAGTCGCTCCGATCTATCGTGCCGTCATATTCGCCTGTTCCGGAACAATAGCTGTAGCTTGTCCATTGCGCTTTTTGGGCGACCTCTTTCATTTTTATTGTCGGTTCTACCCTCGACTGCGGATAGCAGCCGAATTCGATAATGTCGCCGGTTTTGTACGCTGCGTTTGCCGACACGCTCAGCGAGGCAAGCCCCGTCAGCGCGAGCATGAGGGAAAGCAGGATGCAAAGTGTTCTTTTCATAGGGAACGCTCCTTTCCGGATGTTACTTTATTTCACCATATTTTCCGATGCGTGGCAAGAGATTGTTCACTAAAAAGCCGTATTTAAAAGCCGACGGAGGCGGTAGCTTTTTGCTTGAAATCTGTCGGGAGATATGATAGTATGTAAATATCATGTAATTACGGCAAAGTCTGTTTTGGCTTTTTGTCTGTTGACTGCCGACTTTGAGAGGGGAATGAATACGATGAGTTTCAAGGCTTTTTTACTTTATCCCGGAATGGTCTGTATGGTCGGGCTGATCGCGATGCTCGGAGCGTTCTTGGAGCTTCGGCTCCTTCATAAAGACGCTAAAGGGAAAGAAGCGTTCGGCAAATTTGTTTATTCGACATTCTTCATAACGCTTATCACGTTATTCTTTGTGAAATTCAACCATCGTACGAAACATTTCCTTTATCTGGATGATGTTCATGCCGATGCGTATGTGTTCGGTTTTATCGTCGTCGTTTTGGTTGCCGCCGCTAAAATATTGCTGACCGCAATACTGAAAAAATACAGAAAACCGTACACGGAAGCCGAAGAGAAAAAGAAGCCGAAGGCGTTAAGCGTGACAGCCGTCGTTCTTTTTGCGTTCGGTATCACATTTTTCCTTGTCGGACACTTTATCCCCGCGACATGGGCAGGCGTCCGTCCGGAGCAGATGATCGTTAATCTTATATCGCCGACGGAGGGCACGGAGCTTTCCATCTATCTGACAGGCTTTGAATACGTGATCCTTGCCGTCGGCGCTACGGTACTTTTCGGCATCCTCTGCCTGAGACGTACTCAAATCGAGATCCCCGTAAAACAGCGGACCGTAACTCTTCTCAGCCGAAAGGCAAAGGCTGTTGTTTCCCTTCTTCTTACGTCGGTCATGTTTGTGTCTTCGATATTTTTTATCAGCGACGCTCTTTCGCTTCCGATCATGTACAAAATATTTTTTGTCCCGTCGGACTTTATCGAAAAAGAGTACGTCGATCTGCGTGACGTCAAGGTCACGTTCCCCGAACAAAAGCGGAACCTTATCTACATCTATCTGGAATCCATGGAAAACTCATATCTGTCTAAAGAATTAGGCGGCTATATGGATGAAAACCTTATGCCGGAGCTGACGGAGCTGGCGTACGAGGGCGACGTGTTTTCAAATACGTCGGGCAAATTCGGCGGTCCTGTCCAGGTCACAGGTACGGAATGGACGAGGGCGTCCATGGTCAACCAGACATTGGGCGTCCCGATGAAAGCGCCGATGAATTTAAAAGCATATACGACGCCCGGTCATTTTCTCGGCGGTATCTACGGTCTCGGCGATCTTCTTCACGACAACGGGTATATCCAAACATATCTGGTCGGCGATCAGGCTAAGTTCGCCGGTGGAGATCTGATGTTTAAAACGCACGGGGATTTTGCGATCAAGGACTACGATTACGCGCTGGAAACCGGAATGATACCGGAAGGCTACAAGGTCTGGTGGGGCTTTGAGGACGATAAGCTGTTTAAGTTTGCGAAGGAGGAGCTTCTCGCTCTGTCTCAGAGCGGACGCCCGTTCAACTTAACGCTCGCGACCATTGATACGCACGCAACGGGCGGTTATCTGCCCGAAGGCGCGCCCACGCCGTATGACGACCCGTACTCGAACTCCATCGCGTACAACACGAAGAGGGTGACGGAGTTCGTCCGCTGGGTACAAAAACAGCCGTTTTACGAAAACACTACGATCATAATGATCGGCGACCACCACAGCATGGACGGCGTGTTCTTTAAAGACTTCGACAAAAACTATAAGCGCACCACGTTTAATCTTATACTTAATCCGGCAAGCTCCGTCGCAGATACTGACGCGTCACGTTTTATAAACCGCATATATGCCAACTTCGATATGTTCCCGACGACGCTCGCCGCCTTGGGCTGTGATATCGAAAGGAACCGGGCGGGTATCGGCGTCAATTTGTATTCCTCAGAGAGGACCTTGCTTGAAGCCTACGGTATCGATATTGTCAACGGCGAATTACAGAAGCGCAGCGACTTCTATAACCACACGCTGGTGGATGTGGAGTAACAAAGCGTCTTCGTATCGGTCGAACAAATAAAGAACGAATAAAAAAGCAGACAACGTAGAATGATCCGCGTTGTCTGCTCGTTTTTATGATTTTTTACATAACAGCCCGTCGATTTCCGGTTTGTTTCACGGACGATTCCGGGCAATCAGCGTAAAGTCTCTCAAGATCTACCTGCTCGACTTGCGTGCAGACTCAGTCTGCTCGTCGTTCTTTTTACGTCCGATCCTTGACGCGCCGACTCCGACGAACGCGACGCACATAACTATAAGCGTCGTCGCCGAGATCGCTCCGCCGAGCGTCGGGACCTTCTCTTTTATCGTCGAGAAGAGGCTTACGTTTGAACCCTCGCCGTCGCTGTTGACGTCGTCGTTGCCGTAGCCGTCGTCTGCGTAATCATTTCCGCCCTGATTGACATATCCGTCCGCATTCGGCGAAAGAGGATCGCTGATCTCGCCTGCCGATCCGCCGCCCACGGCATAGTAGTCCGCATTGTCGCCGCCCTGCGATCCGCCCCGCGATCCGCCTTGCGAACCGCCTTTAGAGCCGCCCTGTGCCGGCGTTCCGTTTTCGGCGGACGCATTACCGTCGGCGTCGAACGGATCGTTTGACGAGCTGCCCGATCCCGAGCTGCCCATCGAGCTTCCGCCTTGACCGTTTTTCGAGCCGGAGGTGTTGCTGCTTCCGTTTGAGCCGCCGTTATTCTTTGTCGTACCGGTGTTGTCGTTTCCGCCGTTATTCTTTGTCGTACTTGTGTCGCCGCCACCGCCGCTGCCCGACGGATCGTTGTCATTATTTCCGGAAGGATCGTCGTTTTTCTTTGTCGTCGTTTCGTCTTTCTTTTTGGTCGTTTCCTCGGCTGTATATCCGTCGTCGAGAACCTCCATTATCTCGATATCCGACGTCCTTGCGGCGATCATTTCGAGCTTTTCGTTCGTATCGTCTATACACGGATCTATCGTATTTTCGACGTCCGTTTTGTCGGAATAGCTCGGCTCGCAGGAGTTTTTAGCTCCCGAAGGCGATTTTTCAATTGCAAAGCTGTCTATACGCTCCGTCCCGCCGTTTTCATCGACAGTATAAGCGTCGAAATAGAGCCTGTCGCCGCGGATCTTGAACGCGGAGAACACGGGAAGAGAAGTGTCGACCGTCTTTTCCGCGCGCGGGAATTTCTTGTTTGTCTCGGAAGCGTCCTTTGCTTTGTAATCCTTGACGCCGGCACAGCCGCTTATGACATAGAAGGTGCCGAACGGATCCTTGCTCACGTTATATTCGAGCCCTTCATAGCTCCTCTTTTCGTTCTTTGTCTTCATGACCCAGTTGTTGAACATTGCCGAGGTGCGCAGATAGACGTGGTCGTGTCCCTGGAGGACGACGTCTATCCCAAGCTCGGGCATAAGCCTCTTGAACTGCGCTCTGAGCGCCGAAACGTCGTCGTCCGCGTAATGCGAGCCGTTTGAGTAGACCGCCTTGTGGATAACTACGATCTTCCAATCGGCGCCGGAGTTGTTGGCGCTGTTTTTGAGCCACGATATCTGTTCGTCCGACAGACCCTTTTTATCGCTCAGGGCGTTTGTGTTGAGCACCATAAAGTGAACGTTGTTGTAGTCGTACGAGTAGTAAACGCCATTGGATGCGTCCTGCTCCGGAACATTCGGAAGCACGAAGTCCGCGCCGAGCGCGTTGCCGCTTGATTCGTGGTTGCCCGCCGCCGGCATGAACGGAGTTTTCATCAGTACGTCCGACGAACCGTCGAGCAGCCATTTCCATTGTTTAAGATTTGTGCCGCTGTCGACCTGATCTCCGCTGCTGACAGTGAAATCCGCGTCCGGATAAAGCTCGTATGCCGCGCTGATGACGTTATGGAACGTCTCGTACTGAAGCGCGTTCTGCGACTGCTCGTCGGTGACGTGGATGAACGTCACGTCGTCTGATCTGTCGGCGGTTTTGATGACTCCCGGTTCGCTCCACCAGTTATGCTCCGAATCGCCGACGCGGTAGGAATATTTCTTTCCCGGCTCGAGATCGGTAAGCGTTACGGTGTGGCGTATCAGCTCCTTTGCGCATGTCATAAAGCCGAATATTCCGAAATCGACGGCAGGATATTTTCTGACCGTCCACTCGTTTGAAGCCTTTATACCGCTTCTCTTTGTGGGAGTTCCCGTAAACTGCGGGTCATCGGAATAGGGAATTATCTCGATATCCGTCTTATAGATGCTGTATTTTGTATACCAGTTTATATTGACCGACGTGGAGGCGTCCTCGCCTATCGTCTGTGTCACCATCGAGGGAAGTCTGTAATTTTCTCTTGTCGCTTCGACCGGATTGTTTTCCGTCGCGTAAAGCACCGTATCGCTGTTGGGCGTTCCCTCGTAGTCATGTATAAGATCGTCTACCATCCACCAGACGGTATAGCCGATAGACTCAAGCTGGCTCTTTGTAAGATATTCGTCGATAAAGTGATCCGCTATGTCGTCGATGCTCTTGTATTCGAGGAAGCCGAGCGACAGGAAAGAATTAACGACGTTTTTGTAGCTCTTATCGCCCTTTAAAACGGTACCCAGGACAAGATCGAGGAACGACGCCGTAACATGACCGAACGTGCCCGACGGGAATATCGCGCCCACGTTGAGCTTAAGAGTAGATAAGATATTGTCTTCGATAAGATCTTTAAAGATGTATTGATAAATCGCATCGAAAATGGCCTTTGCTCCGTCTCCGTTTTTAAAGTAATCTAAGGCGTCGTTCACAAAGGCGTCATCGTCGACGTCGGGCGCCATGCTGTTATAGATATAGATGAGCGCGCTGTGAGCGAGATCCTCAAGGTCGCCCGGCTCGCTTTCGCTGCCGAAGCCGTATGTGTCGATAAATTCCGTACACGGAAGCTCGGACACCTTTATCGAAAGGAGCTGATCGACAACGTTTCCCGCAAGATCCTTTATGATAGACGGATCGGAAAGATAATTTTCCTCGACCTGCTTCGCAAGGTCGTTTATAAAGCTCATCACGTTTTTCGTCGTAAAGACGTCCAATGCTCCGAGCGAAATGCCTTCTCCGATAAGTCCGCCTATGAGCGTTTCAACGTCTACGTTGTAGCTGTTTTTGAGCGCTCCGACAAGTCCGTCCTTTTTGACGTCGGCGCAAAAGCTGTCTACGATCTCCGACGTAAGCCTCAGCGCAAGGTCCTTAAATCCTTTATCTCCGAATGTCTTGCCGTATGAATATGTCTGACTGAACGGCTGCTCATATGTCTTGTCTCCCACGGTTATCGGCTTTTCGCAGTCGACCTCAAGCGTTTTTACCGAAGCCGTCGGAACTTCGCCCGTGTTGTCAAACGTAACTTCTCTTATGTTATTGGGATATCCTATAAGGGAGGGGGTGATTATATCGGATATTTTCGCGCCGTTGTCGGAGACATAGCTCGCCGTCTTGCACTGATGGATATGTCCGGTAAAGACGAACTTCATGCCCATATCGGCAAGGGCGTCGGCTCTTCTCTCCCAGTTGTCCATGATGAACGCCTTGAATATCGTCTCCTGGAGCGCGTACTGAGCGACTACGCTGTGATGGCACATGCCGATAAGCGTTTCGCCGCATTCCTTTGCTTCCTTCGCCTGTTTTGCGACCCATTCGAGCTGGTCGTTTGAAAGAGCACCGTCCGTCCTGTTCCTGTCAACGCCTTCCGTAGCGTCGACGGAATATTTACATGAATCCATGACGATAAGGCGGTAGCCGCCGTCAAGCCTTACGGCGTATGACAGCATACCCTGCTTGCCGGTCTTGGGAGTATATGTGCTGCACGCGAGATCCCAGCCGAAATCGGAATATATCTCCCTGAACTGCTCCGGCGTCGTTCTGTCGGTCTTTTCTTTAATGCCGTTTTTAAACGTCGTGGCGTTGGGATTGTTGATATCGTGGTTGCCGTTCGTGACTATTACCTGTATGCCCGTTCTTTCCTCAAATTCACGGAATTTTTCGGCGAGCGCCACATGAGCGTCATATTCTCCGTTAGCAGTAAGGTCACCCGGAACGAAGACATATTTCAGCCCTGTCTCCTCGGCGTGCTTTTCAAACGCATACAAAGCCGAGTCGAGCAGCGCCTCACCCTCGTAATATTCGCGCATATCGTTTTCGCAGTAATCCCTGTACGCCTGACAGTCGTTTCCGTCGACCGTCGGGGAAAAATAGTGGATGTCGGAAACGACGCCTGCCGAAAGCTTGCCCGGTTCGGACGCCGACGCGAAAAGAGACGTCGGAATGACCGTCGCGGCAACTATAAGGCAGAGCAGAACGACAGCTATCCTTTTAACGATCCTCAATGATTTTTCGGACATCGAAGGTTCCTCCTTATGAATCATGTCTAACCTTTTATATAGATTTTAAGAATTTTGCGGCGTTTTTGACGGTCGAAAACATCCCCTTGGCGAGCATCTTGGCTCCCTTTCCTGGTTTGTCGTCGTTTAATATCTTGAGAATGCCTTCCGCCATCTCTTCGTTTACGACGCCGTTGCTCATATAGACGATATTTTTGATCGGCATCTGTTTCGCCGACGCGGTATAGAGCGCCGCGGCCTCGCTGTTCATATGGGACGACATGAAGTCGATAGCGCCGTTTATGCGGCGTCCCCATTTTTTACCGTCGGCGTCCTCGATACAGTTGGAAAGATCGAGCGTGGCGTCCTTACCGATGCTGTTCGGCGTCGGGACCTCATGTCCCAATACAGCCTCGAACTGCTCCTTATCTATATCCGCTACCTTTGCCGAATAGTAATCGGGAGCCGTCTGCCTGTAGTCGGGTATCGAGACGTCGGGAGCAGTCGAATTTACTTTTACGGTATCCGTAAGTTTTATATCCTCGACCGACGCTCCGACGGATATAATGAATTCGCCCGTCTCGACATGCCAGTCGGCGATATTGATATTATAATAAGCGAACGAGCGCTTATCGAGTTCGAGCGTTATCTCCTTTTCCTCTCCCGCCTTGAGGAATACCTTTTTGAACGCTTTAAGCTCCTTTGCGGGACGGAAAACGGTGCTTTCCTTGTCGGAGACATAAACCTGCGCGATCTCCGCTCCGTCTTTTTCACCGACGTTTTTGATCCTGAAGCTGACGGCCAGTATTTCGCTGTCGTCCATCTCTTTTTTATCGAGCTTCAAGTCGGAATACTCAAATTCCGTATATGAAAGGCCGTAACCGAACGGGAAACGTACCTTCTTTTTAGCTGTTTCATAATATCTGTAGCCGATGAATATGCTCTCCCTGTATTCGACCGAGGTGCGGTTTCCGGGGAAGTTGCGCCTACAGGGCGTACAGTTGTTGCATATCGGATATGTCTCGGCGAGCTTTCCGGAGGGATTTACCTTTCCGGAAAGGATATCGGCGACGGCTCCCGCCCCCGCTTCTCCGCCGAGGCCGCTGTGGAGCAGAGCCTTTACTCCGCCGAGCCACGGGATGGTCACCGGCGCGCCGCCTGCCAAAACGACTATTACTTTGTCGTTTACAGCGGACACCGCCTTTATAAGCTCGTTTTGACTGCGCGGAAGATTCATCGTTTTTCTGTCGTAGCCCTCCGCCTCGTAGTCCTCGGTAAGTCCCGCAAAAATTATTACCGTTTCGGCGTCGTTTGCCGCAGAGACAGCCTCATGCATGAGAGCGGGATCGACGACGTCCTTCTTTTTACTGTAGCCCTTGACATATTTTACGTCGAAGCCCTCGTCTAAAAGGCAGTCGAGAGCGTTGTCGATCTTAAACGCGTTTATAAGCGAGCTGCCGTTGCCCTGATATCTCGGACTTACCGCCATTTCGCCGATCACCGTTATCTTGGCGCCGCTTTTAAGCGGAAGTATCGAGTCGTCGTTTTTAAGAAGCACCATCGACTCCGACGCTATCCTTCGCGCCAGAGCGTGCTGTTCGTCCTTGTCGGCGCGATGATATCCCTTTAAGTTGTCGCGCCCTTTGATTATAAGCTCGACTATATTGTCGACGCGCTTGTCGAGATCCTCTTCGGAAAGGCTCCCGTCCTCTACGGCGGCGATGATCTTTTTTGTGTTTATTCCGGCGGAGGACGGCATCTCAAGGTCGTTGCCCGCCGGCACTCCGTCTGTCCTGTTGTTTACCGCGCCCCAGTCGCTGACGACAAGCCCGTCGTAGCCCCATTCGTCTCTGAGGATATCGTTAAGAAGATATTTGTTCTCGGAGCAGTATGTGCCGTTAAGTCGGTTGTATGCGCACATCACCGTCCACGGCTTCGCCTTTTTGATGACCTTTTCAAACGCGGCAAGATATATTTCACGCAGAGCGCGCTCGTCTATCACCGAATCTACCGTGAAACGGCGCGTCTCCTGATTGTTTCCGGCAAAATGCTTTAACGAGGTTCCGACTCCCTTTGACTGGACGCCCTCGACAAACGCCGTTGCGATCTCTCCCGCGAGATAGGGATCCTCGGAAAAATATTCAAAATTCCTTCCGCAGAGGGGAGAACGCTTCATGTTTATGCCCGGCCCCAAAAGAACGGAGACCTTTTCGGAAAGGCATGTATCGCCGAGAGCCTCGCCCATTTCATAAAGCAGATCGGGATCCCACGAACAGGCTGTCGTACACGCCGTCGGGAAGCATACAGCGGGAACGGAATTTGCAAATCCGACGTTTTGATTATCGGGCGCCTGCTTGCGAAGTCCGTGAGGACCGTCGCTGACCATTATTCCCGGAAGCCCGAGCCTTTCGACGCTCTTTAAATACCAGAAGTTTGCGCCGTCGCAGAGAGCCGCCTTTTCCTCGAGAGTCAATTCGTTTAAAATGTCCTGATGTTTAAGCATTTTAGCACCTCTGAAATATTTGTCGTTTGTTTATATCCTGCTTTATATATTACTCTTCGCTGTCGCCCGACTGTATCCCGAGGATCTCGTCGGATTCATTTCTGTCGATCTCGGAAACGCTTTTGAGCTTGTTATTTATTATCCTGTTTCTGTCCTGCGCCTCGTCGAGCGCTTTGCCGGCGTCGTCTATCTTTTTACGCGCCTTTTGGAGCACGTCGCCGAATTTCGCGTACTGCTGTCTCGCGGCGGCGAGAAGCTTTCGCACCTCGTTCGCCTTTTCGTTTATCGCGACGGCTCTGAAGCCCATCGAAAGAGAATTGAGGAGCGCCGTTATCGTCGTCGGCCCCGCTATCATGATATTAAGCTCGTTTTGAAGTCTTTCGGGCAGACCCGAACGCGAGGACGCTATCTCGGCGTAAAGTCCCTCCGTCGCAAGATACATTATCGCAAACGGGGTCGTCGACGGCACATTGATATATTTTGTTATCGCCTTCGCCGCGGAAAGGACGCTGCTTTCGAGCGACTTTCTCGCCGCGTTTATGTTGTCCTGGTTCCCGCTGTCGACGGCGCTGTTAAAGCGGACATAATCCTCCATCGGGAACTTTGAGTCGATCGGGAGATAAACGTCGTGTCCGCCGCCCTCGGTGGACGGGATACGTACCGCGAACTCCACGACGTCTCTTGAAAACGGATCGGGAGAATAATTTCTCACATACATCGACGGTATCGTCTGGTCAAGGATGTTCCCGAGCTGTATCTCCGCCCATGTGCCCCTCGCCTTGACGTTTGTGAGCACACGGTTGAGCGACGACACGTTGTCGGTGACGCCGCTTGAAAGCTCCTTCATCTCGCCGAGCGATTTGTTGACGTTTTCGAGCTGTTCCGAAACGGTCTTGAACGAGGACGTCAGCCTGTCGGAAAGAGTGGCGTTCAGCTTTTCGTCGACTGTCTCGCGCATCTGATCGAGCTTCTTTTCGTTGCTTTCCTGCATCCGCGTCATGGCGTCGAGATTGCTGTTTCTTATCGAATTCAGCGAGCGGTTGAGCTCCTCGGTCATCCTTTGCTGATATTCGTAATTGGATATATTCATCTTGTCGAGCTTCTCCGCCATCACGTTGAGGCTCTCGTTCATCTCGCTTCGCAGATCCTTCTGAAAGGCGCTCTGTTCGCGTCGGCTCCTTTCGGACTCATCGGACAAAAACGAGCGTTGACCCTCGACCTGTTTTGAGATGACGGCAAGCGAGGTCTTTATCTCTTCGTTTCCGCCGTCGTCCTTTGATCCGATAATTTTTTTAAGCATTATCAGACAAACGACAAGGAGTATCAGGTTTATCGCGATAAGCGCGAAAGCAGCATATTCCATAATTTATCAGCCCTTTGCACTTGTTATTTTACTTTTTTTCGGGCTTCAATTCTATCCCGAGATCGTCGAGCTGCGCCTTATCCACAGACGCGGGGCATTCGGTCATCGGCTCGGAGGCGTTTTGTACCTTCGGGTAAGCTATTACGTCGCGGAGGCTCTCGCAGCCGAGCATCTGCATGACGAGCCTGTCAAGTCCGATGCCCATTCCGCCGTGGGGCGGAGCGCCGTATCTGAACGCGTCGAGAAGATAGCCGAATTTGCTGTATGCTTCCTCGTCGCTCAGTCCCAAAAGCGTAAAGATGCGCTTTTGGAGCGCCGGGTCGGTTATACGTATCGAGCCGGAGGACAGCTCTATTCCGTTAAGCACCGCGTCGTACGCCTTGGCGCGGACATTTGCCTTGTCTGTTTCGAGATAGGGCAGACATTCGTCCATCGGCGACGTGAACGGATGGTGCATCGCAACGAACTGTCCTATTTCCTCATCCCAATCAAAGAACGGGAATTCCGTTATCCAAAGAAGGTTATATACTACCTCGGGGATGATATCGAGCTTTTTGGCGAGCGTCTGACGAAGCGCTCCGAGAACGGAAAGAACTATCGAATTCTTTTTGTCTCCGACGATAAATATTACGTCGCCGTTTTCCGCTCCCGCCTTTTCGGCTATCGCCTTGTTGACGTCGTCGGAAAGGAACTTTGCAAACGATGAGGAAGAAGTCCCGTCGTCGTTTATTTTTGTCCACGCGAGACCCTTCGCGCCTATGCCCTTAACCGTTTCGGTAAGCTTATCTATCTCTTTTCTCGTAAGTACGTTCGCGGCGCCCTTCGCCGTTATTCCTCTTACGGAGCCGCCCTCTTCGATCGCGCCGGTAAAGACCTTGAAGCCGCAGTCGCGGACGATGTCGGTAAGGTCGTAAAGCTCCATACCGTAGCGCGTGTCGGGCTTGTCGGAGCCGTAACGCTCCATGGCCTCTTTATATGTCAGCCTTTTGAGCGGAAGCTCTATGTCCACTCCTATAGCCTCTTTAAAGACTCGCTTAAAATACTGTTCGCCTATCGAAAGGACGTCCTCGATATCGACAAAGGACATCTCAAGATCTATCTGTGTAAATTCCGGCTGGCGGTCGGCTCTCAGATCCTCGTCTCTGAAGCACCTCGCTATCTGCATATATCTGTCGAAGCCGGCGACCATCGAAAGCTGTTTATAAAGCTGGGGCGACTGCGGGAGCGCGTAAAACGTCCCGTTATGTATCCTGCTCGGCACAAGAAAGTCTCTCGCGCCCTCGGGCGTCGACCTTATCAGCATCGGCGTCTCTATTTCGATAAAGCCGTTCTCGTCAAAGAAATCTCTTGTTATCTTCGCTATTTTGTGGCGAAGCAGGATGTTTTTTTGGAGATCGGGACGGCGGAGATCGAGATAGCGGTATTTAAGCCTTATAAGCTCCGACGTCTGGCTGTTTTCGACTATTTCAAAGGGAGGAGTCTCGCTCTTTCCGAGAATTTTTAATTCGGAGACTTCGACCTCGATATCTCCCGTTTTAAGCTCGGGATTTTTTGACGAGCGTTCGCGAACGACGCCCTTTGCCATCAGCACATATTCGTTTCGCGCGGAAAACGCCTTGTCGAATATGTCCTTGTCCGTCCTTTCGTCGAACGCGAGCTGGATTATACCCGTGCGGTCGCGAAGGTCGATAAAAATAAGCGAACCGAGATCGCGCTGACGCTGTACCCATCCCGCGACGGTTATCTCCTTTCCGACGTCGTTTATCGAGACGTCCGCGCAGTAATTGGTTCTTTTCATTCCTGACATAAGCTCCATTATTTTTTATCCGGTCCTTTCATCATTAAAACAGTCCGTCAAATAAATTATTTATATTAAGTCCCTCTCCGTCGGAGGAAAAAAGATCTTTGAGCGCGCTCTTCGTGTCGTTCATTATACGCTCGGAAAATTCCTCGGCAAAGTTTTCGAGCGACATCTCCGTCGTATCGCCCGTCGCCATCTCCTTGACGTTTATCCTGCCGTTTTTAAGCTCGTCCTCGCCAATGACTGCGGTAAACTCGGCGCCTATCTTTCCGGCATATTTCATCTGTGCCTTAAGGGAGCGTCCCGCGACGTCAAACTGGGCGAATATGCCCGAAAGACGAAGGTCGTTCGCCGCCTTTGCCGCGGCTATATATGCGTCGTCTCCCATCGAAGCAATAAATATATTGCACTTCATCTGCTCCGGAAAATCCGTCTCTTGAGCGTGCATAAGAAGAAGCAGACGTTCAAGCCCTATCGCAAAGCCGAGCGACGGCACATGCTGTCCGCCGAGCTCCTCGGCAAGCCCGTCATAGCGGCCTCCTCCGCAGACGGTCCCCTGAGCGCCTATCTCGTTCGACACGAATTCAAAGACAGTCCTCGTATAATAGTCGAGCCCTCTCACGATCGTCGGATTTACCGTATAGCGTATCTCCATGGCGTCGAGATATTTTTTAACGCTTTCAAAATGCGTCCTGCATTCGTCACAGAGGAAATCTGTCACGACGGGAGCGTTTTTCGCTATCTCGGAGCAAACGGGGCTTTTACAGTCAAGTATACGCATCGGATTTTTTTCGAGGCGCTCGAGACATGTCTCGCAAAGCTCTCCCTTGTGTCCCGAAAAATATTCGTAAAGCGCCTTGTGGTAATCCTTACGGCATTCCGGACAGCCTATTGAATTTATCTGAAGCTCGAGGTTTTCGATATCGAGGAAAGAGAATATCTCGTCGGCGAGCGCTATTATCTCGGCGTCCGCCGCGGGCGAGGGAGTTCCGAGACATTCGACGCCGAACTGGTGAAATTCGCGCAGTCTGCCCGCCTGGGGCTTTTCGTAACGGTAGCAGGAGGTTATATAACACACCTTCTGAGGCAGCGGCTCGTTAAACAGACCGTGCTCCAAAAAGGCGCGCATGGCTCCCGCCGTGCCCTCCGGGCGAAGCGTTATCGAACGTCCGCTCTTGTCCTCAAACGTATACATCTCTTTTTGAACGACGTCGGTCGTTCCGCCCACTCCGCGCTGAAACAGCTCGGTATGTTCAAAAACGGGCGTGCGCATCTCGGAATAGCCGTATTTCGACGCTATGTCGAGCATCGACTCCTCGATAAAACGGTTTTCATGCGAAAAGGAGGGCAGGACGTCCTGCGTGCCCTTTATCGCTTTAGTTATCAGCGCCATTTTTATTTACTCCTTCGGAAAGCCTGTGATCATTTGTTTTTGGGATTGACGATATCACGCCAATCAAGATCGCCTCTGTTGAGGCTGTGTATAAGCGCTTCGGCAGTGGCGATGTTAGTCGCCACCGGGATATTATGGACGTCGCAGAGACGAAGAAGCTCCGCTTCGTCCGCTTCGCCCGATTTCGGCGAGAGCGGATCCCAGAACATTATAAGCAGGTCGATCTCATTGCATGCGATAAGCGCCGCTATCTGCTGATCTCCGCCCTGAGTACCGCTTAAAAAGCGCTGTATCTTCAGGCCCGTAGCTTCGCTGACAAGTTTTCCCGTAGTTCCGGTCGCGCACAGCGTATGGCGGCTGAGTATCCCGCAGTATGCGATACAGAACTGAGTCATAAGTTCTTTTTTTGCGTCGTGTGCGATCAAAGCAATGTTCATCGTTTGTCCTCCTGTCAATATAGTTAAGGCTGCGCCTTATTCGTTATTATTCGGATGCTTCTTCGGTATTTTCTTCCGCGTTTTCGGAAACGGTCGTATCGTTTTCCTTCGCGTTTTCGGGAGCTTTTTCTCCGTCTTCTTCGGACTCGTTTTCTCCGGCGTCGCCGCTCTCATCCTTTTCGGCAAGAGCCATCGTCACGACGCGCTCATCCTCGGAGACCTTCATGACCCTGACGCCCTTTGAAGCCCTCGCAAATACGCTTATACCGTCTGCGGGGATGCGGATTATTATTCCGTCGGACGAGATGAGGATAACGTCCTCGTCTTCTCCGACCAATGATACGGCGGCTACCTTGCCGTATTTTTCGGTATGGTAGTTTATCGTACCTATGCCGCCTCTCGACTGTACTCTGTAGTCGCTTGTCTTACTGCGGCGGCCGTAGCCCGTTTCGGTCACGGTAAGAACGGTCTTTGTCTCGTCGATCTTATCCATGCAGACGACCTCGTCGCCGTCGCGAAGCGTGATGGCCTTAACGCCTCTCGCCGTTCTGCCTATGGCTCTCGCGTCGTTTTCGTTGAAGCGCACGCACATGCCGTCCTTCGTGGCGACTAAAAGATCGTCGTTTCCGCTCGTTAAGCGAACGCGGATAAGGTCGTCGTTGTCGTCGAGATTTATTGCGATCACGCCGGACTTTCGGACGTTTTTATATTCGTCGAGCCTCGTGCGTTTTATTATTCCGTTTTTGGTGACCATGCAGATATATTCTCCCGCCTCGTCCTTCGGGACCCTTATCATGGCGGATATCTTTTCCTCCGGCGTTATCGGAAGGATATTTACGATATTCATGCCCTTGCCCGTTCTCGACGCCTCGGGCACCTCGTAGCCCTTGAGCCTGTATGTTCTGCCCTTTGTCGTAAAGAACATGACGTATTCGTGCGTCGAGCATGTGAACATCGTCTGGACCATATCCTCCTCGCGGCGGGTCATGCCCTTGATCCCCCTGCCGCCCCTGCGCTGGAGCTGGTAGGTGTCGACGGGCATACGCTTGATATATCCCATATCGGTCATCGTGAAAACGCACGTCTCTTCGGGGATAAGATCCTCGATATCGACTTCACCGCTGACGTTTACGATCTCGGTGCGGCGGTCGTCGGCAAATTTTTCTTTTATCTCGATAGCTTCTTTCTTGACGACAGCGAGGATGTTCGCTTCGCTCGAAAGGATCTCGATGAATTCGGCAATCTTTTTGCGAAGCTCGTTTAATTCGTCCTCGATCTTAATTCTTTCGAGGCCGGTGAGCTGTCCGAGACGCATCTGGACTATCGCCTGAGCCTGGACGTCGTCAAGCCCGAAACGCGTCATGAGAGCTTCCTTGCCTTCGGGGATGCTCTTTGATGAGCGGAGTATGTCGATAACTTCGTCGATGAAGTCGAGCGCTGTCAGGAGTCCTTCGAGGATATGTGCTCTCTCCTGCGCCTTTTTGAGCTCGAACTGTGTGCGCCTCGTTATGACCTCGCGCTGGAAGTCGATATAATTTTTCAGTACGTCCTTGAGCGTCAGAAGCTTCGGCTCGCCGTTTACGAGAGCTATCATGATGACGCCGAACGTCGACTGCATCTGAGTATATGTGTAGAGCTGGTTTAATACCACCTGGGGATTTGCGTCGCGCTTAAGGTCAATAGATATATGCATTCCCTTTCTCGACGAATAGTCGTTTACGTCGGAGATGCCCTCTATTCTCTTGTCCTTGACGAGCTCGGCGATATCCTCGATCAGCTTCGCCTTGTTGACCATATACGGAAGCTCGGTGACCATTATCTCGAATCTTCCGTTTTTCTTTTCGACTATCTCGGCTCTTGCTCTTACGATGACCTTTCCTCTGCCCGTTCCGTAGGCGGCTCTGATGCCCGCCCTGCCCATGATTATTCCGTATGTCGGGAAGTCGGGACCTTTGATATGTTCCATAAGGTCGTCAAGCGAAGCGTCGGGGTCGTCGATAAGACAGCACATGCCGTCGATCACTTCGCCCATGTTATGGGGCGGGATGTTTGTCGCCATACCGACGGCGATACCGACGGAGCCGTTTACGAGGATATTCGGAAATCTCGACGGAAGCACCGTCGGCTCCTTGAGACGGTCGTCGTAGTTTGACGTGAAATCAACCGTCTCCTTGTCGATATCGGTAAGCATACGGAGCGACATCTTGCTCATTCTCGACTCCGTATAACGGTAAGCGGCGGGCGGATCTCCGTCGATTGATCCGAAGTTTCCGTGGCCGTCGACGAGAACGTATCTCATTGAGAACGTCTGTGCCATACGCACCATGGCGTCATACACCGACGCGTCGCCGTGCGGATGATAACGTCCCAAGACCGATCCTACCGTATCGGCGCACTTTCTGTATGCCTTGTCGGGCGTCAGGTTGTTTTCGTACATCGTATAGAGTATCCTGCGGTGTACGGGCTTAAGTCCGTCGCGCACGTCCGGAAGCGCGCGCTGAGTGATGACCGACATCGAATAGTCGAGGAAGGATTTGCGCATTTCTCCGTTTATCTCGACGTTTATTATCTTTTGGTTGGAGAGATGTTCCATGAACTCCTCGTGTCTCTGCTGTTCCTCAAATTTGTTCATAGCCTGCAAATTCCTCCTCTCTTAAATATCAAGATTTTGAACGTATTTTGCGTTCTTCTGAATGAACTCGCGTCTCGGCTCGACCTTGTCGCCCATAAGTATCGAGAACGTCTCGTCCGCCTCCATGGCGTCGTCGAGCGTAACGCGCAGCATCGTTCTCGTCTTCGGATCCATCGTCGTCTCCCAAAGCTGGATCGGATCCATTTCACCGAGACCTTTGTATCTTTGGACGTCGCACGAGCCGCCGAGAGACGCTATCTGTTCGTCCCTCTCTTCGTCGGAAAAGGCGTAGAAGCTCTTTTTGCCCTTGCTGACCTTGAAAAGCGGAGGCTGCGCGATGTATATATGTCCTTCGTCGATAAGCGGACGCATATAGCGGAAGAAGAATGTTAAAAGAAGCGTCCTTATATGGGCTCCGTCGACGTCGGCGTCCGCCATTATTACGACCTTGTCGTAGCGGAGCTTGGACATATCGAATTCCTCGTCGACGCCCGTGCCGAGCGCCGTTATGACGGGGGCTAATTTTTCGTTGTCGATGACCTTATCGAGCCTCGCCTTCTCAACGTTCAGCATCTTGCCCCAAAGCGGGAGTATCGCCTGATACTGTCTGTCGCGTCCGTCCTTTGCGGAGCCGCCGGCGGAATCTCCCTCGACGATGAACAGCTCGGTGAATTCAGAGCTCTTTTCGGTACAGTCGGCGAGCTTTCCTGGAAGCGAGTTGCTTTCGAGCGCGCTCTTCCTTCTCGCGAGATCTCTCGCCTTTCTCGCCGCCTCTCTCGCCCTTGACGCGTCGAGAGCCTTTGAGAATATCGCCTTTGCGACCGACGGATTTTCTTCAAAATACGTCATCAGCTTTTCATAGACCGTTGAGGAGACGAGCTGGGTTATGTCGGTATTTCCGAGCTTGCCCTTTGTCTGTCCCTCAAACTGAGCCTCGGTGAGCTTAACGCTGATTATCGCGGTAAGTCCCTCTCTGACGTCGTCGCCGGTAAGGTTTTTATCGTTGTCTTTTAATATCCCGTACTTTCTTCCGTAATCGTTGAATACCCTTGTAAGGGCGGTCTTGAAGCCGGTCTCGTGAGTACCGCCGTCGGCAGTGTTGACGTTGTTGGCGTATGAGAGGATAAGCTCGTTATAGCTGTCGTTATACATCATCGCTATCTCGGCTTCCCTGTCTTTCCTGACGGCGCTGAAATGTATCGGCTTTTCGTGGAGCGGAGTAAGCGCTCTCGCCGTGTTCAAAAACTCGACGAAGCTCGAAAGTCCGCCCTCGTAGCAGTATATTTTTGAAACCACATTGTCGCTGTCGCGCGAATCCGTAAGAGTTATCGCAAGTCCCGCGTTAAGGAACGCCGACTCGCGAAGGCGGCGCTCAAGCGTCTCAAAATCGTAAACGGTAGTCTCTTGGAAAATTTCCGGATCGGGCTTGAATTTTATATAAGTACCGGTACTGTCCGTATCTCCCGTAACGGTAAGCTCCGTCACGGCGTTGCCTCTCTCGAAGCGCTGGGCATAGACGTGTCCGTCCTGTGAGACCTCGACCTCCATCCATTCGGAAAGAGCGTTCACGACGGACGAGCCGACGCCGTGAAGTCCGCCGGATACCTTGTAGCCGCTTCCGCCGAATTTTCCTCCGGCGTGAAGCACCGTAAGAACGACCGTTACCGAGGGAAGACCCGTCTTCTCGTTTATGCCGACGGGGATACCTCTTCCGTTGTCACGAACGCCGATGACGTCGCCCGGAAGTATCTCGACCTCGATATGGGTACAAAAGCCCGCCAGCGCCTCGTCGATAGAGTTATCGACTATCTCATAGACAAGGTGGTGAAGTCCTCTCGGACCCGTCGAGCCGATATACATGCCGGGACGCTTCCTTACGGCCTCGAGCCCCTCAAGCACCTGTATCTGGCTCGCGTCGTATTTTTCTGTCACCGCAGTGTCCATCGTCTCGATGTTTTCGTCCTCATACAGCCCCGCGTCTTCCTTATAGCTGTCGGCGGCATTTTCGTCGATCGTCTCAGTCTCCGCGGCCGAGTCGTCAAGCTCCGTCTCCTCTTTTATAATCTCTTCCGATCCTCTGTTGATGTCGCTGTTCACAAAGATTCCTCCAATGTAGTAGTTGTGAGATTTTTAACGCTTACTGCTGAGGCGCTCCGCCCATAAGGCTTGCCAAAAGATTCTTTTTCTTGGCTTTTTTCGGCTTATATTTAGGCGGGTTTTCAAGCCGCATCTTCATTCCCGTTGAGGTCTTGAGGTACTTGTTCACCCTTATCACGTTTACGCAAAGGTCGCCGTCCATATAGTCGACGCAGTTCGCGAGAAGCTCGTCGTCGTCATACATGTTTCCGAGGATCGAGACGACGATAAGGCTCTGGACGTCGTTTATTCCGTTATCGTAGATGTCGTTAAGAAGGTTGAAAAGCTTTCTCATCTTTACGGGATCGTTTTCCCGTATCGTCTGCATCACCGCGGGGGTACCGTATTTTTTAAAGAAATCCTCCGGCAGAAATTCGCCGTATCTGTCGATGTTTTCTTTGTAGTACACGCGAAGCTCGGGGTAGACGGTCGTGAACCTGTTGCCGAACGTCGCGGCGTCGTAATAAGCTCCGTTTTTAACGGCTGTCTTTGAGACGGTCTGTATATTCTTTTTGGCGGCCTTCGGCTTTTTACCGCCGGCAAATTTGTTCTCTATCGTTTCGATAAATTCCTCGGTTATATATTTTACGTCCTTTTCGTCGGA
>JAILLJ010000164.1 GCA_024693205.1 Clostridiales bacterium | reverse complement strand
ATCATGTCCTTCAGATAAGAAACGGAGCCGTCGGCATTTTCCGTGCGGCTCAGTCCCTCGCGTTCGACGGCGCCGTCATGAGGAGGATTGTTTGCGGGGACGACAGATGCGAGCCAGTCCTCGGGATAATATCCGTCCCTTCCGTTTTTGTCTCTCATTTTGTCGAGCATGAGGCCGCCGAGGTATATTCTCCACACTCTGTTTTCAAGCATTTTGATAGGTTTTAAAGCTGACATAAGAAGCTCCTTTTTTTAAATAAAAATAAAAAAGTTTTTCGGGTTTTTCCTTGCATTTAATGTAATATTATACTATAATCACAAATGTTGATTTTATATTGCCTTATAAGGCAAACCGAAAGGAAGCATGTTTTATGACAAAGGAAGAATATAAAAGCTTTTCGGGCGTATACGCTCTTATGCTGACGCCGTTCAAAGAGGATCTCAGCGTTGATTACGAGGTCTATAAGGAATATGTCGAGTTCCAGGTGGCGACGGGAGTCAAGCACCTTTTCGCCATATGCGGAACGGGCGAGATGGCCGAGCTGACGCTCGACGAAAGAGAAAAGCTTGCGAAGCTTACATACGAATACGCGGGAGGCGTTCCGATAGTCGCTACCGCCAATCTCGAGCCGTCGTGGTTCGCCCAGGTCGAAGAGGTCAAGAGGATGTCCGATACGGGAGTTTCGGGACTTGTTTTCGTGACAAAGGGCATGGGCAACGACCCCGAGAGGCAGTACACATATCTCTGTGAGCTGGCGCAGTATACGGCTCTTCCGATATTCCTCTATGAATTCCCGGGCTATAAGCCGAGCAAGATGGAGGCTTCTGTCTACGGCCGTCTTGTCGAAACGGGTAAATTTATCGGCATAAAGGACACCACGAGCGTTATGCCCACCATCAAAGAGAAGATCGCCGTTCAAGGCGATTCAAACGTGCTTCAGGCAAACATCCCTTATCTTTTCGAGGCCTATAAAGCGGGAGCGCGCGGAGTCATGGCGACGCCGACGAGCTGCGGAGCCGGACTTTTCCAAAAGATGTGGGACGAGTTCACAAGCGGCGATATGAAAAAGGCCGAGGAGACGTTTTACAATATCATCATGCTCGATAACGCCATCGACAGCGGCTTCAACAGCTCCGCCAAATATCTCGTAAATCTCCAGGGCGTCAATATGGACCCGAGAAACAGACACAATACCGTTTTAAGTCCCGCAAGGCTCCAGTCGCTCAGAGTATATCACGACTGGGCAAAGGCGAACGGACAGCTTTCGTGACAGCGTTAAAATTTATTTAAGACTTTTTATGAAGTCTTCGAGGCCTTCCTCGAAATTTACTCCGAATCGGACGTCGGTGCCGGCCTCTCTCGTGCGTTTTATGCTGCCGTAAACAAAATCGACGGCGATACGCGCTGCTTTTCCGAGGTCTTCCTTTTTTAGATAAGCTGCCAAAAGAGCGCTCGCAAAGACGTCGCCGGTGCCGTGATAAAAACCGGGGATCCTGTCCGAAAACTCATAGCTTATTTTTCCGCTTTCCCTGTCAAACGTCGCGGCGCCGATCTGTTTTTCGTCGAAATAGACGCCGGTGAGTACGACCTTCGACGGCCCCATATCGACGAGATTATATAAGATATCCTCGATCTGTTTTTCGGTAAACGGGCCTTCTTTATATTCTTCGCCGAGGATAAACGCGGCTTCGGTGATGTTCGGCACCACGATATCCGCCTTCGCACAGAGGGACGCCATTTTTTCGGCGAACGACATGTCAAAGAGCGCGTACATTTTTCCGTTGTCAGCCATGGCGGGATCGACTACTGCGCAGCAGCCGTCTTTTCGGAAGGTATCAATAAAATCACAGACGATGTCTATTTGTTCGGCGGAGCCGAGATATCCGCTGTAGATGGCGTCGAATTTGACGTCGAGCGATTCCCAATGCTTCGCAAACGGGCGCATATCGTCCGTCAGGTCGCGGTATGTATAGCCGTGAAAGCCGCCGGTGTGGGTCGATAAAACGGCGGTGGGCATGATCGACGTCGTTATACCGGCTGCCGATATTATCGGGAGCGCGACGGTAAGCGAGCATTTTCCGATGCCCGAGATATCATGTATCGCGGCGACATTTTTTTGCGTGGACATTTTTAAAACCTCCGTGCAAGTTGTTAAAGACTATTTTAGCACATTCATTCTGTTTAGGCAACTGTGTTTTTCGGGCAACACCGCACAAATGAGGCTGCACATCTTGTTTGATCTTATTTCCGTCATATTGCATGGCTTTTCCTTGCCAACCGATAGGTTGCCTGCGTCAAATCCGTACAATCTGACGACAAAATCTACTGCGCAATCCGCACACCCGCATTTGTGCGGCGTTGCCTTAACGGTGATGATGATGAAAACGACACTCAATGGTAAAAAGAACGACAGGCTGAGGGCGCTGTATCTGCTCCTTCCGCCTTTCTTCACCGTTCTCATTTTTACGGCGATATATATAGTCAACGGCATTTACCCGTTCGGATATGAGAGCGTCGTTTATTACGACATGGGGCAGTGCAACGTTCCCGTTTTTTATACCGTCTGGGACGCTATACACAGCGGCGGCGGAGTGCTTTTTAATTGGAACACCGCGGGCGGGATATTTATCAACGGCTCGTTTGATCTCATCATCAATCCCGTTAATTTCCTGTTTTTCCTTATCTGTCCGAGAGATCTTATACTTCAGTGGATGTCGTTTTTCGTGATGCTGAAATTTGCGCTGTCGTCATTTACGGCAATGCTGTTCTTCGATAAGAAGTTCAATACGGACAAGATGCTGAAGATCGTTTTCAGCGTGATGTACGGCTTTAACGCATATGTGCTCCAATATTATACAAATCCGACGTGGCTCGACGTCGTCGCCGTTTTTCCGCTGATCATCTACGCGCTCGACAGGGTGTTTGAAAAGCGCCGTATCGTAATGTACGCCGTCGTTCTGGCGTTCTGTCTTTCGATACAGCTTTATATCTCGTACATGGTCTATTTCTTCCTCTTTATCGTCGGAGGACTTTACATCTTTATCGTGCTCCCGAAGAAAAAGAGGGGAGCGGCGTCGTTCGATTTCGCTTTAGGCTCCGTCTCGGCGCTTATTCTTTCTTCGTTTTCCGCGATCCCCGCATACATCTATACCTCCGAAAGCTCCAGGTATGAAACGGCGACCTCAAAAAGCTATTTCACCATCCTCGGCAAGGAAATGATATTATCATACGATAAGATAGGTATGGCTGTTATCCTGACGGCGCTCCCGACTGCGCTGTTGCTGATACTTCTTATAAAAGCCAAAAAAGAGAAGAAGGCTGCCGCCTTTTTCGCATCGGCCGCAGCCGTCTGCGTTTTGCCGGTCGTATTTGAAAATATCAACCTCTTCTGGCACATGGGATCATATGTCAATTTCCCGATGCGCTTCGCCTTTATGATGCACTTTACGCTTTTGACGGCGTCATGTTATACGGTCGACAGGTTCGGCGGCGAGCTGTTCAAGAATAAAAAGCCTTATCATATCGGCGCTTTTGTGTGCGCCGTCTTGGCAGGAGCGGCGTCGTGTTATCTTATTTTTACCAAGCTCTTTGCGGACAAAAGCGAGTATAAGATCCTTTACGCCGATAATATCAATGTCATGATCTCGATCTTCATCGGGCTTGCTGCGGCGTATTTTTTGATGCTCATGTTCGGAAAAAAGGAGATAGCGTGTATTCTTATCTGCGCATTTGCCGTGACGGAGGTCGGATCGTTTGCGAACAGGACGTTTTCAAAAGGAAGGTCGAGGCTCTATGAATATTCGCTCTCGTTCATCGACGAATGTAACGTCATCTACGACGAGCTCGATATCGAAAACGACCGTCTTTCGAGGATAAAAAATATCGACGCAAGGCTCAATACGAATTATCCGCTGATACTTGATTACCCGTCGATGTCGAATTTTACGCACGTCATACCGGCGACGATAAAACAAAGCATGAAAAAGCTCGGCTATTCGACCGTTTATACGAGGATACTCGATACGGGCGGAACGCTTTTCACGGACGCGTTGTTAAATTACAAATATGTCTTAAGCTCCGAGGAGCTTCCCCAAAGTAAATATCAGAGCCTCGGAGAGGTAGGGGACATGGAGCTTTATATGAGCCGATACCGTTTCTCTTTCGGCGCGACGGCAAATTCCGATATCGTCACAGATAAAGTGATCGGGACGGACGTATTCAAAACAAACAACTATATCGCAAATTCGATAACGGGAAAATATTCCTGCCTCTTTACGTCTCCCGATCATTCCGCAGAGTCCGCCGACAGTGAATATACCTACACGGTTGACGTCAGGGGAAAGGGCACGCTTTACGCGGCGTTTTCGACCATATCCAAGCGCGACAGCATCGAAATACACGTCAACGGAGAAAAATTACCCGTTCCGTCCTTGGGCAAGCAGTGGAGCACCGCATATCCAGAAAGGTTCAACAACAGTATAATGAATCTCGGCGATTTTGAAAACGAAGAGGTCACGGTAAAGATAGTCAAGGTAAACGAAAAGTTTACGTTTAATAATTTCAAAGCGTATTTTTCGCTGATGGATAACGAAAAGCTTTCCGAAATTTGCCGTGAGGAGAGCGAAAAAATAAAGGCGACAGCCGGTAAAAGAAGCCTTGACGTAAAGGTCACGGCGGGCGAAAACGACGATTATCTTTTCCTTCCGATAACAAATAACGTCGGATGGTCATGCACCGTGAACGGCCGGGACGCAGAGATCGAGACGGCGATAGGAAACTTTATCGCGGTGAAGCTCGAAAAGGGCGATAACGAGGTAAATCTTAAATTCTTCCCCGCGGGAATGAAACCGGGGATCGTTATAAGTCTTTTGGCGCTTCTCGGACTTCTGTTCATTTTCCTTTTTGAAATGAAAAATAAAAACAGAAAGCATTCCGAAAACAAGTTTTATACGATCGTACAGTTCGGATATTTTGCCGCTCTTTCCGCCGTCATCATTTTAATGTATATTATCCCGGCGGGCGTCTCGCTGTATCAGGAATTTATAATGAAATAAAAACCGAAAGAGGGGAAACGATTGGCTGACCTTTCGGAAAAAAGAATAAATAAAAAAACAAGGGCGCTGTTTATGCTTCTTCCGCCCATAGCTACGATGCTTCTCATGCTCGCGGTGCTGTTCACAAACGACATCTTCCCGTTCGGAACGGGCAGTATCGTTTTCAGCGACATGGGACAGTGCGACCTTCCCGTTTTTTATTCGGTATGGGACGCGCTCCATTTAAAGGGAGGTATCCTTTTTAACTGGAACACGGCGGGAGGCATCTTCCAGGTCAGCGCGTTTAATCTTATCTTAAACCCTCTCAACATACTGTTTTTCCTCATCTGTCCGAGAACAAGGATACTCGAAAGCATGTCGTTTTACGTCATGATAAAGCTCATGCTGTCGTCATATACGGCGATGCTGTTTTTCGATAAGAAATTCAAAACGGGTATGCATTGGAAAGCGCTTTTCAGCGTGATGTACGCGTTTAACGCTTATGTGCTCCAATACTACACAAACGTCGCGTGGCTCGACGTCGTAGCGCTTTTCCCGATCATCATCTACGCGCTCGACAGACTTTTTGAAAAAAGAAAAAGAGCGATGTATATAATAGTTCTCACGTTTTGCCTTATGATCCAGCTTTATGTTTCGTCGATGATATTCATTTTTCTCTTTATCGTCGGCGGGCTGTATATATTTTTTATCGTGCCGAAGGAAAAGAAGGCTTTGGCCGCGTTCGATTTCGGGATAAGCTCCGTTTCGGCGATCCTTTTGTCGGCATTTTCTTTAATTCCGTCATATCTTTATATCTCCGAAAGCTCCCGCTATCAGACGGCAAGCTCCAACGGGTATATGGATATTGTCAAAACGGATATCCTGATGTCCTCATACAAGCTCGGTATGGCGATAGTTTTGACGGCGCTCCCCGCCGCGCTTCTTCTGATACTCGTTTTCAAATTCAAAAAGGAAAAGAAAACGGTGCTGTTTTTTGTCTCTTCAGCGGCGGTCCTCGCCGTTCCAGTTGTTTTTGAAAACGTAAATCTTTTCTGGCATATGGGTTCATATATCAATTTCCCGATGCGCTTTGCGTTCATGCTCCACTTTATGCTGCTGACGGGGGCGTGCTATGCTCTCGAAAGATTCGGAGGAGAGTTTTGGAACGAACGCTCGCTGTTTTCCGTCGGACTTTTCATATCGGGGATCATAACCGCCGGTACGGCGTGCTTTTACATGTTTAAAAAGCTGTTTGAAAACGCCGATATGTATCAGCTCGTTTCGGATGAAAACCTCAGGGCGGCGCTGGCGGTGTTCATAACTCTTTTGGCGTCGTTTATCCTGTTCACCCTTTTCGGCAAAAGGGCGGTTTCCTGCGCGCTTATTTTCATCCTCGCTCTGACCGAAACGGCTGTATATGCCGACAGGGCTTTTTCCGTCGGCCGTCCGAGACAGATGGAGTACGCGCTCGAATATATCGACGAATGCGACCTGATCCACGACTCGCTGGCTGTACCAAACGACAGCCTTTCGAGGATAAAAAACTCCGACGCGTCGCTGAACACGAATTATCCGCTTATCGTCGATTATCCGTCGATGTCCAATTTCACCCACATGATCCCGTCGACGATAAAGGAAAGCATGAAAAAGCTCGGGTATTCGACTATCTATACGAGAGTCCTCGACGTCGGAGGGACTCAGCTGACCGACGCGCTTTTGGGAGAAAAATATGTTCTGAGCCTCGCCGAAATAACAAACGAAGCTTACGACAGCCTCGGCAAAGCGGGGGATATGTATCTTTATTCGCGTCCCTACAGCTTTTCGTTCGGGGCCGTCGCCGATGAAAATATCGTTTCCGACGACATATTTGACGGAAACGTCTTTGAGATAAATAACAGGATCGCCGATTCGATAGCGGGGCGGGAGATAAATCTTTTCTCGTTCCCAAAAAGCGACGTCAGGACGACGTCCTTGGAGCAGGTGCATGAGCTTAGGGTCGCCGGGAAGGGGACGCTTTATGTTTCGTTTTCGGCGCTTAAAATAAAAAACAGCTTTGAAGTCTATGTGAACGGATCGCCGCTCATAATTCCCTCGCTCGGCGAACGCCGGAACGAGGGGTATCCGGCGAGGTTCAACAACGGTATTTTGTCGCTCGGAGTTTTTGAAAACGAGAACGTGACGGTTTCGATAAAGAGGACAGCCGAAGGGTTTACGTTCGATAAATTCAAGGCGTATTTTGCCGTGATGGATAACGAAAAGCTTTCGTCGCTCTGTGAAAGCGAGCGGGATAAGATAGAAGCCGAAGCTGGAAAAAGAAGCCTTAAGATATCAGCCGTCTCCGAAAACGACGGAGACCGGCTCTTTATCCCGGTAACGAAGGACGACGGATGGACGTGTACCGTAAACGGAAAAAAGGCCGAAACGGAAACGGCGCTTATGAATTACATGGCGGTGAAGCTCGAAAAAGGCGAAAACGAAGTCGAGATGAAGTTTATGCCGAGGGGACTTCGCGCAGGAGCAATGATAAGCGCGGTAACACTGCTTGCAATAATACTTCTTTGGGTGTATAATAAAAAGAACAGGCGCGGCGCCGAAAAGGGCGGTCGGCTGTTTTCGGTTATAGAATACGGTTATTTTGCGGCCGTTACCGCCGTGCTGGCAGTCTTTTACGTCTTCCCGATGATATATACTGCGGCGCATTATATAACGCGTTTACTGCATTAAAGGAGTGGCTTATTTGAAAAAGATCAGTATTCTCGTTCCCTGCTATAACGAGGAGGAAAACGTGATCCCGATGAGCGAAGCGCTGACCGAGGTCATGGTAAAGGAGCTTCCCGGTTATGATTACGAGATCATTTTTATCGACAATCATTCGACCGACAGGACGAGAGAGAGACTTGAAATGATCTGTTCAAAAGATAAAAAAATAAAGGCGATATTCAACTGCCGCAATTTCGGCCAGTTCAATTCCCCCTATTACGGACTTTTACAGACTACGGGCGACTGCGCCATCCCGATCTGCGCCGACTTCCAGGATCCGCTTTACATGATACCGAGATTCGTTGCGGAATGGGAAAAGGGATATAAGATAGTCTGCGGTATAAAGACGTCGAGCAAGGAAAATAAATTTATCCGTTTTTTGCGGACATGCTATTACAAGCTCATCGAAAAAATGAGCAGTACCGAACAGATCGAGCATTTTACCGGCTTCGGGCTTTATGACAGAAGCTTTATCGAGGTCTTAAGAAGCCTCAAGGATCCGATACCGTTTTTAAGAGGCGTCGTGGCGGAGTTCGGAGCGAGCAGGAAAGAGCTGCCGTATGAGCAGCAGAAACGAAAGGCGGGAAAGACCCACAACGGTTTTTATTCGCTTTATGACGCGGCGATGCTCAGCTTTACATCCTACACCAAGGTCGGACTGAGGATGGCGACGTTCTCCGGAGCGATCATCTCCTTTATAAGCTTTATAATAGGCGTCGTATATTTTATTTTAAAGCTTGTTTACTGGGACAGCTTTCCGATGGGCATGGCGCCCGTTTTGATAGGAATGTTTTTCCTCGGAGCGATACAGCTTTTCTTTATCGGCTTCCTCGGAGAATATATACTCAATATCAACACAAGGATAATGAACAGGCCGCTTGTTATCGAGGAAAAACGCATCAATTTTGACGATGAGGAGAATGAGGATTAAATGGCGATGAATTTTTTATTTTCCGAAAATTTTGAAGAAACTGTCAAATCGGCCGAGCTTCCGGTCGTTGTCGACTTTTGGGCTGAATGGTGTACGCCCTGCCGCATGATAGCGCCCGTTATCGAGGAGCTTTCGGATGAGATGGACGGCATGGCTGAGTTCTATAAGGTAGACGTCGAGGACGCCGAGGATATAGCGTCACAGCGCGGCGTGCTCAGTATTCCCACGATAATGATCCTTGTCGGCGGAGAAGAAAAGGAACGCGTCGTAGGCTTCAGGGACAGGGACGAGCTTTACGGGCTCATTTCAAAATACACCGAGGAAGAATAAGCAGAATAAATAAACAATAAAAATCGGGACCGGATCGGCATTTGCCTTTTCGGTCCCGTTTGTTATTGATCTTATTATTTATTTGCGGCCTTTACTCTGAAACCGTTGATACCGTCCCTTATCATCCTGTAGACGTATTCGGCGATCTCGGAGGAGGAGATATTATTATCGGTGTTGAGCCATTCACGGATTATACCGATAGTGCCGCTTGCGACATAGGAATAGGTAAAATTCTTGGCGTTTTCATCCATGTAATCTACCTTTTCGAGATCCTCCATCTTACGGTTTCTTATCCAATTGGCGGCTTCCTTCTGGATATCGTATCCGCAGTTGTCGGAAATAAGTATCTTTATCGTCTTGCGGTTCTCATGGATATATTCAAAGCAGGCTGATATGACGCTGAATATGCGCGAGTCCAATTCGTCGGAATGCGTATTCTTGTCATACTTTTCGATCGAAGTCAGGTAACTGTCCACATCGGACATCAGCTCAACGCCTATCTGGGAGAGCAGGTCGTACTGATCGCTGTAATGCGCGTAAAACGTCCCTCTGTTGATATCGGCAACTTCACACAGCTCTTTGATCGTAATTTTTGAGATTGGTTTTGTTTCGAGAAGGCTGATGATAGCATCTTTTAAAACGGATTTCGTATATTTTACCCTTCTGTCTATTTTTCTTTCACTCATTTAATTCACCGACCCACAAATTAAATTATCAAAAAACATCGTCATCGCGTTTTTTAATGAACACGATGAATTTTAACATAATCAAAAAGAAAAATCAACTGTTTATAAAAAATAATTTCTAATGATGAAAAACAAACGCGGATTTGTTCGGTTTTCAACAAGGTTAAAAGAATATGTCCGTTAAATAAAGGGACATTTTTGTAAAAAGTGTTCAGAAACTCTTTCGGATGATCTCCGAAGCGGCGTTAAGCAGTACGCCTCTTTCGTTTTTAAGGCTTCCGTCGAGGACAAGGCCGTAGATCCTTTCTATTATTTCTCCTATCCTGACTCCTTCGCTCTCGCCGAGTTTTTTTATGTCTCTTCCGTTTATTTTCAGGTCGGCGAGCGAGACGCAGTCGCCGTCGGCTCGTACCTCTTCCATGAGTTTTTCCGCGAGATCGGTTTTTTGAGGCTCCGTCCCCTTGGCGCGCCTGAGGGCGATAAGTCTTTCGAGCGCCGTAAATGAATTGTCCGAGATGAAACGTCTTATTTCACCGCGTGTCGTCCCGACGTCTGCGTTTCTTATTTCCGCCAAAGCGGATACGGCTTTAAGCGTTTTTTTATCCGCACGAAGAAAACGCAGTATTTCGGAACACTGTTCCTTTGACATGCCGTCAAGGAGCAGCGACATCCGGAGTGTTTTTTCCGCGGGAAGTCTGTTTATACCCTTGACCGTTTCGTAAAATCGCTCATCGGTACTGAGAGACGGAATAAATATCTTGATTACGTCGGCGTAGTCGGATATAATATATGAGGCGCCATCGCCGCACAGCAGCTTATAAAGCTCCGACAGGATCCGCTCGGAGGATATGTTTTTAAGAAGCTCTCTGTTCTTGTGTATGCTCTTTGCCGTCTCCGGCTCGATATGAAATCCGAGTTGAGAGGCG
>JAILLJ010000148.1 GCA_024693205.1 Clostridiales bacterium | reverse complement strand
GCGAACAAAAAAGCCATCAAGCTCGTGAACGGTTCCAAAGATGTTGCCGGCGATATCGAGATGGGCGAAAAAGGTTTTTATACTCTTGCCTTTACAGCCGACGAAGCCGGAGAATATGTTCTCACGATAGGCGCGGACGTTACCGCCAATAACGGCAACAAGCTCGGCACTGACGCTTCTTATAAATTCAGCGTCAAGGCAAAGCCCTTCTTCCAGCGCTTAATAGAAAGGATAAAGAGCTTCTTCAACATGATAATAGTAATGATATTGAGAGCCTTAAACATAATATATAAAAGAACAAAGGGCATTTTCGGTTGATTTTAACTAAGTAAAGCCTGCCACCTTTATTTCGGCGGCAGGCTTTATCCGGATTTTAAGGCTTTTTCGGAAGGGCGGGATCGGATGAAAAAGGTTTTGACGACGTCGATACTTATTATCTGTCCGGTCTTTTTTATTGTTTTATCGCTCTTTATCGGTATCTACGGGATAAGCTTCGGCGATATGATAAATACGCTCCTTCATCCGCTGTCGTCCGACACGACGCTTTCGACCGTGGTCTGGGATCTTCGTTTTCCGAGAGCGGTCGCCGCAGCGTTCTGCGGAGCGGCTCTTTCCGTATCGGGCGCGGCGTTCCAGGGCGTTTTCAGAAATCCGCTCGTTAATTCCGGGATACTCGGCGTTTCAAACGGAGCGGGCTTCGGCGCGTGTCTTGCGATAGTATTTTTGGGCGGCGGAAAAATGACATACATATCCGCCTTCCTGTTCGCCGTTTTTGCCGTGATACTCGCGTATCTTTCCGGAAAGGTCGGAGGGACGTCGTCGGTCGTAACGCTTATTTTGGGCGGTACGATCGTTTCGAGCTTTTTCAGCGCTCTTATTTCGATATTAAAGGTCATCGCCGATCCTTACAGCCAGCTCCCGAGCATAACCTTTTGGTTCATGGGCTCGTTCGCTTCGATAAATTACTCCCATTTTATCGCATTTATCCCGATACTTACGGGGATAAGCCTTATCTATTTATGCCGCTGGCGGATAAACGCGCTGTCGATGGGCGCCTTTGAAGCGGAGTCGCTCGGCGTCGATACAAGGCTCTATAATTTTCTTATAATCGGCGGAGCGACGCTTGCCACCTCCGCGGCGGTCTGTATAAGCGGAACGATAGGCTGGGTGGGGCTTATAATACCACATATCGGGCGGATGATCACGGGGAGCGACAACAGGCGGCTCATTCCCGTCAGCATCTCCCTAGGAGCGTCGTTTATGATAATTATCGACCTTCTTTCGAGAAATCTCAGTTCGTCCGAAATACCGATCGGGATATTATGTTCGCTTATCGGCGCGCCGTTTTTCGTATACCTCCTTAAAAAGACGAAGGGGGGCGGCTGGAAATGAGGCTCGATATAAAAAACCTTTCTTTTGCATACCCAGGCGGAGATAATGTGCTTAAAAACATATCCCTTTGCGTCGACGGCGCAGGGATAACATGTCTTATGGGGCCTAACGGGAGCGGAAAAACGACGCTTCTCGGCTGCATAATGAAGATCATTTCCGACGGAAGAAGCATTTCGATAGACGGAACGAGCTTGTCAAAGCTTAAACGCTCCGAAATTTCACGCCGAATCGCATATATACCTCAGATACATTCCGTGACGTTCCCTTATACCGTGCGCGACGCGGTTTTAATGGGCAGGATGGCGTATGCCGGTCTTTTCGGCTCCCCCGAAAAAAGCGATTTTGAAGCGTGCGAAAGGGCGATGGAGCAGGCGGGTATTTCGGGTTTTGCCGACAGGACATACAGCAGTCTTTCGGGCGGCGAAATAAGGCTTGTACTTCTCGCGAGAGCGCTTTGTCAGGACGCGGGGATTATCCTTATGGATGAGCCGACGGCGTTTCTCGATTTCAGAAACGAGCTTATGTTTCTCGAAAGCGCCGCGAGACTTGCGATCGAAAACAACGTAAGCGTTATTATGGCGACGCATTCGCCGAACCACGGCTTTTGGTTCGAGAGCAGAAACGTTCCCGTCGACTGCGTCCTTATGTCAGGCGGTATGATATACGGCAGGGGTACGCCGTCTGAGATAATAACCGAAAGCTCCATAAAGGACGTCTACGGCGTCGAGTCAAGGATCATTTCCGACGGAGCGGAAAAAAGCGTAGTAATGACGGCTTTCTCATAAACTCAGCGAAAGAGAGCTTTTTATAATGAAGAAAAAAGCTTTGGTATGCCTTTTTATCCTGCTCTTTCTTTTTTCGTCCTGTAGCGGTGAAAAAATCGATCCGAAAGACGAAAACAGAAACGGGATAACCGTTACCGATACCGTAGGCAGGACCGTTTCGGTCCCCTCCGATCCCAAAAGCATTTGCTGTATCGATCCCTTTTCAGGTTCGCTTACGGTGATGTTCGGCAAGGGGAAGGAAATAACTTCAACGTGCAACAACGTCACAAGAAGCGTTCTGCTCGATCTTATCTGTCCGGGAACGGCCGATATAACGGTCGTCAAAAACAGCGGCTCGGTCAACGCCGAGGAGATACTTAAAAAGAATACCGACCTTATAATAGTGAACGACGGCACATGGGATTCCGACGATGAAAGAAAAAAACTCGAGCTTCTCGATATCCCGATAGTTGTGATAGGCTTTACCGATATCGAGGGGCAGTTTAAGGCGATAAAAACCGTCGGCGAAGCTCTCGGAAACGAGGAAGAAGCGGACGAATACATAGAGTTTTATAAAAATACGCTCCGTGATATCAAAAGGGCGACGGCAAAGGCGCCCGAAAGCGAGCGGCCGCGGCTTTATCACTCCGTAAACGAGGCGGTAAGGACAGATTATGAGGGTAGCGTCTGCGCCGAATGGATAAGCTATACGGGCGCTGTGAACGTCGCGCTGACGGACAAAAAGGGGATAAGATTCAACGGAGAAAAGGCGTATACGACGCTCGAACAGATATATGTCTGGAACCCCGATTTAATCATTTGTAACGAGCCGGGCGTCGACGGTTATATCCTGTCGGACGAAAAATGGCGCGGGCTTGACGCCGTAAAGAACAAGAGAGTTTACGGTATGCCCGTCGGCACGTCGAGAATGGGACATCCGACGAGTACAGAGATACCTCTTGCGGCGATGTGGCTCGAGAACCTGCTTTATCCGGAATATTACGATATAGATTTCAAAAAAGAGCTGTACGATTATTTTTTGAAATTTTACGACTACGAAATGAGCGACGAGCTGCTTGACGCCGTGATTACGGGCACAGATATGCGTATCGCAAAGCCGGGAAATAAAATGGAGTGAATGATGAAAACCGTCTATATCTGCATCGACGACACCGACAATATCGACAGCATCGGCACGGGCGAGATACTTGAAAATATCTGTGACCGCCTGAAGGATGAGGGGATCGCGGAGGGCGGTTTTGTCACGAGACATCAGCTTCTTATCAGCGACAAAATAGCGTATACATCCCACAACAGCTCGATGTGCAGCGCTCTTTTGACAGACGACACTGAAGCGGTCGTACGCTTTGCGGGGGAATATCTCGAAAATAACAGCGCCGACGGGTCCGACCCGGGACTGTGCGTCTATGAGCCGAAGGGGAGCGATACTTCCTTTTTGACCGCGTTCGGCAAAAGGGCGCAGAGCGAAGTCCTCACAAAGGACGACGCGTTTAATACCGCGAAGCTTTATGACGGAGAGATATTTCTTTCGGAGCACGGCGGCGACGGAAGCGGAATCATCGGCGCGCTCGCGGGGATAGGACTTCGCTTGACGGGTTCTGACGGCAGGATAAAGGGAAAGATCTTTCCCGAAAAAGAGGGAGAGAGACTGACATGTCGTGATTTTTGCAAAAAATACGGGGCAGGACAGGCGATAGACAGCGAAACGCTTAAAAAAATACCTGACGATGAAACGATCTGTTTCGAGGCTGTCACAAAGGCGGTATACCGCGATTTTATGATAACGATAGTAGCTGAAAGGCGCGGGGACTTATATGTTCCCGTTCCTAAAAAATTAAAAAATAAAAAATGATGGATAAAGAAAAAATCAAAAAAGCCGTTTTGACGGCGGAAAGCTGTTCCGATTACTCCGATGATTATGAGGAGGAGCTTTGCGACGATGAAAATATAAGCTGTCTTAATTGCAGATACCGCCGATGGATAAAGGGCGGATTTGAATGTGTAAAGGGGAAGTATAGTGATGAATAAAATTATGAGCGCTGTTTTTGCCGCTCTCCTGGTCGTCTGTACCGTGCTGTCGGTATCGGCGGCAGACGGCGACGGCTCGGGCGGAGGGACAGGCGACGGAAACGGCGAAAAACATCCGACCGTCGTTACTTCGTCGATCTCGGACGGCGAAACCGACGTCGACGTCAACGTAAAAATAGAGCTTGTCTTTTCAAACAACGTCGTCAACATCGCCGTTAAGGAAAACAACATAAATTGCTTTTCGCTTACGGCCGACGACGGAAGTCAGGGCAGCTTTTCGGTCTTAATGGGCGACGATCAGATAGACCCGTCGACGGAAGTGAAAAGGACAGTCGTAATAGCTTGTAAGAACTTAAAGGCGGAGACAAAATATACGCTTAAAATATCGAAAGATCTTTCGGCAAAAAACGGCAACAAGATGGACGAGGACTATGAGCTTTCGTTCACGACGGGAAAAAAGCCAAAGACCAACACGACGTCATCGGATGATCCGACGATCCACGGAGGAAACATTACCGAACCAAGCGTTTACCCGAAAGGCGGCTCGTCGGACAATAATAACGGAACGAACGCGTCCGACAAGACGTCAACGACAAAGGATGCGGGAAAGACTTCCTCAACGACGAAGTATGTCGGTATAACGACTGCGAAGCTCGGCTTCACAGCAACGAAGCCCACGGAAAAGACCACCGCGAAAACAACGACGGCGCAAACAGCTGTTTCGTTGACCGCGCGTCCCGTGCCGACGACACAGCGCACGACAAGACCTACGACGACAGTAAAGGCCATTGTCCCTGCGACGGAATCGATATTGATCGAGGATGAAATAACAGAGGAAGCGACGACGGAAGCGGTCACCGTGTCCGAAGCGGAGACGACGACCGAGCTTGAATCATCCGCGATGGAAGTTTTTACCGAAGGCGAAACGACAGCGTATAATACCGAGAGCATTTCGCTGACGACCGTACCCGTGACGGAGCAGGACCAAGGCTCTCACGGAGGAAGGCGCATAGCCGCCGTGATCGCCGCAGGAGTAGGCTTCCTGATCGCCGCAGCGTTCGGGGTGTACATGCTGTTCCTGCGGAAACGATAATTTAAATTTAGAATTAAGAATTAAACAATAAAAAGCAGACAGCGCGAAAACACGTTGTCTGCTTTAACTTTTATGAATTTTTACCTGTCGGGCAGGGCGTAAATGCCGTATCTCAGTTTATCTTAACCTTAAGATCCGACAGAGGGTATGTCGAGCAGGGATGGATGTAGCCGAATTTGATATCGGCGATCCTTCTGCCGTCGGTATCCTCGGGGATATAGACCTTTCC